>CAZJBG010000170.1:0-1619 GCA_964543925.1 uncultured bacterium
TCAGCGGGAGTAAATCAGGCTATACCGAAGTAGTCGGCAACGAGTTTAAAGATCAGTACGCCTATGGAGTTTACCTCTATTACCACGATGCGCCGGTAATAGGCTGGAACACGATTACTGCCCGGTCCAATGCTTCATCTTTCGAAGCTATCACCGTCTTGAACTGCATTGATGACACGGAAATCGTGGAGAATGATATTGATATGGCCCTTGGTGATAAGGGTATTCACCTCGACGGCAGCGATGGGACAGCGAGTAATCCGGGCTTGGTAGCCAATAACGTGATCCACGTTGGCGGTGCCTACTGGTCTCAGGGCATTGTCGTCGCTGGCGGTGCCGACTTCTGGAACATATATCACAATACAATTCACATAACCGGTGAGTCCGACAACCACGGTTTGGCAATCTTTTTCAGTAATGGAACTAAAATAAATCTGAAGAATAATATTCTCGCCAATACCGGGGGCGGCTATGCTTATCGCGTTAACGCGGGTATGAATCCCGCCAGCTCCTCCCACAATGATTTGTACACTACTTCCCCCCATGCCACAACTCCGATAAATGTAGGAGACGTCACTGACTACACGATAGCGGACTGGCAGACAAGTACCGATTTAGAAACCAACTCCACTACTGATGACCCCTTGTTCGTGGATGCGGCCAACGGCAACTACCACCTGAGGAATGATTCGCCCGCCATCGGCGCGGGGGACGCGAGCATTATCGCTGACCCGCTCGACTTTGATATCGACGGCAGCCCCCGGCCCAATCCCCCCGGCAGCAGCCCGGACCTGGGGGCCTATGAAAACAGCCTGGCTGCACCAACGCTGGGCAACATCGGCTCGGTGGCCTTCAACGGCTTCGATGCCCGGTTGAGCGTGGGGGATGCCACCCCCATTGATCCGGCCAACGCCACTCCCGCGGCCTATCAGATATCCGGCAGCGCCATCACCCTGGAGGCGTGGATCGCCCCCACCCGTCTGCCCGGTGTTGACGGCCAGCGGGTGACCATCATCGAACGCCGCAACAGCAGCGATCCCAGGGTCTCCTATGCCCTGCGGCTGGGGCATTACGATGTGTCAGGCTTGGCACTCCAATTCGTGGTAGGGACCGACGACGGTAGTGTTCAACTGCGGGAGAAATTATCGATCACGATGGCAGCGGGCACCTGGGTCCATGTGGCAGCCACCTATGACGGGAGTGTCACGCACCTGTATATGGACGGCAAGGATATAGCTGCGCTAAGTTTATCCGGTACTATCTGGCCCGGTGATGGGGGTCTGCACATTGGCGGACTGCGGGGCGGGCGGTATTTCCAGGGCCTGATCGACGAGGTCCGCATCTGGAACGTGGCGCGCAGCGAGGCCGATATCCAGGCGGACATGAACACCACCCTTGTCGGGGATGAGGTTGGCCTGGCCGGCTACTGGCACCTGGATGCGGCGGCGACCATCAACGGCATTTATCCCGTAGCTGAGGATAAGACGGCCAACAACAATCACCTTTACATGGTGGAAGGGGCGACCGTCCTGGCCGTCACGCCAGCGGACCCAGTACTGATCCCACCGGCCGTGCAGAGCGCTTCCGCCAACAAGACCCCGAAATTGATTACCTATACC
>CAZJBG010000170.1:1629-5233 GCA_964543925.1 uncultured bacterium
CGGGGGCTATTTTGAATTCAGCCCCAGGGTGGCGGGCTGGCCGGTTCCCGATTTAACGGCGGTTACTTCGCCTCTCCCGGCCGGGTTACTCTTCGATGGCGCCACCATATACGGCACCGTATTGGCCGGTTCTGAAGGTCCGCATCGTCTTACCTTTGAAGCCACCAACACTGAAGGGACCAACCAAGGAATTGTCGATATCTGGATAGACCAGTTTGCGCCGCATTTCATGAACCATGATAACGGCAACGTAACCCTGTCGGTGTTTAACAACGGCGTTGTGGGCCGGGATTATCGGCGGCAGCTAGGGGACGGATTTACCCTTGCGGGTGTGGCCAACACCCTTTTCCAGGGCAATCTGGTCATCGCCGCCCCCGCCGACCGGGTCTCCGGCGGCCTGTCCCGCTATGAATTCGCTACTCGCAGCAATGTGAGCTTTACGACTACGGATCTACCTGGCTTCAATCAGGCCACCGTAGCCACCTTTGATGACGCCCTGGCGCCGACGCCTCTGGGCCTCAGCGTGGAGCAGCGGGCGTACGGCGCCTTCACCGTCCCGGACGACGATTACGTCATCCTGATGTATACCATTAATAACAACTCCGGAGCTCCTGTAGATAACCTCCACATCGGATTGGCTACGGACTGGGATGTGGGGGACCCGTTTAACAACCTGGGCGCCTACGATTCCGGGAGTCTGCTCAGTTACGTCTATGAGGCCGGCGCCAGCCCGGGCAATCCCAATTACTACGGTGTGGCCGCCCTCACTGGTGCCGTATCGGGATTTGATCTGTCCACGAGCAGCCTGAATACGGATGCCGAGCTGTATGCTGCTGCCACCAATATCGGGGGCAATCCTACCGCGCCCGATGATCTCCGCGGGTTGCTGGCCACCGGCCCCTATTCCATACCCAACGGTGGCAACATCAAGGTGGCCTTCGCCGTGGTCGGCGGCACCGACCTGGCGGACCTGAAAACCAACGCTGACCGCGCGCGGCAGGTATTCAACCCGTTGCCCAATGCGCTCACCCTGCCACCTACCAATATCACCTATACTTCGTCTACTCTGAACGGCCTGGTGAACCCCAACGAGAGCGAGACCGTGGTGGAGTTTGAGTGGGGCCCATCCACGGCCTATGGCGAGGTTTCAGTGGCCGAACAGAGCCCGGTAGCCGGAACCGCAGACGTGGCCGTGAGCGTCCCCATTATCAATCTCACGGCTGGGAGCACCTATCACTACCGGGTGGTGGCCACCAACGCAGGCGGCATAACGGAGGGCGACGATCAGGTGTTCACCACGCCGGCGGATGAGAACACTATCGTCGATATCGCGGTTGTCACAGGTGACGGAGAGGTAATCTTCCCCGGCACGAATGTCGCCCTGGGCATCACCTTCGACCAGCCTGGCGAGGGTACCATCGAGGTGTCCCAGACGGAAACCGCCCCTGGTGGTACCCCTGTGCCCAGTGATCTGGCCCTCATCGCCGAAAGGTACTGGGAGATTAACTACGACGGCGGGGGGACCTTCTCTAACGTTGAGATGACCTTTATACTGGGGACCGGCGTCATTACATCGGAAGATCGGGCCAACCTTGGGAATCTCAAGCTCCTGCGCCGGGCCGACGAGGCGTCCGTCAGTTGGGACCGGGTGGGCACAACCCTAAGCGCCACCGACAGCAGCGTAACCTTCACCAATCTCGCCGGTTTCAGCCAGTACACGGTAACCAGGTTGGCTGCCGATACCGAAGCGCCGTCTATTACGGGCCTGAACGCACAGACAGCCGTGTGGCCGCCTTATGTGGGGGACTACATCACCGTAACAGCGACCATTGAGGACCCGGGCAGCGGGCTGCAGTACGTGAACCTGCACTACAGCGGGGGAGAGCCGTCCTATAACCTTGTGGGCATGGATGGCTGGCAGACCGACTGGTATGCGGATATCCCCAGTAATGGTGTTACTCCCAGCGGTGTGGTCTATTTCGTCGAGGCGGTTGATATGGTGGGCAATACGGCCTATTCGGATACGAACTATATACCGGTCAACTTCAACGAAAATGACTTGACTACCAACATCCCCGGCAGCGCTTACCAAGGTGCATTTCCCTCAGAAGTCTGGCGGCTGATTTCCGTGCCGGCAAACCTCGACGATCGTTACATGGAGAACGCCTTTGACGAGCTCGGGGAGCGGAACGACAGCCGCTGGAAGACCTACGGCTACTACGATGGGCAGTTGGCGGAGAATCCGCTCGATATCTGGCCCGGGGCGGGCTATTGGATCCAGCAGCGGGTGGATCCCGGCCTGTTCCTCGATGTGGGCTCCGGAAGCACTAACGACGGGGATTTTACCTTCGTACTCAGTCCGGGCTGGAACCTCATCGGCACTCCCTTTCCATTCATGCTGTCGATCAACCTCGGCCAGGGCGAGGGTGGTTTCTACGGTCCCATCTCCTATGGCCTCTATGGTTCGGAAGGGTGGTCCGGCGTGGAGTCCGAGCTGATGCCGTGGGCCGGATATGCCGTCTGGAACCGCGCCAGCGGCGATCAATCCGTGACCGTCAGGCCCCTGCCGGTGTCGGAAGCGATGTTTAAAAAGGTTGACATGGCGCACGATGTCCTGTATCCGCAGCTTCAGCTTCAGGACCAGACGGGCTGGCTGCTGCAGCTCCGGGCGCTGGGGGAAACCTATGCCGATGTGGCCAACGCCGTCGGGCGGCTTGAAGGGGCCACCGAACAGCTCGACTACTTCGACAATCCCGAACCGCCCTACGTTGACGGGTTCATATCCCTGGCCATGGAGCGCCCGGACTGGGGGGCCAACCTGCCCCGCTTTACCTCGGATGTCCGCTCCGTCGAGGAGACCGACGGCGTGTGGGACCTGGAGCTTTACGTGAAGGATGAGCAGGGACCTATTACCCTGTCACACGACGTCCAAGGCGATCTGCCACCGGGTAACCGGATTATCCTGCTGGATGTCATGACCCGGGAAGTCCACGACCTCCTGGCGGATGGCGGGCCGGTGGTTATCACCGACTACCGGGAGGATTTCCCCTACCACCTGAAAGTAGTGGCGGGTTCGGCCAGCTATGTCGAATACACCACCAAAGAGATCCTGGCCTCGCTGCCGTCGGATTTCTCGTTGGCGCAGAACTATCCTAATCCTTTCAATTCCGTAACCCATCTGCGCTACAGTGTCCTCCAGCCGGCCAAAGTTTCTCTGAAAATCTACAATCTCCTGGGTCAGGAAGTGGTAACGTTGGTCGACGGATGGCAGGACCTGGGGCATTACGAAGTGATCTGGGGAGGACGGGATCGGTTCGGCAGCCAGGCGGCCTCGGGGGTCTATTTTGCCGCCTACGTGGCCGAGGGCCGGACCTACACCCGTAAGATGGTACTGATTAAATAGGGATTTGGCTGATCTGACCTGTCGGTAAGCAGTAATTCATTTCAGCTGCCCCGCCAGGAGGCCCCGGCCGCTCAAGCTGGGTGAACCCCCCGGTCTTTATGCCGATGCGGGTGCTCACTGCCGCCAGGGGCGACTACAACAACAAGGGGGCAATGGGAAGCAAAGATGCCTGCAACAGTTAGTACGGAATCGGGGTAAGTG
>CAZJBG010000171.1:0-5184 GCA_964543925.1 uncultured bacterium
ATCGCTCAGGTACTTGGTGTCACCCACCTGCTGGGCGCCACGCACCATGGCCTCCACCTCGGTCCGGATGATATCACTGTTCACCATGTTGCCGCTCACCGTCGTCTCCGATGATATCCGGATACTTTTCACCGCCTCAACCAGATTGCGGATGGCATCCAGCTTGGCGGCCCGAATGGCGTTGGCCCGGGCAGCTCCCACGTTGGGGGCGTTGGTGGGCACGGCGCCGATGCCGGTGGCAGTGACCATCCGTTGAGAGTAGTCCACCTGCCCGAATTCATTCTGCTCGGCCACGGCGCCCGGAGCTGCCGGCCATTGGGCCAGGGCAACGGAGGCCGAAATAAGTAAGACTGAAATAGCCAGGGTTCGTTTCGTGCGCCCCATCTGTCACCTCCCTAAAGTTGCGTGTTGCCACACGGGTCTCAAGCTGCAGCGAACAGCCGGCCGTGCGAACCTCTCCAGCACTCTAAAAAGTCAGCCGAAGGGAATTCTGAAGTTCCCGAATAATGAGCAGGGCGTCGGCGCCACTCACATGTCCCCCGGGGTTAAAACGGCCGGTCATCATGTCCGCCCGCATGATGCCCCGCTCAGCGCTGAGGGCCATGGCGCTGTAGGCGAAGTGGCTGCTGGGGACATCGTCAAAGCGCGACGGACTCTCCCCGAAGTAGCGGGTATCGAGGGTGGGGTCATGGGTCGCCGTGGATAGAATCCGCTGCACCGCCATGGCATAACCTACCCGCGTCACGGACTCGACCGGTTGGAAGTTGCCACTGGGATCGACCTCGAATACGCCCAGTTGCACCATTTCCACGATCCACGGCTCGGCCCAAGTGCCCAGCACATCCTTCGGCGTGACCGACTGGTCCCCGGCGGCTACGGCGCCGGGTGTTTGGAAGGTCGCCTGCCCGGTAGGGGGCGCCATTCGAGCGAATATCTCGGTCAATTTCAGTTCTTCGGCGAATAGAACGGCCAGATCGGCACGGGTGATTTCCGACTTGATGGCAATTCTCTTACCCGCATCGGTGCCCGGCCGAGCCCGGACAATCTTCTGGGTGACCGCCCAGCGCTCGTCCGCCTTGCCGGCCAGCGCGCCCTTGAGATCGACGACCCTGGCAAACTGGGCTTCCGCCCGCTGAAAATTCAGGCCGTAGAAGTAGGCCTCTCCCAGATAATACTCGGCCCCCTCATGGCCCGGATCGAGGTCTAACGCTTTTTCGAAATCCTTCTCTGCATTTTTCAGCCAGTTTTTATCACCCCGGTTGGCTATCCAAAACCGGCCACGAAAAACCCTCACCTCCGGGTCCTTCGACGCCAGATTGACCCCCCGGTCTACGGCACGTTTCCCCTCTTTAAAATTACCCCTATGGGCCTGGGTGAGCCCCAGACCGCCCCAGCCGCGGGCGAACTTCTTGTCCAGGTCCACCGACCGCTGGAAGGCCGTCAAGGCCGTGGCATAATCTCCACTGTCCAGGTTGCGGACACCGAGCCGGTAATGGTACTCTGGCGTATCGAGGTCAGATTGCGAAACGGCTTTGGGTGCGCACCCCGTTACACTGAAGAGTAGTATAAAGGGAAGTGGGAGGAATGTTTTGACACCCATCGTACAAACTCCTTTGGAGAGTGGTTAACGATTGTTCCTGTCAGCGGGTTTTCCAAGTTGAAGGTAGGATCGGATGGCTAAAACTACAAGGGAATTGCCAAACCGATTAGGGGTGGCAGCCACGCTACTTCGCCTGAGCCATCAACTCAAAGCCGTTAGGCGTCTCCCCCACGATCTGGAGAATAAAACCGCCCAAATCCTTGCCGTCCAATTGAAAACCCAGGTCCTCATTGCTGCCGCCAAACTGTACGGCCAGGGTGACCATCCCGCCGGCAAAGCTCCGCTGATCCACCGACTGTATGCCCTCCACTCCGGTCGCGAGGAAATCGGTGATCTGCTTGCGGCTCTGATAGGTCAAACCGGATATCTTCAGGGTGAGCAGGCGGGCGTTGGACTGTTCCAGGCTCCACCGTTTGACCGTCTCGGCCAGGAGGTACTCGCTGAGATCGGCGGCAGCATCTTTCAACGCCGCGACCCCGGCAGTGTGGGCGTCGATATGGGAGCTCTTGCCGTGAAAGGTTTCCTGGGCCAGGATCTGGGCGTTGTCGGCCCGGATCACCTTGGCGGTGATGTTGGCCTGCCCTGACAGACGGCTGGTGCCGGCAATGGGCACCGGAACGGTTCTGGCTGTAGCGGTACCCAGGATGAGGTACTCGGCCCCAAGCTCGGCGGCCAACCCGGCGGCCCTGGTTTCATCCCCCTGGATGGCGGCCAGGTTCACGTTCCGCTGCCGCAAAGCCTCGGACTGGCCGGCACTGACCAGATCAAAGCCCTTCTGGCCCATGAGCCGGCCGATCTCGGTGGCCGCCACGGTGGAGGCGGCGTCATCGATATTGGTTTCAGCAATCATGATCATGAACCGGGGATGCCGCACCCAGGACAGGAGCAGGTCCAGCGCGAGTTGGTCCTTCACCACCTCATCAAGGATATCGGTCACATCCGCGCTGATCCTCACGGTCCACAGCCCGTCAGGACCCTGGCCGGAAGAAATCTCCTGATAGGTCTTGACGAAGCCGTTGGCCTTGCTCAAAATCCGGTCGTCGGCCACCTGAAAATTCTTCACCAGGGTTTCACTGGCCACGACCACGCCCACCCCCTGCTCCACGGCATCCCGCTTGGCAGCCGACAGGGCGGCGTCGTGGGTCATGCCCAGCCCCTCACCCGTCACGGACTGGGTCTGGGCACTGAGCAGGCCCGCCAGGGTCAGAAAAAGGAACGTGCCCAGGAGCCTCCCGACGCTGGATGGACATTTAAATCTGGTGCTGATGTTCATGGCGCTCACTGATTTAGACTTGCTGGCGACGATCATGCTCAAAGCGATCAAGCTGGGGGGTGCCCGTATCTACCCTATTGGCGGTCCAAACTAACACCCCGCGTGGCAGGGATGCAAATATTATCCACGGGACCGCCTTACCTGCTGCCGCTGGGGCAGGTCCGGCCAACGATCACGCACCTGGCTTACGTTTCTAATAACAATGGCTTAAATAACATTACAAAATAACCTTGTTATCGTTGCGAGGGGTTACTAACATAATTACAAGGCTGCCACTCATCACCTGGGAATGAGCAAATGACTTAGGTCTATAGCTCCCAATCATTAGGGACCAGGAGGCTTCCCATGCACAGTCATCGACGCACACGACCTGCCCTGCCAAGTGGGGGCTCCACTGTCCTTTTCCGTCTCATGGCCACCCTGGGGCTGATGCCCCTGCTGTGGTGCTGCGCGCCGGGCACACCCGGTCAGGCCGTGCAGCCGGTCCCGCAAAGGGTCCCCCAGCCCCGGAGGACCAACAGCGTACTGATCGTGGCGGAGGTGATTCGCGCACCCAGCGCAAGTGACGCACCGGACGTTGCACCGTGTGTCATTACGCCGTGCCCGGTCCTGCTGCGGGTTCGATCGGTTCTGGGCTACTCGCAGGGATTTGCGGGGGCCGTCAGCCAGGGGGATTCGCTCACCGTGCAGTGGCGTCAGCCGCGAGCCTTCCCGGCCGAAACAGCCGCCGCTCCGGCCCGCCATGCGATGGGCATCACAGCAGGAGATGTCATTCAAGCGGAAATTCAGTCCCAGGCTACCATGGGCAACACCCCCGGAGGCGGACCCGCCGTGAGCCTGAGGATGTACCAGTTTCACGTCATCGAAGGGAACAATTGATGCGAGCCAAAGTCACCACCATCTCAGCGGCAACCGTTCTGGCAGTTGGAGGCTTCCTCCTGCTGAAACCACTGCTCAATGACCGGGCCGAGACTCCGGCCCCGCCCTATGTAAAGGCCTCGTCCTCACCCAAGGGCCGGGGAGAAGATTTAGCGGCCCGCTATGAATATGACCGGCTCAGGCTCCAGGACCCGGCCCTGGGCCGGATACCGCCCAACATCCGGGCCCAGGAAATTGCCTTCGCCAAGGGGCTGAACGAGCGGAACCGAGCCCTGGGCAAAGCCATCCCCGGAGCAACGGCCGCCCTCACCTGGACCGAACGGGGTCCCAACAATATCGGGGGCCGGACCCGGGCCCTGGCCATCGACGCAGCGGACCCCACGCGGCTACTGGCGGGGGGCGTCTCCGGCGGCATGTGGCGCTCCACCGACGGCGGCAACTCCTGGTCCAAGACCACCGGCGCCTCCCAACTCCACAGCGTCACCGCCGTGGTGCAGGATACGCGCCCCGACAGTACCGGCAACTGGTACTACGGCACTGGCGAGTACCGCGGTAACTCCGCCTCCGCGACGGGTGGCTCTTACCGCGGCAACGGGCTGTTCAAGTCGACCAATGGCGGCGTTTCCTGGTCTTCCCTGGCCAGCACCACCGGCATCATCAGTGAATTCGACAGCCTCTGGGACTACGTATGGACCGTGGTGATCGATACCTCCAACGCCATAGATGACGAACTGTATGCCGCCACCTATTCGACCATTTACCGCTCAATCAATGGCGGGACCAGCTGGACCGCCGTCCTGGGAGGGTGGTTGTCGTCCTTCAGCCCCTACACCGATGTGGCCATCACCTCGACCGGCGTGGTGTATGCTACCATGAGCGATGGAGGCACCGACGCGGGCATCTGGCGCTCCACCGACGGCATCAGCTGGACCAACATCACCCCTGCCGGCTGGCCCACCAACTACAGCCGGGTGACCCTGGCCATCGCCCCCTCCAACGAGAACGTGGTCTACTTCCTGGCCGCTGGCACCGGCAGCACCGTGGACCACGACCTGTGGAAATACACCTACGGGGGCAGCTGGTCGGACCGCACCGCCAACCTGCCCAACGATGGCGGCAACACCGGGGATTTCGACTCCCAGGGGAGCTACGACCTGATTATCAAGGTCAAGCCCGACGACGCGGACTTCGTGATCATCGGGGGCACGGTGCTGTACCGCTCCACCGACGGCTTTGCCACCAATACCAACACCCTCCGCATCGGAGGGTATGCAAACATCGGTAACTACACTCAGTACCTGAATCACCACCCGGACCAGCACGCCCTGGCCTTTTATCCCGGTAAGCCGGACACGGTCTATTCAGGTCATGATGGGGGCATCAGCCGGACCTTCAACATCACCGCCTCGAGCGTGGTCTGGGTCGACCTGAA
>CAZJBG010000172.1:0-5158 GCA_964543925.1 uncultured bacterium
CTCCGTTACATTCTGGAAGTTCAGGTAGAGCAGCAGGAAAATGATCATCAGGGTCACCGGCACCACCACTTTCAGGCGCTGGTTGGCCCGCTCCATATACTCGAACTGACCGCTCCATACCACGGAATAGCCTTCCGGGAGCACCAGCTCCTCTCGCAGCGCCGCCTGGGCCCGCTTGACGTAGGTTCCCACGTCGATCCCGGTGATGTCGACGTAGATCCAGCCGGTGTTGCGGGCGTTTTCGCTTTTAATGACCGGCGCGCCTTTCCTGATGACTATGGTGGCCACCTGGCTGATGGGTATCTGCGCCCCGGTGGGTGTGGGTACGAGAATCCGTTTGAGCTTGCTGATGCTGTCGCGCAGCTCCCGGCCATAGCGCACGTTGATGGGATAGCGCTCCAACCCTTCCACGGTGTAACTCACGTTCATGCCGCCGATGGCCGATTGGATGACATCCTGCACGTCACCTACCGTCAGGCCGTACCGGGCCGCTTCCTCGCGATCGATCTCGAAGTCCAGGAAATTGCCGCCGGTGACTTTGTCGGCAAAGGCGCTCAACGTCCCCGGCAGTTTTTGAACTATGGCCTGCACCTTGGCCCCCAGGACGTTCAAGGTGTCCAGGTCATCGCCCATGAGCTTGATGCCCACCGGGGTCTTGATCCCGGTACTGAGCATATCGATGCGGGTCTTGATGGGCATGGTCCAGGCGTTGGTCAGCCCCGGAAACTGGATGGCCCCGTTGAGCTCCGCGATCAATTCCTCCGTCGTGACGGCCCGCTGCTCATCCCAGATCACGCCCAGCGTGGATCGCAGCCATCCCGGTAGCCCCCAGTCGGAATACCAGCGGTGGATGATGTGTCGCTCCGGCCACTGGTCCTCAGGCTTCAGCGTGATGGTGGTCTCGATCATGCTCAACGGCGCCGGGTCGGTAGCCGTCTCTGCCCGTCCGATCTTCCCGAACACCCGTTCCACCTCCGGGAATCTCTTAATGACCTTATCCGTCTGTTGCAGGATTTCCCTCGCCTTGGTGATGGAAATACCCGGATCGGTGGTGGGCATATAGAGCAGGTCACCCTCGTTGAGGGGCGGCATGAACTCCGAACCGATGTTCTTCAGGGGGATGATCGTCACGGCGAGGACCGCCAGAGTGATGAGTAAGGTTGCCTTCCGGTATCGAAGGACGAGCTCGATCATCGGCTGGTAAGTGCGAATCAGGAACCGGTTCACCGGGTTCTTTCGTTCCGGGAGAATCTTCCCTTTGATCAGGTAGCCCATTAAAATAGGTACGATGGTGATGGCCAGTAGGGCCGATGCCGCCATGGCGTAGGTCTTCGTGAAGGCCAGGGGCTTGAACAGGCGGCCTTCCTGGGCCTCCAGGGTGAATACGGGCAAAAAGGAAAAGGTGATAATGAGCAGGGAATAGAACAGGGGCGGACCGACTTCTTTCGACGCATCGAGGATCAGTTGCCAGTGGTCTTTCTTGCTCCCCTCGCGCTCGATATGCTTATGGGCATTCTCGATCATCACGATGGCCCCATCCACCATGGCCCCAATGGCAATGGCGATGCCCCCCAGCGACATGATGTTGGCATTGATCCCCTGATAGCGCATGACCAGGAAGGAGATCAGGATGCCGACAGGCAGGGTGAAGATGGCCACCAGAGAGCTGCGGAAGTGCAGCAGGAAAACGATACACACCAGGGCCACCACGATGCTTTCTTCGAGCAGCTTCTCCTTCAGGTTGTCGATGGCCCGCTCAATGAGCAGGGAACGGTCGTAGGCCGGCCGGATGGTGACACCCTCGGGAAGCCCTACCTTCAAATCATCGATCTTTTCCTTCACATTATGGATGACCTCCAGGGCATTTTCACCGTAGCGCATGATAATTATTCCACCAACGACTTCCCCGATACCATCCCGCTCGGCAAGCCCGCGACGCAGCTCCGGTCCCAGATGGATGTGCGCCACGTTCCGCAACAGGATCGGAGTACCGTTCTGGTCCACGCCCAGGGGGACCTTTTTCAAATCGTCCAGGGATTGGATATAGCCCAGTCCCCGCACCATGAACTCCGTCTCGGCCATCTCGATCAGTTTGCCTCCCACGTCGTTGTTGCTCCGCTGGATGGCTCGCTTGACTTTGTTCAGTGGAATATTGTAGGCCAGGAGTTTGTTGGGGTCCACCTCCACCTGGTACTGCTTGACGAAGCCGCCGATGCTGGCCACCTCGGAGACCCCCTGGACGCTCATTAGCGCGTACCGCAGGTACCAGTCCTGAATGGAACGCAACTGTTGCAGGTCGTGACGGTCGCTCTCAACCGTGTATTCGTACACCCAGCCGACCCCCGTGGCGTCGGGCCCGAGCTGGGGCGATATCCCCTGGGGCAGCCGCCCGGCCACAAAGTTCAGGTACTCCAGCACCCGGCTCCGGGCCCAGTACATGTCCGTCCCGTCATCAAAGATGATATAGACGAAGGATATCCCGAAAAACGAATAGCCCCGTACCACCTTCGCAAACGGCACCGACAGCATGGCCGTGGTGAGGGGATAGGTCACCTGATCCTCCACCACCTGGGGCGCCTGCCCCGGATACTCGGTGAGGATGATGACCTGGACATCACTCAAGTCGGGGATGGCGTCCAGGGGGGTGGTGGCCAGGGCAAAGATGCCACCCACTATGACGACTGCCGTCGTCAATATCACAATAAAACGGTTATTGATGGACCATTCGATGATCTTTTCAATCATGTCGAAGCTCCCATCGCAACGCTTGGCTTACTCATTGTGTTCGTGCTCCTGGTGCTCATCGGTGACGTCCATCTCCATGTCGCGCTCCATGTCCACCTCCATATTCATTGGGGGCTCCTGATCGGGAGATCGAACCTGTAGCAGCTTGGCAATGCTTTCCTGCAGCTTGCTCTCCGAATCAAGCAGGAACTGCCCCGAGGTAACCACCACCTCGCCCTCGGCCAACCCCTCTTTCACCTCGTAGAATCCGTCCCCGCTCTCAATGCCGATGGTGACGTCCCGGGGGGCAAACCGGCCTGCGCCCAGGGCAATAAAGACCAGGTTCCGTTCCCCTGAAAACAGGACCGCCTCCATGGGCACGGCCACGACCCCTTCCAGAGGCGACGTCTCAATCTCGACATTGGCATACATGCCCGGCTTCAGGTCCAGATTGGGATTGGCAAACACCAATCGCGCCCTAATGGTCCGGGTCTTTTCTTCAAGATACGGGTAGACATACTCTACCGTACCGGTGTACGTCCTCCCCGGATCGTATGAGAGGGTCATGCGCGCCGTCTGGCCCACCCTGACCCAGGGCACCTCGTACTCATAGATGTCCGCATACACCCATATCTCGGACAGGTCCGCGATGGTGTACAGGTTCATGCCCGATTTGACCTCCATCCCGTCCAGGGCGTGCTTTTCCACCACAATTCCCTCAAACGGCGTCGTGACGACCAACGTCTTGTTGACCTCACCGGAACGGCTCAGCCCATCGATCTGGGTTTTGGATATGTCAAAATACTCCAACCTTCTCCTCGCCGAAGCCATGATGCTGGTCAGGTTCGCTTTAACCGCCCCCCCGGAGCCCTCCCCGAGCCTGTTGATACTGTTCCAGGCATTCAGGTACTCCTCCTGGGCCGTAACCAGCTGCGGGCTGTATATCTCCAGGAGCGCTTCCCCCTTTTTCACCCTCTGGCCGGTCGTATTGACGTAGGTCTGCTCGATCCAGCCCGTGAACTTTGTATGGATATGGGCCACTTTCGATTCGTTGTAATCGATCCGTCCCACGGTACGGATTTTTTGGTGGAGCGTTTTTCTCTCGACCGTGGCCGTACGTACGCCGATATTCTGCTCCACCACCGGGTTGATTCTCACGGTGGACCCGAAGGCCTCCTCACCCTCGTAAACGGGCACCAGGTCCATCCCCATGGGCGATTTTCCCGGCCCCGGCGAGATATAGGTAGGGTCCATGGGCGCCCGCCAGTAGAGGATTTTTCTATCGCCCTGCTCGGCAGCGGGGGCCGAGGCGGTGGACGATGCCTGAATCACGGGAACCAGGTTCATCCCGCATATGGGGCAGTTCCCCGGCTCCTCCTGGATAACATTCGGGTGCATCCCGCAGGTATACAGCTGTTGACTGGCCGCTGATACCTGCCCGGCCTGCTCACCGTTCCCGGATTCCCCACCGCAGCCCCCGGCCATCAGGGCAGCCGCCAGGACGATCCCGAGCAGAATTCTGCTATTTAATCTCTTCTTTCCCACGTCATCACTCCTCATCAAATTGTATGAGTCCCATATCCTTCAGCAGCTTCGCGCTGGCGATGCGCCGGCGGGCTTCCACCGCCTCAAATTCCAGCCGTACCCGGACAACCATCCGCTCGCTGTCCAGCAGGTCAAGAAAACTGATCTTCCCCGTCTCGTAAGCGGAGAACGCCGAAGCAAGCATCTGGGCCGATTCCTGAACCAGCCGCTCAGCATACAGGACATAGGTTTCTTCGATCTCAGCCAGGTCCTTCCCGGTGGAACGGACGTCAGCCTCAATCTGGTTCCACACCTCCGCGACCGACTCCTCCCGGGACCTGATCTGCAGCCGGGTCGAGCGGGTCCGAGCCCTGTTGCGCCCCAACCAGATGGGCAGGTTCACACCCACCTTAACCCCCCAGGCATCCTCGCCGCCCTCGCCAATGGAGGTATAGTTGAGTCCCGCCACCAGATCGGGATAGTTCTTTCGAACGGCAATTTCATTCCGCAGGATTGCGATCTGCAGCTCGCGTTGTGCTTTCCCGTACCGTGGATGGGCTTGCCGGGCCGTGTCCAACCAGAATTCCGCAGGGTTGGCGGGCAACAGGCTGGTTCGACTACCGCCAAACAGGTCGGGCGAGAAAGACCCGTCGAATAGAGATTGGAGGCGATTGACCACCGATTCGAGACTGCTTTGAAACGTGTTGATCTGGCTTTCAATCAGCGCAATTTCAATCTGCAGTTTCAGGATGGGGTGCTGCGTGATGCCGCTACCCGTTGAATACTGGGTCAACGCTATGGAGCGGAAGGCTGCCAGCTCCTCCCGGTAGCCGTCAAGGATGTCCAGAGATGTTTTGATCTTCAGGTAGTTTTCCCAGGCCGTTCGCATTTGGAAGACCACCGCGATCTT
>CAZJBG010000173.1:0-5098 GCA_964543925.1 uncultured bacterium
CCCAATTCGCCATAGACTGTCTTGCCCAGCATGCGGGCAACCAGGACCGTGGCGGTCAGCATCAGGCCACGGGAAATCACCGCCCCGGCCATCGACCAGAACATTCCTCTGGCTAGGCGATAACCCAGTGGCGAGGCCTGTACACGACGGATAGGATAGCCGAGGAATGGCCGTGAAGAGATAATATTTATGATTGTCTTCAACGGCATGGAATGGATTTATCGCTATGACTGAGAGGGGTACGAATCACAGGCGGGCGGTGAATGGATGGGTAGCGCGCCAATTTATATGCTGATTTGGAGGTCCTTGGTATGGCTTAGCTAGCATCCATTCACTCACTCCCACATGCCCCGGGTATCGATGACGGTCTTAGCTGCATGTGCCTCGGGAGGAATTGCTTTAAACGCCTTGTGATCCACCAGCACGACCAGAATATCCGCCTTTTTCAGCCCTTCATCAAGTTCTATCAGCTCTATCCCGGTTTGATCGGCAAGTTCGAGGGGAAGTTTATCGATATGAGGCTCCACCACGAGAATTTTCCCCTTGTCCCCGGCAAGTGCTTGTACAATCTCCACCGCCGGGCTTTCCCGTAGGTCATTCACGTCCGCCTTGAAGGACAGGCCCAGGCAGGTGATCACCGGTTGATCATATTGAGCCGCAGCCTCTTTCACTTGGCTCACTACATAGTGTGGCTTGCTGTTATTGACTTCACGGGCTGTACGGATAAGATGAGCCAACTCCGGCGCCGAATCAACAATGAACCAGGGGTCCACTGCAATACAGTGCCCGCCTACTCCGGGTCCCGGTTTTAGAATATTTACCCTTGGGTGGTGATTCGCCAGACGAATTAATTCCCAGACGTTGAGCCCCATCTGATCGCAGATGAGAGACAGTTCGTTGGCAAAGGCGAGGTTCAGGTCCCGAAAGGCATTTTCCGCCAGCTTGACCATTTCAGCTGTACGAACATCGGTTACCAGGCATTCCCCCTCCAGGAAATTCTTATACAGCTCTATGGCCCGCTCGGAAGATTTAAGACTCATCCCCCCTATTATGCGGTCGTTATTAATGAGTTCGTGCAGCACCTTGCCAGGCATGACGCGCTCGGGGCAGTATGCGATTAAGATATCTGCTTCCTCGCCGGCTTGTTGAGGGAATGTCAGGGCAGGGCAAGCTTCCGCCAGCCAGCGGCTCATCTGCTCGGTCGTGCCCACCGGAGATGTTGACTCCAAGATGACCAGATTCCCGGATACCAGCACGGGAGCAAGGGATTCAGCCGCAGCTTTTATGTAAGATAAGTCAGCAGCGCGATCCTTACTGAGCGGGGTGGGAACCGTGATGAGAAAGGCCTGCGCTGGTTGGGGGTGGGTAACGGCCTTAAGGCGGCCGGTGGTCACCACGCTTTGGACTGCCACATCCAACATGGGCTCTTCGATATGACCTTTCCCATCATTAATCGTATCCACAACCTGAGGGTTTGAATCGACACCGATAACATCAACTCCCCTGCTTGCCAGAATGGCCGCCGTGGGCAGGCCGATATAGCCCAGACCGATCACCGATATTTTCTCAAAGGGTATAGTCATCGAGTATCCGTTTTACAATGCGTCGGGCAGCGTGCCCGTCCCCGTAAGGGTTATGTGCGCGGGCCATTTTTTCATATTCATCCTCGGCATCAAGGAGCAAAGCTACTTGCTCCACGATCCTTTCGGTCGAGGTGCCCACCAACTGCGCTGTCCCAGCTGCCACCCCCTCAGGGCGCTCCGTCTTTTCCCGCATGACCAAGACCGGCTTGCCCAGGGATGGAGCCTCCTCTTGCACACCGCCGGAATCGGTGAGAATGAGGAATGATTCCTTCATGAGATACACAAATGAAAAATAGTCCAATGGCTCAATCAAATGTACGTTTTGAGCCGCATCCAGGATACGCTTGACGGGCTTCTGGACATTAGGATTAAGATGAGCGGGATAGACGATCTGAATATCCTCACGCCTGCTTATTTCTAAAAGAGCATAACAGATATTCTCAAACCTCTTACCAAAAATTTCCCGTCGATGACCGGTGACCAGGATTGTTCGCCGGCGTGGCTCCAGAAAGGAAAATTGTTCTTTGAATGTACTCAATAGCTGGGGCGAACTGTCAATGAGCTGGATCACATCCAAGAGGGCATCGATCACAGTATTCCCCGTAACCAGGATGCTCCCGGGTTCAATGCCTTCCTGGAGCAGATTATCTCTAGCTTGTTTTGTGGGAGCGAAATGCAGGCCAGCCAGTATGCTGGTAACTCTGCGGTTCATTTCCTCCGGCCAGGGGGCGGACATATCGCCGGTGCGCAACCCCGCTTCGATGTGCCCAACCGGCACCTGCTGATAAAAGGCAGCTAGAGCAGCGAATAAAGTGGTGGACGTATCCCCCTGGACCAGAACCAGGTCAGGTTGGTATTCCTCAAGGACAGGCTTGAGTCCAGACAGGATCGCTGTCCCAATCTCCATAAGCCCCTGATTATCCACCATAATGTTGAGATCAACATCGGGTTTAATCTGAGAAAGATCCAGTACCTGGTCCAGCATATACCGGTGCTGAGCGGTGACGCATACACGGGATTCAATCCGGGGTTCTTGCTTTAGCTCCTTGATGACCGGTGCCATCTTGATGCACTCCGGGCGAGTCCCGAAAATGGATAAAACCTTTATGGCCATCATTCCCTTACTTTTTAACGGCTATTTAAACTGGAAAATTATCCGAACCGGGAATCATGCACGAATAATCGATGACAGTCTAGCAAGTATGACCCATGCCCTGGGAATAAACGGTTAACTATCTGTTGAGATCGGACCGGCGTCGGGGGAGTTTCTCACTACGGATTGAACAACTTCAAACCGAAATCGAGACCAAAAGCATAATTGCTTTGTCCCTGCAAGAACCCGAGATTGACAGCCGCTGCTGGCCTGATGAGGATAGTTTTTCCAGAAGTGATATCAAAGCCTGCACGGAAACGATACCCGAAGGCACCGATATCCTGGTCAGAAACATACCCCCAACCGGCCTGTGCGAACAGTCGCCAGAGACTCAACTCGTAGAGTATCGTCATGTTAAAGGAATAGTCGTATATATTCAGAAAATCAATCCATATCTTATTCCCGGATGCATAGCCGTAGCCGATTTGACCGCCCCAAGATAAAGTGTCGCCCCATCCGGAATAACCATATCCCAGTCTGGACACGAAAAAGATGTCGCCCCTGCGGGTCGCAGGCGCCAGCATTTGATCAGCTGCTGGAATGAATTCCCTGGCCGACTCATCCAATTGTTCAGTTACTGGAACGACTTGTCTTTCCGGCTCTGCCAACTGTTCGGCGATGGTTTGGGCCAGAACGCTCATGCCTGGGTTCCATAACTGGGCCACGGTCGCCCATTGATCGAATCTGGCCGTCTGGACGATGGCCCCGCTCCCGGCGTCGAATAACCTGCCTATAACCAAAAAGGTGTCCCCGGTCTTAATAATGCTGCTGAACAATATCTGATTCACGCCCAGCAGTTGTCCTACTGTTACTATGTTTCGCTCCCAATCGCCGTCGGCCAGATCAAAGTGATAATCGAGGAGTATTCCCTCCATCTCGCCTCGCTCCAAGATGGTGAATAGACCGGTCTTGGACAGTTCGAGGTTCAAGCGGTCGGTAATAACGCTGCCCTCAATATCGGAGATACCCTTGGCATCCAGCGGGAGAATGGCCAGGCTGGTCTGAGCGCCTAACAGGGAGGTAAGGACTAATACAGCAAGGCCGATAGGCCGGAGTTTGTATCGATTCACCTTACGGCCCTCCTTATTGTGATTGTGTACAATAAAGCCTCATGAAAGCATAGATATTTTTCCGGCACGGCGGGTGCCGCCTGAAAAGTAAGGTGGCTCGCCAGCAGGCGAAAAAGGGAAAGTCAGCCCTTGGATTTCGGGTGATCCGTCAAGGGCCCCCGTCGCCACCCCAAGGGCGAAACTATGTCGCGGCCGTTGTATGGGGCCACCCCTGCCACATCTGCCAGCCAATCGGACCGTGCTCCTGAAACATTCCACCATCTATCCACCCCGATTGAGTTAGGACAACCAACTTTTCCGCAAAAGTAAACATTATCAGCCCTTTTAGTTATGAATCTTAAATACTTTGGTACCAACGGCCTCCATGTTTACCACCCTTTTTGATCTCTCCCTTTGTAGCCAGGCGGGATATTACCGAATAGATATTTTCGTTCAGGTGTGTGCCGGCGTATCTCACTTTTCTCGCCTTTACTCCTGCCGTCACTTCTGCCCGAATGGCTTGAAGCGTCCATATTTTCTCAGGTAATGAATGAAAGAGGTTACGGATGAAACGAGTGAGTCCGATACTATTGTGTGATTTATCTGCAGTTTCTACCAATGAGTCAAACTGGGTTTGAACCCCTATTCCCTCAAGGTCTTCGATGACCCGGGACAGGGAATCAGAAAGATCTTTCAACTCCTCGATCCGTCGGTCTACGCTCTTTTTGCGCTCCCGCAAGGCCCGACTAGGTCCGTCGCTAAGCGACATTATATGATAAACCCTTTGTTGAGGGTAATGTTATCACAACCTATACTAATGACACGCACGACTAAAAGCAAGCATAAAGCAAGATGCTTTCTGCATTCATGCATTTACAAATATGCTTGTAATTATGCTTGGTTTTGCTGTTTGTATTGGGACTGATCACGGATTACGCTCCCCCATTAACCTAACTTTTCCTTCGTTTAGATCCAGGGCTAGTTCAAGCGTGTCGCCTTACACCGGCCTTTTCGGCTGGGATTCCCCAAAATTGGTACGGGTTTAATATGAGTCCCCGGCGTTGAAAGCGTGCTTTGTTCGTTGTCAGAGTAATATGGACCAAAATGGGCTGAGAATTAAGGGACACAATTCACATTTACCGGTTTAGCAAGCGCCTCAACCGTATCCGGCAATTGGGATACATGTTGGTAGTTCTTGACAGTTGTTTGGTGATCGGGGAGATTTGGGGAAGGACTCGGGATACGTCCAGCGGGCGGTTTTCTCGATGGAAAACCTTCGTACCGGGGATCGGACTCGAAGGCTCGCCGTAGGC
>CAZJBG010000174.1:0-5032 GCA_964543925.1 uncultured bacterium
TTGGATAACCTGGCCCTGAAGGGGGTGGCCTTCGCCAGCGGGAATCCGGGCAGCCACATCATTACCAGCGCCATTGAGCATCCCGCCATCCTGGAAAGCTGCGCCTTCCTGGAAAAACTCGGCTATGGGGTGACCTATCTCGATGTGGGCCCTGACGGCCTCATCAGCGCGGACCGGCTGGCCGCCGCCATCA
Source organism: uncultured bacterium (assembly GCA_964543925.1). GTDB lineage: Bacteria > Fidelibacterota > Marinisomatia > SCGC-AAA003-L08 > TS1B11 > JADFNF01. The sequence continues at coordinate 194 of CAZJBG010000174.1, forward strand.
CCGATGAGACCATCCTGGTGTCCCTCATCATGGCCAACAACGAGGTGGGTACCATCCAACCCATCAAGGCGCTGTGCCAGGTGGCTCACGACCGGGGGGCGCTCTTTCACACCGACGCGGTGCAGGCGGTGGGCAAAATGGCCATAGACGTGGTCGATCTGGACGTGGACCTGCTCAGCCTGTCGGGCCACAAGTTCCACGGTCCCAAGGGCGTTGGCGCTCTCTATGTCAAGAAGGGGGTGCAGCTGGAACCGCTCATCCACGGCGGCAAGCAGGAGGCCGGTCGGCGGGCCGGTACCGAGAACGTCCCGGCCATGGTGGGGCTGGGGCAAGCCGCCGAGCTGGCTCTCCACGCTCTACCGGACGCGGCCACCATGCAGCAGCTTCGGGACCGGCTCGAGGGGGGCATCCGCGGGTTGATCCCCGATGCCCAGCTCAACGGCCATCAGTCCGAGCGCCTGCCCAATACCCTCAACCTGACCCTGCCCGGCCGGCGGGGCGAGTCGTTGGTGGTGGCCCTGGATCAGCACGGCGTATCCTTGGCCTCCGGCTCGGCCTGCAAGTCCGGCTCCCCCGAGCCGACCCACGTGCTCATGGCCATGGGCAAGACCGCCGAGGAGGCCCACTGCGCGGTCCGCTTCTCCCTGTCGCGCCATACGACGGCGAAGGATATCGATGAGACCGTGGCGGTCATGGCCCAGGTGCTGGAGGAGATGGAGACGACAGTCCGCTTTCTACCCTGCAAATGAGGGGCGTTGTTCGACAGTCCTGCAAACGTAGATAACAAAAGGTGAGCATATGTTCTGGAAGGCCTGGGAACGCCACTACGACATCGGTATCCTCATCGTCCGGGTGGGGTTGGGACTCGGATTTTTAGTGTACCACGGGTGGGGCAAACTCACCGGCGGCCCTGAGGTATGGGCGAGATACGGTGGCGCCATGAATAATCTGGGGATCAACTTCTGGCAAACCTTCTTCGGCTTTATGGCCGGTTTTGCCGAAGGCATCGGCGGGCTCTGTATCGCCCTGGGGCTGTTCTACCAGCCCATGCTCGCTCTGTTGGCCTTCACCATGGGCGTGGCGGGCCTAAACCATATCTCCAGCGGCAGGGGCAGCCCCGGCAATGCCCTGACTTTTATGGTCGTCGCCCTGGGCATGATCTTCATCAGCCCCGGGAAATACAGCCTCGACGCCTGGATCGAGCACAAGTTCGGCAAGTCCTAACCTGAATCCGGACGAATGATCGATGCGGGCTCGGGGGACACCCTGAGCCCTTTTTTATTGGAGCGGGTGAACCTACCGAAGAGGCGCTGCGCTCAGAACCGGGAGCCGCTGGGAGAGGGCGACCCCCGGTCGTTAGTTGGCATCGTCGTCATCGGGCGTATCGTTGTTTACCTCCACCGTGACAATTTTCAGCCCTCCCAGTCCACTGGCGATAAAAAGCATATCCTGGCGGTAGGCGACGTGGTTCACCGACTGCAGGTCATCAAACCGGAGACGCCCCAAGACTCGCAGACCATCGACGGCACAGTCGGAGCCGTTGAAATTGGACGCAGCCACGGCCACGTAGACCCCCCCTTCCCCATTGGCCATGAACAGGGTTCGCTTGTAGGCGGTGGCGGCGTTGGTCACCGTCACCGCCGGGTCCAAATCGGAAACTTGCGGTTGGGCAACGGTTTCCAGCACGGCACCCGTTTCCAGGCAGATGATCTGGGTGCCGCCATCACCAAGGGCCGCCACCGCTTTCCCCTGCTTGACCTCCACGGTGGACTTGGAAAACGCGATGGTAGCGCCGTCAAGCGAATAATCGTGGACCAGTGTGCCCAAGGTACGGTCGAACGTCAGGAGCCGGGCCGGTGTCCCGGCTACCACCGCCACGTCACCGGCGTCCGTGTCCACCCCCCGGGCATCTTCAACCGCTACCGCATCCCGGCTGGTGAAGGTGGACTTATCCAGGATGGAAACCTGTCCCCCCAGAGCCCCGGAGGTCACATAGATCCAGCTCCCGGCGACGTCCACATCTGTCGCGGCGAAACTGGGGAGGTCGATGGCGGCAATCTCATCGGTCAGGCGGCCCGCCTGCAGGGTGATACGCTCCAGGATGGCCGGCGAATCGAAATCGGCCCGCTCCGTGGCAGCGGCCAGGTAGAGGGAGTTATCCTCCACGGCAATGCCGTTAATGTCCGTATCGGTGAACAGTGCACTGGACAGCAGCCGGGGCCGGTCCGGTCTGGCAATATTATAGACATCCACAGCCCCCAGGAAGGTCTCGCCGGCTACGTTGTAGGCCACGTAGGCCCGGGTGCCCTTCACCACAATATCGGCGGCCTGCAGGGTGATCCCATCGTGACTGGGTGGTGCCACCTCGGCCACCAGGGTCAGCAGCACCGTATCGGCCACGGCCGCGCCCAAACCCTTCCCCAAGGCCTCAACCGGATCAATGGGAATGACCTGGCTCGTGTAGGTGACCCTTTCCTCCAGGACCGTCTCATCATTTTCAAACAGCACCCGGTCGTCTGGCTGGGGATTGGTGAGCAGGCCGCACCCCCCAAGCGTAAAGAGCGACAGAATGTAAACCAATGCGCGATAATGCTTTACAGTTATCATATCTTGTTTCCTATATATCCCTAGAATTCACTTCCGTGATTCACAAAATAAACCACAGGGAAACATGATTCAAGAATCGAGCCAGAGATGGTTTCGAGGGGAGACACGGGGGTGGCGCATGTATAATGATAGTGGACACACTGTCCCGCCATAGTCTGTCCCCTATGCACGCCTTGAGGATCGCGGTGAACATATTTCTCCTGGCTGGGAGATAAACCGAGCCCCCTTGCCCGGAGCCGAAATCCACCCTTTGCAGATAATTCTATCCTGTTTAACGCATCGTGCTTACCTTAGCGAGTCACTGCCCGGTCGCCGAGGGCCAGAGTCCCCGGCTGCCGGGGTCTGCACACATAGGAGATATGGTCAAAAGTCACAGGATGGACCCCCCCGGCACCCGCCCGAAACGAACCCTGACCCACAGTGCCTACAGCCTGGGGGAGGAGATCGCCAACAGCGTGATCCACGGCATCGGGACGGTCCTGGGGGTGGCGGGGCTGGTGGTGCTGGTGGTGCTGGCGGCTTTGCAGGGGGATCCCTGGCGGGTGGTGAGCTTCAGCATTTACGGCGGCACCCTCATCGTGCTCTACCTGACCTCAACCCTGTACCACAGCCTGCAGCATCCCCGCGCCAAGGCCGTGTTCCGGGTGATGGACCACGCCACCATCTACCTGCTCATTGCCGGCACCTATACCCCTTTCCTGCTGGTGAGCCTCCGGGGGGCCTGGGGTTGGACCTTCCTGGGATTGATCTGGGGACTGGCCCTGCTGGGCATCGGGTTCCAGGTCCTTTTCGCCGGGCGACAGGGGGTCCTTTCGGTCCTGTCCTACATTGTGATGGGCTGGCTGGGCGTTATCGCCTTGCGGGAGCTGCTGGCCAACATCCCCATGGGCGGCCTGATCTGGTTGGCTATCGGCGGCGTACTCTATACCGTGGGTGTCATCTTTTACAGCTGGCAGCGGCTGCCCTACAACCACGCCATCTGGCATCTGTTTGTCCTGGGGGGCAGCATCGCCCATTTCTTCTCGATGCTCTTCTATGTCCTCCCCGACGCCTGAGGCCGCCGCTCTATGCCAACCCGCAGCGCCCAGCCCCCAGCGCAATTTCATCAGCACCATCAGAATGTTTTTGGTTTACCCCTATGTTACCGGGCAGGTGATGTACATGTGGGATGGCATACTCCCTAACGGGCTGCAATTCCCTTGAAGGTTGTGATAGGGCGCCTTACATTGCCTGCGTCGCGGTGTTAGAAATTTGAACTGTTCCTACAAGTAATGTGTGTGCATGAGTGAGACATTGAACCATGTTTTGAACCTGGTTGAGCAGGGGGAAGTCAAAATATCCGACCATGGTTATGATGAACTGGTAGCGGATGACATTTATGTGAGAGACATCGTGGCGGGAATTACGGATGCCGTCGTTGTGGAAGATTATCCTGAGTACCCGAAGGGTTCCTGTGTGTTGGTCCTCCAAAAGGATCGGCTCGAGAAGCCTATTCACGTTGTTTGGGGGATTCCGAAAAACGCCTCTTCCCCGGCCGTTCTCGTTACGGCCTACCGGCCTGATCCGAAGCAATGGGCAAATGATTTTCTAAGGAGAAAATGATGGAGAGAACACTCTACATGAAACTGGTACATGAGGATAAGTACATTGCCGAGGTCGAGGTAGAATTGATCGACACCGATGAAGGTTGGTCCCCTTACTTATCCCTTGAGGACGCTTATAAACTCGACGATGTTCGGGAAGCCTTGCGTCGCGGAGACATCAAGAGCGCAGCGCGACTTGCTCGTGTCTACACCCTTACTCCCGTGGCCATTTGACCAGATGCCCGCGAACAACCGCAGCGCCCAGCCCCGCCTCTAGCCCTTGACATCAATCAATATCCTGGCGACCTCACCGGGCCGGGTGTCCCAGTCCCTGAAGGCCTGTGCCGTGGCATGCAGGGGGTATACATGACTGATCAGGTCCCCTAGCCTACCCTGCTTCTACTGACAGTCTTACCCCATGGCGCCAGTCCAATCCAGTCATGCCTCAACTGACAATGCCTTTGTCTGGAAATGGAATCGGGGGTAACATAGGCTAAACGATGTCGCAATCAGTATTGGAGGACAGACACATGAAGGTCATTTACGACCGCGAGACCGATACTCTGACCGTTATCTTTACTGAGACCCCTATAACCGAAAGCGATGAAGACAAGCCCGGCGTGATTTTGGACTATGACGCTTCAGGCAA
>CAZJBG010000175.1:0-5016 GCA_964543925.1 uncultured bacterium
CTGGTCGCGGTCGCCACTGGTTTTGATGACCACCAGCTCGACCTCAAGGTCAGGATGCTGGGCGGTCAATAGAGCTTGGGTGGTCTGGGCCTGCCACAGGGCCAGGGGACTGCCCCTGGTACCCAGGCGAAGTTTACCCCGACGGTATGCTTCAAGTGGTCGGGGTTTACGTGTCGGCGTGGTCGCTGGCGGCATCCAGAATCTTCTCCATTGCCAGGGTATCGGCTTCGGCTTGCTGGCGGAAGATTTGCAGGGGCCGGACGGCCAGCCGCTTGACCAGTCGCTGGCTGAGGGTGTCCAGGAGTGGCAGCAGGTCGTCCATGCCTTCGCCGGACAGACGTTTGAGCTCGTCCTGGCGGATGGTCTCGTACTCCTCCCGCAGCTGCACCATAGCCGGTGAGGCGAAGTCCAGGATCTGCTTGTACTGGAAGGCGATGAGTTCCTCCGAGACAATGGCCTCCGCCTCGGGTATTTCATGCTCCCGAGCCACCATCCGTGTGTCGATGTGCCCCTGGATGGTATCCAGGTCGATGCGTCTCACCTGCGGAATCCGGGTGACCTGAGCCGCAACATTGGCGGGCACCGCCAGGTCCAGGAACAGGAGCGGTCGGTCACGGCCCGCGCTGAGCATGTCGGCATCGATGATCACTTCCCCCGCGGAGGTACAGGTGATGATGATGTCATGTTTGTCGATTTCCTCCGGCAACGCATCCAGGGGCTTGAACGTACCCCCGATGGTCTGGGCAAACCGTTCACCTTTATCCAGGGTGCGGTTCATGACCGTGATGCGGCTCAGCCCCTTCTCCCGCAGGTTGTAAACCACATCGCGGCCCATATCGCCGGTCCCGATGACCAACGCCGAACAGTCCGCCAGCTGGGCGAACGTTTCACGGGCCATCATCAGGGCGGTGTAGGAAATGGAGGCTGCGCCGGTGGCGAGCTGGGTCTCATGGCGGACGCGCTTACCCGTTTTAAAGGCGCCGTGACACACCTTGGCCAGCAGGGGCGACAGGCAGCTTGCCTCCTGGCTGAGCTTGACCGTCTGCTTGATCTGGCCCACAATCTGGGTTTCGCCGAGGACCATGGAATCGAGACCACTGGCTAATTTGAAGAGGTGTTTCACGACATCCCAACCGGCCAATTCATGGAAGTGGCCGCTGAAGGTGGCCGCATCCTCACCGTAGCCATCCCGTAAAATATTGCGCACCTGCTCGACAGCCCCGCCGTCGAAGATAAATTCGGTGCGGTTGCAGGTGGACAGGATCAAACAGCCCCTGACGTTTTCCACCCGGCCCAAGGCGGCGAGGAGTTGGCTCACCTGGTCGGTGGAGAGGGCGTAGCGGCTGCGGATATCCAGCCCGCACCGGCGGTGGTTAATCCCGATGTAGTGCAGCGACGACAGCGAAGATTTATGGGTCCGGTTAATGATCGAGGTCTGGTTGGCTGGGCACATGATTCTGTAAAGGCAATTTGCCTTCTTAATATGATGAAATAGTTAAGGCTGGAAGTATTTTGGGCGAATTTTTTACGCGGTCATGCAGTCACCGGCCACCCTCTAAACTTAAGCTCGCAGCGCCCCATCGGGTGCAATCAGTCTATCGTCCGTTGGAGGAAGGGCAGCTGTTTTGCTCCACGTTAGATTGTACATTCAGGTGGATACAGCAACCCAATGAGCAGGACAAAAAACAGGTACACCCTCCCGCGCCGGGAATTTCTGAGGCGGGCGGCGGCCATGGCGGCGGGCGCTGCTTTGGGGGGACCGGCCATCATCCCCGGTTCGGTGTTGGGGGCCAATGCCCCGAGCCGGCGCATCACCCTGGGCTTCATCGGTGTGGGCGGACAGGGGATTTCCAATTTGCGGGGCTTTATGGCGAACCGGGACGTGCAGGTCGTGGCCGTCTGCGACGTCGAGACCGGCAGCCACGAATATGGCGACTACTATTGGGGGCGCGACCTGGGTCGCGAACCGGCCCGGAAAATCGTGGAGCAACATTACGCGGCGGCCGCCCGCTCCGGCAGCTACACAGGCTGCGACGCGGTCACCGACTTCCGGGAGCTCCTGGATCGCAAGGATATCGACGCCGTGGTCATATCGACCCCCGACCACTGGCATGTGCCCATCGGCGTGGCGGCGGCCAGGGTCGGGAAGGACATCTACTGCGAGAAGCCCCTCAGCCTGACCATTGCCGAAGGGCGAACCCTCGTCGACGCCGTCAAGCGCTACGGCCGGGTCCTCCAGACCGGCTCCCAGCAGCGGTCCGATGCCCGGTTCCGTTTTGCCTGTGAACTGGTCCGCAATGGGCGGCTGGGCCAGCTCCATACGGTCCACACCTGGCTGCGCAAAGGGCGGGGCGCGAGCATCCACCCGACCATGCCGGTTCCCCGGGGGTTTGACTACGACCTGTGGTTGGGTCCGGCCCCCGAAGCGCCCTATACGCAGATGCGCTGTCATTACAACTTTCGCTTCATCCGGGATTATTCGGGCGGTGAAATGACCAATTTTGGGGCCCACGACCTCGATATTGCCCAGTGGGGCCTCGGTATGGACGCAACCGGCCCCGTTGAAATTGAAGGCCGGGCCGAGTACCCCCGTGAGGGCCTGTTCAACCTGCCCATCAACTTTGAGGTGACCTACACCTACGCCAACGGCGTCACGCTAAACAACCACAGCGATGGCAGTGGTATCCGGTTTGAAGGCAGCGAAGGGTGGGTGTACGTCAACCGGGAAGGGATCCAGGCCTCGCCCGAGTCGCTGCTGGGTACGGTCATTGGTCCCGGCGAGACGCAGCTCTACCGGAGCAACGACCATAAACGGAATTTCCTAGATTGCATCAAGACCCGGGCGGTACCGGTGGCCAGTGCGGAGATCGGGCATCGATCCGCAACGGTCTGTCACCTGGGGAACATCGCCATGGGCCTGGGCCGCAGATTGCAGTGGGACCCGGCCAGGGAACAGGTCGTGAACGACCCGGCAGCCGCCAGCCTCACCGCCCGCAGCATGCGCGCCCCGTGGCGTATCTAGCGCCGGTCAGTCAGCAGTCAGCGACCAGTGGTGACCCCGTGGGGGCGTCATGCATGACGCCCTTACTTCAGCAGTACCATCTTGATATTACGGCTGTAGGTCGGCGTCACCATCCGGGCGATATACAGACCCGCCGGCAGGTCCTCGCCGCTCGCCGATGTCCCGGTCCACGCCACCGCGTGCCGTCCCCGCTCCAGCTCGCCATCCACCAGCCGCACAACCTCCCGGCCCAGCATGTCGTAGATGACGATGCTCAGCTCGCTCGCTCTGGGCAGGTCGAACCGCAGGGTCGTGCCGGGATTGAAGGGGTTGGGATAGTTCTGGTGCAGGGCGAAGGCCACCGGCAGCAGGCCATCGGGATCGTTGGCCAGGGTGCTCCCGTCGAGGGTGAGGGTGAAGGGGCTGTCGGCTAAAGTGGAGTCGGTCCCGTCCCTGGCGAGGATGGTCCAGGTGCCGGTGAGGCTGCTCTTGGCCGCGCTCGACATGACGTCCGCCACGTCGCTGTAGGCCGTTTTCGCCTGCAGGTTGCTCGGGACTGTAAAGGACAGCAGACCCAGGTCCCCCGTGAGACGCAGGTGATAGGTGACGGCGTCCTCCTCCACGTCGCTGCTGGCGTTCCATGATAGGGTCAGGGTGTCGGTCGCCACATTGGCAGAGGTCAGGTTGAGGGTAATCTTGTGGACCGGGGCCACCAGCGCGAAGGCTGCCGGGGCGTCGTTCACCGGGGTCACGGTGATGCTCACCCCCGCCGTATCCAGCCCGCCGCTCCCGTCGCTCAACGCGTAGGTCAAACTGTCGGGCCCGAAATAATGGGTCGCCGGTGTATAGCTTACGCCGGTCCCGCCGATGGATGGTTCCCCCGTCCCGTGGGCCGCGTCCCAGACGCTCACAACGGTGAGCGGGTTTCCGTCGGCGTCCGTGTCGTTGGCCAGGACGTCGATGGTCACCGGCACATCTTCCTCCGTGGTGACGATATCGGCCAGGGCCACCGGCGGCATATTAGCGGTTGCCATATTGGCGGTGAATACGCCCCGCCCGTGCGTGCCCGCCGCCACCAAAGCGTCGGTGGTCCGGCTGACCACCATGTCCACCACCACGTTGCCGATGTCGGTTTCACCTTCCTGAAGCCAGATGGTGTCCGTGCTGTCAAGCTGGGTGGTGGCATAAACGCCGGTGCTGGTGCCGATAAAGTAGTGGGTGCCGCCGTCCAGGGGCAGGATGGTGGCCGAGCGCACCGAGGGGCCGTCGGTTCCCGCCAGGTTCCCCTCCACCTCCACCCAGGTAGTCCCCGCATTGGCGGAGTGCCACAGGCTGGAGGCGTTGTAGTTGGACAGGGCCACCAGGATTTCGTCGCCGTCAACCGGGTTCACGGCGATGGAGCTGACCCATCCCCCGGTAAGCCAACTGCCTGAAGATGGACTGATATCCGTCGGCGCGGCCGTGGACGTATGGGCGCTGTCCAGGTAAACCAGCTTGGGTGCGGCGCCAAATAGGTAGGCCCCGTAATAGAGCCGCCGGGCCGGGGCGGCGGTGGACACTGACAGTGTCGTGATGGTGTACCCGCTAACGGCGGCGCTGGTCAGCTCGGTCCAGCTGGCGGTCGTGCTCACATTGTTACTGCGCCATAGCGCGCTCCCCGCCGGGTAGTACATGACGTTGGCGTCACCGGGGTCCAGGACGAAGGGGTTGATGAACAGCATGCCGGTGGCCCCCGATGGTGTGAGGACCGCCCAAGCGCCCGCATTGTTTTCATCGATGACATCCTCCCGGCGGCCTAGAGCGCCGTTCTGGGTGGAAACGTAGATGGTCCCTGATCCAATGGTGAAACCGGGGGCGAAGGCCGTATAGGCCCCGTCACCGCCGAACCAGGGGTCGAACCAGTCGCCCAGGCCGCTGGCCGTGAGCATGAGGTTGCCGTTGTCCTGGCTGCCCCCCAGCAGATAGGGTGTGGTGGCCGAGTAGTCCATGGACACGGCGTAAAACTGGGTCACGTT
>CAZJBG010000176.1:0-2565 GCA_964543925.1 uncultured bacterium
TGACATCCGCTGTCGGGTGGGCTCGAGTACTGGCGTTCGATGATACGACGGAGGAGTTCGCGAGCTGGTCATTCATCCTGCCGGCTGACTACATCGAAGCGCCTGTGTTCAAGATGCCCTACCGAGCAGGGGCCACCAGCGGAGTGTTCGCGGTCAAAGTGCAGGTCATGGCCACCTCCGACGGCGATCCGACCGCAGCTGATAGCTTCGACACCGCAAACACGCAGACCCAGACTGTTCCCGGAACAGGAAACGACCAGGCCACCATTGCCGTCACGCTGGGCAACTTCGATAACGCTTCGATCGGAGATGAGATCCTATTGCTGGTGAGTCGCGATGTAGGCGCCGACTCGGTCGTCGGCGACGTACAGATCGGCGATGCCTATCTGGAATACACAGGAGCCTGATCTATGGCGATTGCAAAGGTGTGGCACAACAATGGAATCAACGGTCTCAACCAGATATTAAATCTTAATGGGAGCCAGGCGCCGGTGGAGGGCAATCTGCTCGTCGCCTTTCTCGGCCACGATGAAGCCGCGGGCGAGGACCTGGCCGATATCACTAGTGCTGGCTGGACCCGAATGAATACGTTCGAGGGGCCCGGGGATCCGGACAAACGGGTGAGCGTGTGGGCGAAAATCGCTGGAGCCTCAGAGCCCCAGTTTCCGGTTGTCACTTGGGACATCGGAGAAGTGAACCGCCGCGTCCACGGATGGGTCGTCGAATTCTCTGGTTTTGTAGGCAGTGTGCCGGCAGAGGATGCCGCATTATTCTCGGGCGGCTACACGCTCAGCGCCGAGACGCAGCAGGTCGACGCCGCCGTGGTGATCGCCACTGACAACCTCGGCGTCGCGTTCATGTATACGTTCTCGCTGTTTACGCCATCGAGCCTGAGCTTTGATTCTGGGCTCAATACTATCGCTGACCTGCAGAGCAATTTCCGTGGCTCTGGCGTCGGCTGGATCGATGGTGGGGGCAGCCTGCAGCCCACGGCTACCTGGACCAGTCTAGAAGAAGTCACCATGATCTTTGTCGAGATTGGAGCAGCTGCGGCTGGGGGTGGTGGCGGCGGAGCTCTCGGGCTAGATCTAGGGCTGGCGATTTGACATGAAGATCAGAGAATGGACCGGAGATGACACCGCCGAACTGGTGAAATGGGCGCAAGAAAGACCAGAAATGTTTTCGGCCTTTGGAAGCGAGCACGCCACCGAAGCGGACGTCTACGCCGCTGCCGCATCTGCTCTCATCACGCCATCGACGCTCTGGATGGCGATCGAAAATGGTAACGAGGAGCTGTGCGGTCTCGGCGTGGTGACCCATCTCTCCGCAGATGCTTCGGCCATAGCCCACATCGTCGCGGCGCCGAAACATCACGGCACCGGCTACTGGATGTTGATCGCCTGTCTCCAGTATGCATTCGAGGTTCTCGGGATCAAAACGCTTCAGGTGCTCATGCCTCGAGATAATCCGCTGGCCAAGAATATGGATCTATTCGCGGGGTTCACAGAGCTGCCCGTCGACCTGCTGCAGCTCACTTCAGAGGAATGGAAGCGTCGACCGAAACGGCGCCGCCGCCTTGACCTCGTCAGAAACCATACTGATAGGATGCATCGGGAGCCTGAAGGACAGGCGCAGGAGGACGTGGCAAATGGGACTTGATCCTGCGACTCTAGCGTTGATCGGCCAACTCACCAGCACCGCGGTCGGCGCTCTCACATCTCCCGACGCTCAGGAAGTTTTCAGCTTCGAAGGGGAGAAGTTCGGCGACGCCTCCCTTGATCCGCGCGATCTGCTCGGCGGCGCACTCTCTGGCGTTGCACGCCTTGGGGGTAGGCTGACCGAGCTGGCCGAGGAACCGATTCAGCTTCAGACCAGGGCACAGGACATCCCGTTCTTCTTCGGCGGGGATCTTCCTATGCCGATTGGACTGACCGGCTCAGACCCCGGCGCTCCGCTGGTTCCGGGCAAGACGCTCGATGATCCGTTCGGCGCCGGTGGCTTCAGAAATTTCACCCCTGGTGGTCAGCAGCCCGAGTTTCCCATTCAACCGAACGATCCTTTCCCCGATCGAGATCCAACCGACCCAACCAACGGCCACGGCCCTGGCATCATCCCGGTCCGACAACCAGCGCCGCTGCCGGGCGGCGGTGGCCAAGTCGACGTCGGTGATCAGCCCGGAATCGGTGGCGAACGGCCAGAGCTCCCCATCATGGTCGGAAACATTCCAGGCCAAGATCCTGGCGGCGGCGATGTTGTACCTGGCGAGGTATTCCAGGCGCTACTGGCCCAAGGTGGCGGTGGGGACCTGAGCGATCTACTCACAGCGCTCAACGTGATCTCCGTTACATCGCAGCAGCAGCAACGGCAGGTTTAGCCGATGCCGCACAGGAAGAAACATCCAATCGTCGAGACCCGCCCAGGAACGATCGTCACCAACCCGGGGTTTAGGAATCGGATTCGCAAGCGGAGCCTCAATCGTGCCCTGGAACGCCGCGGCGGCGCTGAGAATCTACGCGACAAGCAAATAGCCCGGATTACTGCCCGTTCGGAGGCTCGAGCACAAAA
>CAZJBG010000176.1:2665-4993 GCA_964543925.1 uncultured bacterium
GACCAAGGCCCATTCCCGACAGCCGAAGGCCAGGCCGGAATTCGCACTGGCCAGGATCCTCTCTCTCAGCTTGTATCTGGTGGCCTGCAGAACATCATTTCCAATGAGGGCGTGGATCCCAGCGGGCTTGGTGCGCAAATCCAAAACGCCATTCTCGGGCTCATGAGCGGCCAAGGTCTCGATCCGAGCGGCCTCGGTGAGGACGTCACCGGCGCGCTCTCGGGCCTGATCGAGCGCCGCGGCGCCACTGATAACGATGCGTTCTCGCGGCAGGCTGAGTCGCTGCGTGAACGGCTCGAGCGTTCGAGAATCACTCGACTCGATGAACTGGAAGGACGGCTGAGTGAGCGGGGACTTCTCTCGCTGCCGGGTGTTGCGCAGGGAACCGAACGTACGGCGCTGGAAGGACTCGAGAGGGATCTCGCCGGTATCGAGGCAACGGAGTTACGAGATTTCGCCGTCAAGGGCGCGCAATCTCAAGATGAGCGCTTCATCCAATCGCTAGGTCTGGGTGCTGGGGTGGCTCAGACGGGGGCCCAAAACATCCTGCAGGCCACAGGGGTCGGCGCCGGCGTATCTCAGAATAACGTCCGGAACGTATTGCAGGCTATCGGGCTGGGTACCGAGCGCCAGGTCGGGCTCTCCAGGGTGGCGATCGAGAACCTGAACCAGAACCGCCTGTGGAATCAGTTCTTGGCTCAGTTCGGGCTCGACCGGGAGCTCGCAGGGTTCGCCATCCAACAGGGCCGACTCGAAGCCTTAATCCCACTAATCCTGGCGAACTTCAGAGGGCCGGAGATCGCTCAAAGAGGATTTGTCTAAGAGGTAACCAGATGCCGATCCGCAAGAAAAACGCCATTCAGCCCCCGCTCTCGACTGATCCGTTCACGGGTGGTGGTGGGCCCGGCGGCATTGATGGAGGGGTTGGAGGAGGTCCGCCTGTCGGTCCGCTTCCTGCCGGTCCTGGAATCGACCAACCGACCGGTGGCCTGGATCCAGGGATTCCTCCTGCCGCGTTCGAGCCGCGTTCTCCCACGCCTGGAGCGACACCGTTACAGCCAGGCGCGGCCGCTCCTCTGGCGCAGCCTGGCGCGCCCGGACAGATCGATCAGAACGCTATCCAGATGATCCTGCGAGCGTTAGCCGGTCAGGGCTAAAACAGTGCCGCGGCGTAAACAGCGGTCAACCCTCACGAAGATACTTTCCGGGCTGGCCGCTGGTGGTCGACAGTTCTTCGGTGGCGAGCTGCGCCAGCTCCAGAGAAAAGATCTGCTGGAACAGGCCGGTGAACAGCGAGAGGACCTTCGAGAAGAGGACTTTCGCCGTCAGCTCGCACTCGCAGGTGTCCAGATTCCACAGGATCAACCGATTCTCCTGCAGGATGTTACCGAACAGATTCGTGCATTGAAGGCTGCAGGTGTTCCTGGTCTGGAGCAATTGGAAGCCGAAGCAAAGGCACGCGCACGCGGCACCTCTGCCGGGACGTTCGAGGGTGGACGGCCGCCCAAGACACCAGAGGAACTGGAGGCCGAAGCCTTTGCTACCTCTCGCGGCACGGCTGCAGGCACGCTCCAGGGTGGTCCATCGATTGAAGATCTGTTGGAGAGAGAGAAGGCGCGCGCCGCTGGGCGACTCCAGGGCGGTCCAGATATCTCCAGAATCGGGGAAGAGGCACGGGCGCGCGCAGCCGGCACCCTGGCAGGCGGTCCGGCGCCACAGACCCCAGAGGAGATCGAAACCGAGGCGCAAGCTCGAGCCCGCGGAGCTGCTGTCGGCAAGGCCGAAGGAACGCCAGAAACCACAACCACCAGCCAGGCACAGGTCCAGGCGGAGGGCAGGCTGGGGATCCTCGAGAACGCAGAACAGGTGGCCGATCGGATCGAGAAAGGCGGCGCTCCTATCATCCGGGCCAATTTCCCAGATTTCTTGAATTTCCTCCGAACCTCCGAGGGCCGTCAGTATCGGAATGCGATTCGTACGATCGCGATCACGTCACTGAAAACCCTGTTCCCGGGGCAGCTCTCTGACCAGGAGCGTGAGGCCGGGATCTCGCTCGTCATGCCCGCCCCGTTCGACGATGAGGCTCTCGTCAAACAGAAGGCCGACACCAGGCGCGCCTTGGTGAATCTTGTCCGTCTCCAGGCGAGAGGGCAGGCCACCCCAGCCGGCCAGAAAGAACAACTTCTGAGTCAATTCAAGGGCGCGGGACCGGCAGCGCAGACGCCCGATGCTTCGATTATTGAGCCTGCCGCGCTCCAAGCGTTCCTGGACCAGGGCGGCGATCTATTGCTACTGACGAACGCTCAGCTGAAAATCTTGGCAGGGGAG
>CAZJBG010000177.1:0-4979 GCA_964543925.1 uncultured bacterium
CCCAGCTGTTGGAGGTGCGGGGTGAAGTCTTCATGCACCGGGCCGGGTTCGATGCCCTCAACCGCCAGCGGGCCGCCGCCGGAGAACCCCTCTTTGCCAACCCCCGTAACGCTGCCGCCGGCAGCCTCCGCCAGCTGGACACCCGGATTACCGCCTCCCGCCCCCTGCGGATCTACTGCTATGGTCCCGGCGTCACGGAAGGTGTGACCCTCACCAGCCAAATGGGGTTCCTGGAGACCTTGCCCCGTTGGGGTCTACCGGTGAATCGGGAGTATCGGCTGTGTCAGGGCATCGGCGAAGTGATAGCGATGTTCCACGACCTGGAGGGCCGCCGCGACTCGCTCCCGTACGATATTGACGGCATGGTCGTGAAGGTCAACGATTTTGCTCTCCAGCGGAAGTTGGGGGAGCGCAGCCGTTCCCCCCGGTGGGCTATCGCCGGCAAGTTCAAGGCCCAGCAGGCCACCACGGTGGTGGAAGATATTGAGGCCAGTGTCGGGCGCACCGGCGCCGTCACTCCGGTGGCGCACCTGAGGCCGGTGAAGGTGGGCGGGGTAACCGTGGGCCGGGCCACCCTCCACAACCAGGACGAGATCGACCGCAAGGACGTTCGGGTGGGGGACA
Source organism: uncultured bacterium (assembly GCA_964543925.1). GTDB lineage: Bacteria > Fidelibacterota > Marinisomatia > SCGC-AAA003-L08 > TS1B11 > JADFNF01. Next base: position 625 of record CAZJBG010000177.1, read on the forward strand.
CGGTGCTGGTCCAGCGGGCCGGGGATGTGATCCCCGAGGTGGTGCAAGTCGTCCTGGAGAAGAGGCCGGCGAAGACCCGGCCCTACCGCCTGCCAAAAACCTGTCCTGTGTGCGGCCACGAGGTCTACCGCCCCGCCGATGAAGCCGTGGCCCGCTGCGTGAACCTGGCCTGCCCCGCCCAGGTCCAGGGGCGTTTCGAGCACTTTGTGTCCAAGGGGGCCCTGGACATCGACGGCCTGGGCGAGAAACTGGTGAAACAGCTCATCACGTCGGGGAAGGTGCAGACGGTGGTGGACATCTACCGCCTCACTTACGAAGACCTGGTGGGTCTGGAGATCGAGCGCACCGTTAATCTGAAGGACGAGGGGCCTACCAAGAAGCTGGTTGCCCTGGGGGATAAGGTGGCCACCAAGCTTCTGGTGGCCATCGAGGCTTCCAAAAACACCACGTTCGCGCGGCTGATCTACGCCCTGGGCATTCGCAATGTGGGCGAGCACACTGCCCGGGTCCTGGAGCGGGCCCTGGTCGGCAATGTGGCCCGGCTGCTGGACATTACCCAGGCCGAGTTGGAGGCGATACACGAGGTGGGGCCCATTGTGGCCGAAGGGATGGTGCGGTTCATGGGAGATAAATCCAACGTGGCCATCATTCGTGAGCTGCTGGATGTGGGGGTGCAATTAGCCCCCGTCGAAGCAGGCGCGGGGGTATTGGGCCCCCTGGCCGGTCAGACCTTCGTCTTTACCGGCGCCCTGGAGGGCATGACCCGTCCCGAGGCCGAAACATTGGTCGAGCGTCTGGGGGGCCGGGCGGCTTCATCGGTGAGCAAGAAGACCACCTACCTGGTGGTGGGACCGGGGGCCGGGTCCAAGCGGGCCAAGGCTGAAAAGCTGGGGGTGAAGGTGATCAGCGAGAGGGCGTTTTTGGAGGTGGTTGGGGGAGACGGTTAGTTTCTAATGGGCGGGTTGGCGATCCTTGCAAGCTCCATAGAAATCGCTTTTTGCTTTTGTTTTTGAGTCTGACGAATTACTTCGTTGCGTTCGTGGCTAGGGCACAGAACGAGGGGGAAGCCCTTGATATTTGCATGGCGGGGATGCGGAAAATAAGTACGCTTCAAATGCAAGGTGGGAACCGTTTCTTCGATGATCTCAACGGTGACATCAGCCCTCCCAATGATCGGCTTTTTTCGATACCGCTCAACCAAGAACTTGCCTATCCGCCAGATTGTGGTGCTGTTCAATCCAAAAATACGATACACAGATAGTTCGGATGTGCCAGTTGGTGGAATAAAAGCCTTGTGTCTAATGGTCCCGTTTAGACGAATATCATCTGCAACCAAGAACCTAGTAACAGACTCATTATTCTGAATCATTCCTGGAATTGGCCAGAACCCGATATTTTTTCTAAGTAAACTTTGAGATATTCCATCTAATAATATCAGGTATCTCCGAATCGATTTTACTAGTGCCATAAAATGTATTCCCTTCACCAAACATACCGGAATAGCCAAGTACTTTCTTTCCATCGAAACTCATAGCAAAAATATGATTACTTGACATATACCACTCAAATTCTATTCCGCCATCGATCTCAGGCGAGATATCTGGCATAGGTAATCCGCCATCAGCAAGTAGGGAAATGAAATCTTCTGCTTCCTCATATGCTTCCCCCGAGACCGGCAGTGCTCCATACCCATCCCAGTTCTTAGTTGAAAATTGAGTGAAAATAGAATGGAGTCTCCTGAGTGCAGGAATTAATGGCTGGTTCGATGCGGCTTCCTTCAATCGTGCCTGAGTTTCAATGATTTGATCGTCAATAGCGTTTAGCTGCTTACTATATCCGGTAAAAATTCGATTAAGGTCAGATAGTTCACCTAATGGAATCGCAGCGACTGTCATTTATATTTCTCCACAGTATGTTCAGTTACACTGCCAAAAAATAATTGATTCTTATAATCGTGAAAAGATTCGAGGATGTCCCAAGCATCATCACTTTCCACTGCAAAGGATCCTTCTTTGAAAACATCAATATCAAGGATAAGAACGCCTTTTCCTTCTTGGTCAACTCCGTCAAAGGATTGAGTAATTATCGTCTTCGCGGATAATTCCTCATTTGGAATAACCACCCGTGTTAAGAACTTCTCAAGCAGATCAGGCAATCCCTTTATTTTTGAGGGTGGAGAAGTAATATGCTCATCCAGTTTAATGGGCATCTCCAAAGGCAGTTCATTAATAAATCTACAAGCCACACGTTCGATTGTGATAGGCTTAAGGGACTCGACAAACAAATTCCAGAGTCTTTTGGACTCATCCCTTAATTTTCCCCAAGTTTCATATGGCCTCAATCGGCTGAAAGTGAATCCGTTGAGCCTTACTTGTAGCACCTGCTTTTTGTCTTTGGAAATGAATCCGTACCCAATTTGTTCTGATTCTTCATCTCTTTCAGGTGGGCTACCCGGCTTGATTCTAACCTTCGCTAACCATTGTTTGCTCACTCCTGGGTAAACATCCTTAATAAGTTGGCCAAATTCTTCGATTTTCTCGATAGTAGTATCATCGGGCATCTTGGCGTGGATATCAAAGAGGGCCTCTCGAATAGGTGCGTTCTTTAAATATGGTACCTCTAGGTTCATGGTATCCTTAGGCGAACGATTATACTACTACCAAGCGGGAATTGTTTCCCCACGAGAATACCACTGTTATTTGAGGATGAGTGATTTTCAATGGTCCTGACAAGGGACATCACAGTGTTCCTACTATCTTACGATAATTGAAAAGCACTAGCAACCCTTAATAATTACACTTCGCGCGCTAAATACTACTCACCTCGTCGTAAATTCGCCCACCATGGATGCCGCCCCCACTGATACCCTGACTGAAACCGCCCCCCAGCTCCCCAATAAAGGTGAGGAACTGACCCTCACCATCGACAGCCTGGCCTACGGGGGCCAGGGGGTGGCCCGTCACGAGGGCTTTGTGGTCTTTGTGGATAAAGGGGCCGTCCCCGGAGAGCGGGTACGGGCTTTGGTCACCAGGCGGCGGAAGGGTTTCGCCGAAGCCCGTGTGCTGGAGGTCCTTGCGCCGTCGCCGGATGCGGCCGAGCCGGACTGCGCCCACTTCGGCGTCTGCGGCGGGTGCGCCAGCCAGAATTATCGCTACGAGCAGCAGCTGGCCCAGAAACAGGCCCAGGTGGCGGATCTCTTCACCCGCATGGGACGTTTCGAACATTCGGACGTGCGTCCTATTATCGGCTGTGAGCAGACCTATCACTACCGTAACAAGATGGAGTTCACCTTCTCCAACCATGCCTGGGTGTTAAACGCCGAAGAAATCGATCGGGCACCATCCCGGGCTCTGGGGCTCCACGTACCGGGACGCTACGACAAGGTGCTGGACATCGGCGCCTGCTCGATTCAGCACCCGGTAGGCAATGAAATTCTCCAATTGGTCAACAGCCGGACGGCCCAGCTGGGGTTGGAGCCGTACGATATAAAGACCCATCGAGGCTTCCTGCGCTATCTGGTCATCCGGGTGGCCGGCGGCGCATCCGACTCGCCCCAGGTGATGGTGAACCTGGTCACCAGCCGGGAGGCTACCGAGCGTCTCAAGCCGTTGGTGGACGACCTGGTGGCCGCCTTCCCCCAGGTGGTGAGCGTGGTGAACAACATCAACACCAAAAAAGCTGCGGTAGCCCTGGGCGAATGGGAAGTCCTGCTGCATGGCAAGTCCACCATCACCGAGCATCTGCGGGGTTTCTCTTTCGATATTTCCGCCAACTCCTTCTTCCAGACCAACACCCGGCAGGCGGAGGTGCTTTACGAGCAGATCGAAAAGGCCTGCGCTCTCACCGGTGATGAAGTGGTGTACGACCTGTATTGCGGCACGGGCACCATCGCGCTGGCGCTGGCCGGTCATGCCCGGGAACTGGCCGGCTTTGAATCGGTCTCATCGGCCGTAGATGACGCGGCCCGCAATGCCATGCTCAACGAGGTCTATAACGTCCGGTTCTTCTCCGCCGATCTGTCGTCCCGGTATTTCACCCACCATGACAAGCGGCTGGTCCAGCAGATTGGTCCGCCGGACGTCATCGTTACCGATCCGCCCCGGGCCGGGATGCACCCCAAGCTTATCGATGAAATCGTAGCGCTAAGTCCCCGTAAGGTGGTGTATGTTTCGTGCAACCCAGCCACACAGGTTCGGGATGCGGCCCTGTTGCGTGAAGGCGGCTATGGGCTGAGGTACCTGCAGCCGGTCGATATGTTTCCCCACACCCCCCATGTGGAGAATATATGCGTCATGGAGCGGGCCTAGATGGTGCCAGCCGTGGAGATTCATGATCTCCAGAAGCAATACGCCGGG
>CAZJBG010000178.1:0-4978 GCA_964543925.1 uncultured bacterium
ACTTCCAGGTGGGGGACAACCCCGGTCGCAAAGAGCCGACCACCGGGGAGATCAATTACCGGAATATCTTCAAGCATATCCATGAGCGGGGTTTTAAGGGCGTTGTGGGTATGGAACACGGCAACAGCCTGAAGGGCAAGGCCGGCGAGCGGGCGGTGATCGATGCCTACCGGGCGGTAGACGATTTTTAGGCCGTATTCAGGGGTCAAAATCAAAGGACTATGAGTATGCGAAGTTTCGTGAAAGGCTTGACCCTGACAGGTGGGGCAGCGGTCCTGCTGATGGTGGCAGGCTGTTCGTCCCAGACCAGGATTGCCCTGTTTAATGGCCATGACCTGAGCGGGTGGGTAGCCTATGTCCCCGATGTGGAGGCCGATATGCCGTCCACCTGGTCGGTGCGCGATGGGGTCATCCACTGTACCGGTGTGCCCAACGGTTACCTGCGGACCGAGGCCGAATATGGGGACTACCAGCTGCACCTGGAATGGCGCTGGGTCGCAGAGGCCAGTAACAGCGGCGTATTTGTCCATTTGACCGGTGAGGATAAACTCTGGCCGCAGCTCATTGAATGCCAGTTGTGGTCGGGCAATGCCGGAGACCTGGTGCTGTTCCCCGGGACGAGCATCACCTACAACGGTGAAACCCGATCGACCGAGACCACATTCCTTGATCTGGCCAAGCGGGAGGTGAGCAGCGAAAACCCCATTGGAGAGTGGAACAGTTACGACATCGTTTGCCGGGGTGATACGATCCGCTGCACGGTCAACGGGGTGTTCCAGAGTGAAGGGACCCAGGCGTCGCAGACCTGGGGCAAGATCGGTCTGCAGAGTGAAGGGGGACCCATCGAGTTCCGCAATATCTATATTGAGCCGTTGTGATGATACGGCCAGGGACCATCGAGAGTGCACCGGCGTAGAACCGGTGAGGCCGTCAGGCCAAACCGAGCTGAGCTGAGTCCCGCGATCCTGTGTCACGGGGCTGGAAAGTTCCGGGGGCAGTTCTCATCTGACCGGCACCGTAAGTCATTTTGTTGACGGATTAAAACCATGGAGGGAATAAAAATGGAAAAGGCCAAGCAAACCAAGGGGGGTCGTGAGATATCCCGGCGCGATTTTATCGGTGCCTCGGCGGCGGTATCGCTCACCGCCATGCTTCCCGGCGCCGTTTTTGCCGCCGGGTCCGACAAGTTACGGATCGGTCTGGTCGGTTGCGGCGGACGGGGTACGGAGGCGGCCGTCAACTGTGTGGAGTCATCGGACGGCATCGAGCTGGTGGCCCTGGGTGATCTGTTCAAGGATCAACTGGACGATTCGCTCAAGAGGCTTAAGGAGAAGCTGCCCAAGGAGAGCCTGAACGTCACCCGGCGGAGTTCCTTCGTTGGGTTTGATGCTTTCCAGAAGGTCCTGGCCAGCGATATCGACCTCGTGATCCTGGCGACGCCGCCCCACTTCCGGCCCGAGCATTTTGAGGCGGCGGTGAAGGCCGGCAAGCACGTGTTCATGGAGAAACCGGTGGCGGTAGACCCCCAGGGCATTCGTTCGGTCATCGCATCGGCTGAAGCCGCGAAGAAGAAAAAGCTGTCCGTTGTGGCGGGTACCCAGCGGCGGCATCAGAACCACTACCTGGACATCATGAAGCGACTTCACGATGGCCAGATCGGCGAAATTGTGGGGGGCCAGTGCTACTGGAACATGGAGGCGTTGTGGGTCGAGCGGGCAGCGAAAAACCTGGCCGGGATGCGCGGGGGGTGGTCCGACATGGAATTCCAGGTGCGCAACTGGCTGTTTTACACCTGGCTTTCCGGTGACCACATCGTTGAGCAACACGTCCATAACCTGGACGTTCTGAACTGGGCCATCGGATCCCATCCGGTGAAAGCCATGGGGATGGGTGGCCGCCAGGCGCGGACCAGCGAACAGTACGGTAACATCTTCGATCATTTCGCCATCGAGTATGAATATGCCGACGGTCAGCGGGTGCTCAGCATGTGCCGGCAGACTGCGGGGGCGAGCAACCGGGTTTCGGAGCGGGTCGTGGGGACCAACGGTGCTTCCTATACCGACAGTTCCAACGGCTTTATCGAGGGGCCCAAGGCCTACAAACCCGATTATAAATCCCCCAATCCCTACGTCCAGGAGCACGCCGATCTCATCGCGAGTATCCGTAACGGGGAGCCCCTGAATGAGGCCCAACGGGTGGCCGAAAGTACGATGACGGCCATTATGGGCCGCATGAGCGCCTATACGGGCCGGGAGCTGTCGTGGGACTGGGCCATGAATGCGTCTGAATTGGACCTTACTCCCCCGAAATACGAGTTTGCCGATCTGGTGGCTGACCCGGTGGCCATCCCGGGACAGACAAAGCTGATCTAGGCCTTGGGCCTGCGGTTTTGACGGATTTATTGAAGCAGTCAAAAACATGAGGTACAACCACGTGAAAGACCCAGTGAAACAGATTCAACGGCCGGCCAAGCCGATGTCCCGTGGAGATTTTTTGGCCGGTACGGCCGCAGCAGTGACCATGTTTACCCTTGTGCCCCGGCATGTGCTGGGTGGTCCCGGCTACCGGGCACCGAGTGACACGCTCAATATCGCCGGTATCGGCATTGGGGGCATGGGGCAGAATAACGTCAGAAGTTGTGCCGAAGGGGGCGAGAACATTGTAGCCCTGTGCGATGTGGATAAGGACTATGCGGCGCCGGTCTTCAAGGAGTATCCCAAGGCCAAGGCCTACACCGATTATCGCAAGATGCTGGATAAGCAGAAAGACATCGATGCGGTCATTATTGCCACACCGGATCACACCCATGCCGTCATCGCCATGGCAGCGATGCGGGCAGGCAAGCATGTCTACGTCCAGAAGCCGCTGACCCACTCGGTGGCCGAGACCCGGATGCTTACCGAGGCGGCCCGCGAGTACAAAGTGGCCACCCAGATGGGCAACCAGGGTCATTCGGGCGAGGGGGACCGTTTAATTAGCGAATGGATCTGGGACGGGGCTATCGGTGACGTGCGTGAGGTGCATGCCTGGACCAACCGGCCCATCTGGCCCCAGGGGATCGACCGACCCACGGACAAGCACCGCGTGCCAAGGACGATGGACTGGGACCTGTGGCTCGGACCGGCGCCCTATCGGCCGTATCACCCGGCCTATGCACCGTTCAAGTGGCGCGGGTGGTGGGATTTCGGCACCGGCGCCCTGGGAGATATGGCCTGCCACATCATGGACCCGGTCTTCTGGGCTCTTAAACTGCACTATCCCACCAGTGTGGAAGCCAGCGCGACCAAGGTCAATGCTGAAACCGCGCCGCTGGCCTCCATCGTGCGCTATGAATTTCCGGCCCGGGGGGATATGCCGCCGGTTAAATTCAATTGGTATGACGGTGGCATGATGCCGCCCCGCCCCGATGATCTGGAAGATGGCCGGCGCATGGGCGACCGTGACGGCGGCGTGCTCTTCATCGGCGACAAGGGCAAGCTGATGTGCGGCACCTATGGCAAGAATCCGCGGCTGATCCCTGAGACGGCGATGAAGGCTTACACCACGCCGCCGAAGAGTATTCCCAGGATCGAAACCACGCACGAGATGGATTGGGTCAGGGCCTGCAAGGGGGGCGAGCCGGCCAGCTCCAATTTCGAGGTCTCGGGGCCGCTGACCGAGACAGTCCTGATGGGCAATCTGGCCATACACGCGCTGGGGGATAAGCTCCAGTGGGACGGCCTCAATATGCAGGTGACCAACGTAGAGGAAGCCAATCAGTACGTCCGCCGCGAGTATCGTGAAGGCTGGTCGCTGTAGGTTTTCATGGAACCATTGCCTGCAAGTCAAGTCAACGAAAGAATTCAACTATAAAGGAGACAAGCAACATGAATGAACGGAAAGAAGTTTCCGAGCCGCAGGGCAAACCACTGTCCCGGCGTGAATTTCTGGGCAAGACGGCGGTAGCGGCTGCGGCCTTTACCATTGTTCCCCGGCACGTGCTGGGTGGTCCCGGCTACCGGGCGCCGAGTGATACCCTCAATATCGCCGGTATCGGTTTTGGGAACATGGGGAAGAATAATCTCAGAAGTTGTGCCGAAGTGGGCGAGAACATTGTAGCCCTGTGCGATGTGGATAAGGACTATGCGGCGCCGGTTTTCAAAGAGTATTCCCAGGCCAAGGCCTACACCGATTATCGCAGGATGCTCGATAAGCAGAAAGACATCGACGCAGCCATTATCGCCACACCGGATCACACCCATGCCGTCATCGCCATGGCCGCGATGGAAAGGGGCATACATGTGTATGTCCAAAAACCGCTGACCCATTCGGTTTACGAGGCCCGGATGCTTACCGAGGCGGCCCGCAAGTACAAGGTCGCCACCCAAATGGGCAACCAGGGTCATTCAGGTGAGGGGGTCCGTTTGATCTCTGAATGGATCTGGGACGGGGCTATCGGCGATGTGCGAGAAGTGCATGCTTGGACCGACCGGCCCGGCAGAGGGTCGCGATTCGGTGATCAATACCATTGGATTCAGGGGATAGCGGAACGGCCCAAGGAAACACCCCGCGTGCCGCGTGGGCTGGAATGGGATTTGTGGCTTGGTCCGGCGCCCTATCGACCGTTTAATCCAGCCTATATACGGATTATCTGGCGCGGCTGGTGGGACTTCGGGACGGGAGCGCTGGGAGACATGGCCTGCCACGTCATTGACCCGGTCTTTACGGCCCTTAAACTGGGCTATCCAACCAGCGTCGAAGCCAGATCCACCAAGGTCAATAGTGAGACCGGGCCTTTGGCGTCCACGATTTATTTCCAGTTCCCCGCCCGGGGCAAGATGCCCCCCGTGAAACTGACCTGGTACGATGGCGGCATGATGCCCCCGCGGCCGGAAGAGTTGGAACGGGGGCGGCGTATGGGTAATGGCAACAGCGGGGTGATCTTTGTGGGCGACAAGGGCAAATTGATGTGCGGCGAGTACGGCGACAATCCGCGGCT
>CAZJBG010000179.1:0-4942 GCA_964543925.1 uncultured bacterium
GAGTAGCTCAATTGGTAGAGCACCGGTCTCCAAAACCGGGGGTTGCGGGTTCGATCCCTGCCTCACCTGCTGGCCAGGGTTGAGGAAAGGGTTGGTGGCGACCTTCCGCAGGCTGAATAGACACAGAAGCAGTATATGATTACCAAGCTCAAAGATTTCCTCAGAGGCGTCGAATTCGAAATGAAAAAGGTCTCGTGGCCCACAGTCACTGAATTGCGTGGCTCCACGACGGTCGTGTTGGTGCTGTCGTTCATCCTGGTGATATTTCTGTTTGTCGTGGACTTCGGTCTGTCCCGCATCGTCTCATTTATCTTGTAATTACGATGGCGGCATTTACGAAAGTTCCGGCTGAGATGGAGTGGTTTTCCCTCCGGGTGATCTCGGGCAAGGAGAAGAAGGCCCGGGATACCATATTATATGAAGCCGAGGAAGTCGATCTACAGGATCACATCGGCGATATTTTGGTCCCTTCCGAAAATGTCGTGGAAATGCGGGATGGGAAGAAGCGGGTCCGTAACAAGGTATTTTTCCCTGGGTATGTCCTCATTCGTCTGAATCTCACCAAGGAGGTTCGCTATCTCATTGAGAATGTGCCGGGGGTGATGAGTTTTGTAGGCCCCAAGGGTGAACCGATCCCCTTGAGGGATGCGGAAGTCAGTCGCATCCTGGGTGAAGTGGAGGGCAAAGAAGGCCGTGAGGTGCTGGCCCACAAATTTCATGTAGGCGATCCGATTAAGGTGGTGGACGGTCCCTTTATCGATTTTACCGGCTTCGTCGAGGAGATCAACGATGACAAGCAGAAGGTGAAAGTGACCGTTTCCATATTCGGGCGACCGACCCCGGTGGAGTTGGATTTTCTACAAGTTGAATTAGAGAAGTAATCCCGTGGTCAAGAAAATTATTGGTTATATCAAGTTGCAGCTGCCCGCCGGCCAGGCCTCACCGGCTCCCCCCGTGGGTCCGGCCCTGGGTCAGCACGGTGTTAATATTATGGAATTCTGTAAGGCCTACAACGCCAAAACCCAGGACCAGGCCGGGATGATCATCCCGGTGGAGATCACGGTGTATGCCGATCGGTCATTCTCCTTTATCACCAAAACGCCCCCGGCGTCGGTCCTCCTGGTCAAGGCGGCCAATATTCCCAAGGGGTCCGGGGAGCCTAACCGGGAAAAGGTCGGCAAGGTCACCACGGAACAAGTCCGTGAGATTGCGCGTATCAAGATGCCCGATCTGAATGCCGTCTCAGAGGAAGCGGCCATGCGGATGATCAGCGGTACCGCCCGGAGCATGGGCATCGTGGTGGAGGGGTAACCGATGAAGCATGGGAAGGCCTATCGCGCGGCACTGGAAAAGATTGATCGAAATCGGGACTATCCGCTAGCCGAAGCCGTTGCGCTGCTGAAACAGGGGGTCCAGGCCAAATTTGATGAAAGTGTGGAAGTGGTGGCCAATTTAGGGGTTGATCCCCGTCACGCCGACCAGATGGTGCGGGGGACGGTGAATCTGCCTCACGGCACCGGCAAGTCTATCAAGGTGCTGGTGTTCGCCAAGGGGGAGAAGGCCATAGAGGCCGAGGAGTCCGGTGCCGATTTCACCGGAGCAGACGATCTGATTCAGAAGATCAAGGGTGGCTGGTTCGACTTCGATGCGGTGGTGGCCACTCCGGACATGATGCGGGATGTGGGGAAACTCGGCTCGGTTTTAGGTCCCCGCAAACTCATGCCGAGCCCTAAGGCCGGAACGGTGACCCAGGATATTGCCAAAACGGTCAAAGAGCTCAAAGCCGGTAAAATTGAATTTCGAGTTGACAAGTTCGGTATCATTCACGCAGCGGTTGGTAAAGTTTCTTTTTCGGCGGAGCAAATTTTGGAAAACCTTCAATCGCTGTTGGAGGCGATCATACGTGCCAAGCCCGCTGCCTCCAAGGGGACCTATTTAGGGAAATTGACCGTATCCACGACGATGGGGCCTGGCATCAAGATCGATAAATCAACCCTAGTCTAGCAGGTTATTACGCAGCATGCCCCAACCTCATAAAATTGCCGTTGTTGAAAAGACAGCCGCACGGCTGCGTGCCGCCGCGGCCATCTACTTCACCGATTATAAGGGCCTGTCGGCGCCCAAGGCCACCGAGCTGCGGGCCAAGTTGCGGGCCAGCGACATCGATTATGTGGTGCTGAAGAAGACGCTGTTGCGTATTGCCGCCCAGGACGCAGGCATCGGGGAGATAGACGAATTCATGCCTGGGCAGACCGCCATGGCTTTAACCGGTGGTGAGCCCTCTGAGCCGGCCAGGATCTTACGCGAGTTCAGCAAACAGAACGATGATGTGCCTAAGATTACTGGGATTGTCCTCGAGGGGCAGCACTTGTCGGCTTCCCGGGCACAAGCGTTGGCGACGCTGCCATCCAAGGAAGTATTGTTGGGTCGACTGTTATCGGCCATCCAACAGCCCATGACCCGTCTGGCTGGGACCATCAGCGCCCCCATGACCAAGCTCGGGCAGTTGTTATCGACGCTTAAAGACCAAAAAACTTCGTGAAATAAGAGGAGCGTTTTAAATGGCTACAGTTACACGTGAAGATGTCCTTGGCTACCTGGAAACGGCAAATATGCTGGAGATTTCAGATCTGATCAAGGACATTGAAGGAAAATTTGGCGTAACCGCCGCCGCCCCCGTGGCCGCCGCCGCCGCCGCCGCCGGTCCGGCTGCCGTGGCTGAGGTTGCCGAGGAGCAGACCGAATTTACCGTTGTCTTAGCTTCGTTCGGTGAAAAGAAGATCAACGTGATCAAGGCTGTGCGTGAAATCACCGCCCTGGGACTGAGAGAGGCTAAGGAATTGGTGGATAACGCCCCCAACGATGTGAAGGCGGGAGTTGCCAAAGAAGAGGCCGAAAGCATCAAAACCAAGCTTGAAGAAGCTGGCGCCACCGTCGAGTTGAAATAGCCGATTGACGCTGATTTCTCTTCCTATAACAAATTACGATTTCACTAGACCCGGTTTACACCAGGAGGGCTTGTTTTGCCTATAAGCTCGAATATCATCCATGAGCGACATTTCTTTACCCACAGGGAATCGGTTGCCAAAATCCCCGATTTGCTGGCTATCCAAACCTCATCCTATGAGGAGTTCCTGCAGGATAAGGTCCCTATCGGCAAGCGTGATCTCAAAGGGCTGGAGGCCGTCTTTAAAAGCATGTTCCCGGTGGAGGATAGCCACGGCAATTACGTCCTGGAATATGTGAGTTACCATCTGGGGAGGCCGAGGTACACGGTCAGGGAATGTCTGGACCGGGGAGTCAGTTTTACCGTGCCGCTCAAGGTCCGGCTCATCCTCCACATCACCGACGAGCAGGACAAGTCGGTATACGCTCAGAGTATCGAGCAGGATGTTTTCTTCGGCAACGTCCCCTACATGACCGATCGGGGGACCTTCATCATCAATGGGGCCGAGCGGATCATTGTCAGCCAGCTGCAGCGTTCGCCGGGCGTGTTTTTTGAAGAGAGCAAGCATCCCAACGGCACCAGCATTTATCAGGCCAGGGTCATTCCGTTCCGTGGATCCTGGGTCGACTTTACCACTGATATTTACGACTGCCTGTACGCCATTATCGACCGGCGGCGGAAGTTTCCAGCTACCTTGTTGCTGCGGGCCATCGGCTACTCCACCAATGAAGACCTCTTCAGAGCCTTCCGCCTGATCGAAGATGTCAAGCTGGCCAAAGTTTCAGGGGAGGACTTGGCCGGTCGCACGCTGGGGGCCGATGTGGTGAATACCGAGACCGGCGAAGTGGTGGCCGAAGCGGGCACGGAACTGACCGTGGAGGGTGTCGCTGCCCTCAAAACATCGGGCGTCCCGGAAGTAGCGCTCTTGGTTCAGGGTCACGATCTGGACGTGGAAATGGTGCTGAACACCATGAAAAAGGATCCGACTACGAATCAGGAGGAGGCCCTGGCCCGTTTCTATCGTGACCTCCGGGCCGGCGAGGCTCCCAGCATCGATGTGGCTCAAAAATTCGTAGAGCGCATGTTCTTCTCACCGAAAAAATATGACCTGGGGCAGGTCGGCCGCTACCGGATTAACAAGAAATTCAACCTGCAGGCCCCCATTGACGTACCGGTTCTGATTCGGGAAGATTTCGTCGAAGCCATCCGTTACATGATGAGCATGCGCAGGGGTGAGCGGGGCTCGGATGATATCGATCATCTCGGCAATCGCCGGGTGCGGACCGTGGGTGAGCAGTTGTCCAACCAATTTACTATCGCCCTTTCCCGAATGCAGCGCACCGTCAGGGAGCGTATGAGCACCCGCGAAGCGGAAAGCCTCACGCCCCAGGACCTCATCAATTCACGGATCGTCACCTCGGTGCTCAACGCCTTCTTCGGCACTAGCCAGCTGTCCCAGTTCATGGATCAGACCAACCCCTTATCGGAGATTACCCATAAGCGGCGCATCTCATCCCTGGGGCCGGGGGGATTGACCCGGGAACGGGCCGGGTTCGAGGTCCGCGACGTGCATTACACCCATTACGGGCGACTGTGTCCCATCGAGACCCCGGAAGGGCCCAATATCGGGCTCATCAGCTCCCTGGCGACCCACGCGGTGGTCAATAAACTCGGTTTCATCGAGTCGCCCTATCGTAAGATCAAGCATTCCAACGGCAGCTATAGCATCACCAATGAGGTGGAGTATCTATCAGCCGATGACGAGGACCGGGTTTCCATTGCCCAATCCAACGAAGTGGTTGATGGGAAAAAGTTCAAAAATGATCGGGTACTCACCCGCAAGGGGGACAATTTCCCCATGGTGGCGCCCGAGTCCGTGGATTACATGGATGTGGCGCCCAGTCAAATTGTGTCGGTGGCGGCGTCCCTGATTCCGTTTTTGGAACATGACGATGCCAACCGGGCTCTCATGGGGTCCAATATGCAGCGCCAGAG
>CAZJBG010000180.1:0-1935 GCA_964543925.1 uncultured bacterium
CGTCAGGACCGAGCTTGCAGGCTCACCCCGAGCCGTGGCTGAGTTGTGTCAGGCGTTTGTGCATACCGGGATGAATTTATCTACGGTGGGTAGCAAGGACATGGACTTTCGCCCCCAGCCTTCAGCGGTGAGCGATGAACTGTCGGTTATCAGCGGAAATGAGGGGAGTTCCGGGAGGGCACCCTGTTTGCGACGTTGATCAGACTGGGCTCACCGGTCAATTTGATTGCTCATAACTGACCACGGGTGACGGGCAGCTACAACCACTCCGTCTTCACCTCCAGCAGCACCCAGCCGTGGCCCTGCTCCAGACGGCTGACGATCTCCGACAGCCGTTGCTCCACCACTTTTTTCTCCGCCGCCACGGTGACCAGGGCCAGTTCGGCCCGGTTCCACACGTCCTGCTGACCCACCTCAGCCACCGACACGTTCACGCGGCCCGCCACCCGGTCCTTCAGGGATTTGATGACCCGCCGCTTGTCCTTCAGGCTATAGGCTTCGGGGATGTCGAGGACGGCGCGGAGCAGGCCGATGTGCATGGGACGTTTCGGGGTTTGGGATAACTCAGATTAGTGCCATCCAACATCCAATATCCAGCATCGCTCTCCCCCCTAGTTCACGCCCCCCAGGATGATCGGCAGGCCGTCCTTGCCCGAGCCGATCACCACCACCTTGGCGTTATTGCTCGCGGCCAGGTTTTCAGTAGCCTCGATACCTTTCCAGCGCAAAAAGTTGTCGCTGATCCCCTCGGCGACGGTCTTGTTGAAGTCTCTGATGCCCTGGGCCTCAATGCGCTTGCGGTCGGCTTCCTTCCCCTCCCGCTGCAGGACGAACTCCATGCGCTGGCTCTCCTGTTCCGCCCGGAGCTTTTCCTCGATGGCCGCCGAAAGATCGGGGGGCAAAACGACCTGGCGCAAGGGGGTCGACTCGATGCTGATGCCCCGCACGGAAGTAGCCTTGTCGAGCTGCTCCTGGATATTCTGGGCCACCACCTCCCGCATGGAGGTATACAGGGCCTTGGCGTCGTACTGGGCCGTCACGCCCCGCACCACCGACCGGAAATTGGGCTGGAGGATCTTGCGGATGTACTCCTCCTCGCGGCCAATGGTTTTGTACACCTCCGGGGCCATACTGCCATCCAGTTTAAAGATGACGCTGATCTCCAGCCCCACCGTGAGGCCCTCCTGTGACGGGACCCGCATCTCTTCCCGGCGCTCCTGGGTCTTGACGTCCATCTTGATCACATTGGCAAAGGGGTTCACGATATTGACCCCGGCATACAGGGGCCGGGGAGAGACCCGGCCAAAGAAGTCCACCACCCCCACGGAACCGGCGGGGATCACGGTGAGGGTCTGGGTCGCCGCCAGGATCAGGGACACCAGCCCAACCAGCACGAGGGTACGGGGGCTCACCCCCATGGCATTCAGGCTCTGGGACAGGGCGCTGCGGCGGCGTATCTGCGCTGAAACCACAAACGCCACTAGAGCAACGATGATAAATAGGACAAATCGCATGGCGGGACGCTCCTTAGCTACATGTTAGAATTTATGTCGAAACTTTAAGCAGGAAGCTAGCACTTAAAAGGGATGGATGTCGCTTTATTTGCGCTTGGAGGCCCTATGCCGCCGGGCCAGCTCGTAGCCCAATACCCCGAAGGCCGTCGCCACGTTAAGGGACTGCTTGATCCCCGCCATGGGCAGCGCCAGGCACAGGTCGGCCAGGGCCACCAGCTTGTCCGAGACCCCCGTCACTTCGTTGCCCACCACGAAGCAGGTGGGGAACCGCACCGGCGCCTCCCAGAAGTCCACGGCGTCGGTGGTCTGTTCCAACACCACCAGCTGCATGCCGCTGTCCTTCAGGCTGCGGGCCAGTGCCAATGCGTCGGCGTGCTTCTCCCAGGGCATGGTATGCTCGGCCCCCAGGGCCGTTTTGGTG
>CAZJBG010000180.1:1945-4928 GCA_964543925.1 uncultured bacterium
GATCATCTTGTGGGGCGGGAAGGCGGAGTAGCCGCACAGGTACAGGCGTCCCAGGTGGAGGGCGTCGGCGGTGCGGAACATGCTCCCCACGTTGTAGGCTGACCGGATGTTCTCCAGGAGGGCGTAGATCGGCAGCCGGGGGCGATTATTCACCTCATCCAGTGACGGGCGGGCCTGTTTGAGTTCCAGGTTGGTGAGCTTGCGGCGGACAGTCTCAGCCACGGGGCTATTCCCAGTCGCTGGTAGGGGCGGCATCGTCTTCGGCAATGAGGTAAGGTTCCGCCTTGGCCACGCACGGTTCGCCGCTATCGGGGTGGGGGATGGTCTGTCCCACCTGCCCCTCCAGATCCTCGCGCCGGGGCGATTGGAGAGTCGCGGCATAGTCGCCGGTGGCTTTCACGTACAGATCGAGTCCCCATAGCCTGGCCATGGGGGAATTTACAGGCAGAGACCGGCTAAGGTAACCCATCACCCTGGGCCATGGGGTGTGTGAGGTGGGCGGTAAGAAACTCACCCCCCGACTGCGTCGTCCCCCCCTCTTATAAGAGAGGGGGAGTCCGCCAGCTGGCGGACCGGGGTGAGTTAGGATACCCAACAGCCACACCCTATCTGGCCAATTCCAGGAGGGGGAGATTTATTGTTCTTGATTGATTTACAGCAGTTTTCTACATTGCTGCATGCAGCAAGACAGGGAGGAACTCGAGACTACTGACGGTTTTGGTGGCGAATTCTCTACCCACTACGGTGTCAGGCAGAACAAGACCGTTGCCCGGCACCTCCGCGCACAACCAACACCCACTGAGGAAGCCCTTTGGCAAGCCTTACGGAACCGACAGCTAGGCGGCTTGAAATTCCTGCGCCAACATCCAATCGGCCCCAGTGTTGTTGATTTCTATTGTCATGAGAAACGACTGGTGGTTGAGGTGGATGGTGGCATACATCGGCAACAAGACGTGCGGGACTGGGATGAGGCAAGACAGAAACTCATTGAGCACTATGAGGTGCGATTTTTCAGGTGCACCACCGAAGACATTGAGCACGACTTAGCGGGCGTGTTGGAGCAGATAGCGACGGCGGCAAACCGGGAAACTCACCCCCTTCGCTAGCGCGATGCCCCCTCTCTTATAAGAGAGGGGGAGTCTGGCGAAGCCGACCGGGGTGAGTTAGCGCAATCGGCGAATAAGTCCCCCATTACTTACCCCGGCCCCCTTCCGCCAACTGGCGGATGCCCCGCCTCGCCGTGCCCGGCCCACGATCGCCTGCCCGATGTACCCGGCGGACAGGAGGTGGCCGTCCCGATGGTAAGAAACTCACCCCCTTCGCTAGCGCGATGCCCCTCTCTTATAAGAGAGGGGGAGTCTGGCGAAGCCGACCGGGGTGAGTTAGGATTTTAACGCCAAGCTCCCCTTTGGCAAGCTCATAACAGACGGGGGCAGAAAGGTGAGGAGGATACCATGACATCAGGTCGTATCATCATGAGGGAGTGGCTAACGGATGCCCTAAGCAGCCTGGGTGGGGACATCACCATGACCTACACAGTCCGGGTCACGCCCTGATGCAGGTGCTCGTGTTAGGCGGCGGGCTGGTGGGCAGCGCCATCGCCCGGGACCTGTCCCGGGACGACCAACTCGAGATAACCGTGGCCGATCGAAACCCTCAGGTGCGGAGCGATCTCGCGGACCGCCATGGCCTCAAGACCATCGCTGTGGACGTGACCGACCAAGGGGCTCTCACAAGGGCCGTACAAGGCGTCGACCTGGTGGTCGGGGCGGTGCCCGGCTTTCTGGGCTACCGGATGCTGGAGACCGTCATCGGGGCCGGGAGGCCGGTGGTCGACATCTCCTTTTGCCCCGAAGACCCCCTGGCTCTCCAGGATCTGGCTGTGGCACACAATGTCACCGTTGTGGTCGACGCCGGACTCTCGCCGGGATTGGGCAACCTGGTGCTGGGCCACTACCATGCGTTGTATGACCGCATCGACCACTTCGTCTGCTATGTGGGGGGGCTGCCGCAGGTGCGCAAGTGGCCCTTCGAGTATCAGTCCGTTTTCTCACCCATCGATGTCATCGAGGAATATACCCGCCCGGCGCGCCTGCGGATCGATGGCCAGGTGGTTACCCGGCCGGCACTATCGGACCTGGAGCAGTTGGACCTGCCCCGGGTGGGGGTCGTGGAAGCCTTCAATACCGATGGCCTGCGGACGTTGCTCACCACCTTGCCGATTCCCGACATGTGCGAGAAAACCGTCCGCTACCCCGGCCATGCCGAACGGATGCGAATGCTCCGGGATACCGGCTTTTTCAGCACCGGCTCACTGGACATCGAAGGACACCCCGTGTCGCCCCTGGCCGTCACTTCCCGGCTGCTGTTCGACGCCTGGCAGCCCGAGGGTGAGGGCCGGGACCTGGTGGTCATGCGCGTGATCCTTACCGGCCAGCTTCAGGGGCGACCCGTGACGACCACCGTCGATCTTTATGACGAGTACGATGCCGGTACAGATACCATGGCCATGGCCCGCACCACCGGCTATACCTGTGCCGCCGTGGCTCGCCTGGTGCTGGAAGGTAGCTACTCGGAGCCCGGCATTGCGCCGTTAGAGACTATCGGGGCGAGCCGGGAGGCCTATGACCGGCTGTTGGCTGACCTGGCCCAAAGGGGCATCACCTTGACCGTGTCCCAACGGGAAGAGGCATAGGCTCGGGGAACAGAACAGTTGGCTCATCCTTGGGAACGCCCAGCCGGGGTCCGGCAAGCAGGTTGGCATCAATGGCCGTGGGGTAAGTCGTGACCTGAAGTTTCTCGATCCACTCCCTGATGAGCCGCCGCCGGTTGGTGATGATCCAGTCATGGTGCAGGCGCGGGACGAGGGTTTCATACGGGGGCAGGCCAGCCTCCCGGTAACCGTGGAGTCGTACCAGGATGAAAGCTTGCCCCACGGATAGAGGTCCCACCACTTCGCCCCACTTCGCTCCGGCCAGCTCCC
>CAZJBG010000181.1:0-4892 GCA_964543925.1 uncultured bacterium
TCGGCCGCATCGCTGGCCCGAATGAAATAGATCAACCCCCGGAAGGTGACGGCGGTAGTGGGAATGGTCGCCGAATAGGTGCCCGACCCGTCATCGGTCATCACAAGGGGTGTGGCAAAATCACTGTCGCCGCCCTTCGCGACATGGAGGGTAACCTGGTCCACGCCCAGGTTGTCGGTTACATCAGCCGTAACATCAAGGGCGGTCCCTGGCTCCACATCCCCGGAATGAACCAACACGATATTTGAGATGGTCGGTGGCCTAATATCCTCAAACTTGGCCACGGTGAACTGGCTGAAGCTGGTGATGTCGGAGAAGGTGATGGTGCTGTCACCGAGGGCAAAGGCCTCCTGCACGAGGACCGTCCAGGTGCCGGTGCCGCCGCTCCCGCGATGCAACAAGCGGATATCCCCAGCCAGATTGCCGCTATTCACACCGGCAATGCCCAGATTGAGGGTAATATCTACGCTAAAGGTGCCCGGTCCCGTATGGTTGAATTCCCAATAGCGGTTGGCAAACAGAGCCAGTTCAGTCGGTAGCACGCCGTCAGGGGCCGCCCTAAATCTTTTAACCTCAATGACATTCGTCCCCGGCGTACCGGTGAACGTGAAGTCCAGCAAAATACCGGCACCGGGGAAAGTCACGGCAACATCGCCGGTCACGATCCGGTTATCGACAATCACCGTGGTATCGGTGGGGGTCACGAAGGTGACATCAGCGCCGGTGGTGGTTCCGGCGCTGCTGGTGCCCACCACCCGGTAATCATAGGTCGTGCCGGGGGCCAGATCGATCAGCCGGGCACCCACGGTGGTGTCGGCAGCGCCCGCCAGATTCTGGGCCGCTACGACCACATTTGTATCAGCAGTTCCGGTTCCCCATCCGGTCCCCCATTCAAAGATCGCGTCCGTACTCAGGCCCTGGGGATTCACGCTGCCTCGCAATCGAGCGGCGGTAGCCGTGATCCGCGCCGGCAGGCCGGTAATAACCGTGGGGGCCGTTCCGGCGGCCTGGGGCGTGACGCTCACCTTATTGGACGCTACGCTCTCGTTGAGGGCATCGTCCACGGCCGTTACATGGAAGTAATAGAGTTGGGCGGTCAACCCGGTAATGGTGGCCGTCGTGTCCAGGGGCAGACTGTCACCCGTGGAATCTACCGGGGTCCAATTCGTCTGGTCCTCGCTCTGATAGACGCGGTAGCGCAGGAAATCGGCTTCGCTGTTGGCGTCCCAGCTCAGTGAGACGGTAGTGCCACCCACACCGGTAACTGCTAAACCCGTGGGCGCAACGGGGGGCAGGTCGTCATTGTCTAAGATGGTATAGGTATGTACGGTTGCTGCCCCCAACGTCGCGTTGGTGGGATTGGACAGTGTAACGACGATGGTCTCATTGTTCTCATCCAAGGCATCATCCACAATGGTAGCGATGATATTGGTGGTCGTATTGCCCGCAGTGATCGTGGCGGTGCCGGCTGCGAGAGTGTAGTCGATACCCCCGCCAGTAGCCGTACCGCCAACCGTATAGTTAACGCTAATATCCAAGCCGGATACGGCTGATATGGTGAAGGGGAAGGTGGCCGGGGTGATGCTTTCCGCTCCACTGGAGCTCGCACTTGAGAATGCAACTGCAGGTGGACTATCATTATCAAGGATCGTATAAGTATGGGAGGTAATAGCGCCCAACGTGGCATTCACAGGGTTTGAAATCGTAACTGTAAACGTTTCGTTGTTCTCGTTCAGAGCGTCCTCGATGATAGTGGCTGAGATGCTGGTTGCGGTGGTTTGACCCGCGTAAATAGTTGCCGTGCCAGATGCCATGCTGTAATCAACGCCACCACCGGTAGCCGTGCCGCTGGTAATCGTGTAGTTTACACTCACATTTTGTGACGATACGGCGGATGAAAACAACTGGAAGGTAGCCGTCGCAGTGCCCTCATAGCCACTCGAGGATGCGCTAGAGAAATATACCGTAGGCGAGGCGGTCGTAAAGGATCGCTGGGCCTCATAGGAGGTGCCTGCGCTATTCTGTGCGACTGCCCGATAGTAGTAATATGTACTGGCAGTTAAGCCCGTGAGAGACTTGTTGAACGCGACCGAGTTTGTGCCACTCCCCAAGGAGGAAGTGGTGGTGTTATAGCCATATGACGGGGTTGTACCCCATTGAAACCACGCTGTGGTGGTAGCCCCGTTGGGGTTGACGCTGCCATTTAAGGTTGCGCTACTTACAGTGATGGATGATACCGAGGAAGTATATACTGTTGGAGGCGGGAATAGAGGATACTTTTGTACTTTACCTTGGTTGAGATAAACGCTGACGGTCCAATACACAGATTCGTTGTCCACGGCAATGCCAATCGTATTGGCTTGCGTGGCAATGGTTGTGACAGTGCCACCACTGATTGGGACTTTTCGAACAGTCCCTGGATTGGTAAACTCTAACCAATAGATGTTCGTTCCGTCTGTCGCTATGCCAGCAGGCGAATTGGAGCCAGATGCCAAAGTGGTAGCCGTTCCACCGGTATTCGGCATTTTCTTTACCGTACCACTAAACTCGACCCAATATAAATTATTTGCATATAAAATCAATTCGGAGGGATTGCCGGTGCCTACGGTAGTTACTGTTCCACCATTAATTGGAACCTTTTTTATGTTATTCAAGTCATCAGTGAAGTAAACGTAGCTGGCATCTACCGCAATCGCGGTTTCCATACTCAAGATACCTTCACTGACTAGTGTTGTTACCGTACCCCCATTTTTTGAGACCTTTTTTATGACGCCACCGCCGCCGGATTTACCATCACCCCAATATACATTAGATGCATCAAGAGCCATGTGATTCTGCGCGTTGAGGAATCCAGCAGCCAAAGTGGTTATCGATCCTCCAGTCTTTGGAATCTTTTTCAGCGATCCATTACTACCACCATTCCGCTCAATCCAATAGACATAGTTAGCATCAACCTCAATCGCAGAAGGCTGAACCAAACCACTAGCCAGAGTCGTAATAGTGCCACCGTTGACCGGAACTTTTTTCACTGCCCCATTGCTAATGTCATTTTCAACCCAGTAAACATAGGTTCCGTCCACAGCAAGATTCCAAGACCTGTTCAAGCCATCAGCCAAGGTAGTGATAGATTGCGCCAGCCCCAGGCCCGGCACCAGCAGGGCGAGGGCCAAGCAAAGGGTTGTCATCGCGAGTCCGTCGGCTGACGGACGCGGCGATCTCGTTCGCCTGTACCTTTGCCTACGAGACTGCCACGGTCGCCCCCACCAGGGCGGGGTCTCCCTCGCAGTGACAGGTTCTCTTGTGAGGCGGGGAGAAGGAAGCACCTCATGCTGGTTTTGCAGGACGGCTCAAAATTCATATACGGTTACCCATCTGGTGTGTGCGACGACTCAACAGTAAACTTCATCATGACTGATCACGCGACCCTGCTCCGAACTCTGGCCGATAGCCAGCCGAAATTATTGTGACAAGTCAGGGAAACCAGGCGGTTCGCCGATGGTTCCCGGCTCCTCATCACCCATCAGGGTATAGGCGTAGTAGCCCCCACCACCGGCGGCGGCCAGGATGGCAAGCCACAGGAGCCCGCGACCCCCGCCCTCAGCGGCAACCGGTTGTGAAGTGGGCGCTGCGCTCGCCTGGGCAGTAGCTGCATCGGGATGGACTAAACCCACCAGTTCCCAGGAGATATATTCCACTTGCGTAAGCAAGCCGTCGATTTCACCCCGGTAGTCGCGGGTCATGGTGTTGGCGATGGCCCCGGTTTCGATATCGATGGTGCGCAAATCCAGGGTATAGGTGGAGCCGATTTTTCCCACGGAACCGGTGATCATCACGCTGACCCCCAGCAACTGCCCAATCTCCACCGCACATTCATCGGAGGTACAACCGGTGAGTTGAAAATCCTGTTCGGATAGAATGGCCTGCATCTGGCCGCGCTCGACCACCGTCACCGCACCGGTCCGCACCAGTTCGGAGCGCATGCGGTCGGTGAGGGTCTGGGCCTCGATCGTCGAGATGCCCCGGCCCTCCATGTCCATAACGGCGACCGATTCCCTCTCCTGAGCCTTGGTAGGTACGGGGAGCAATAGCGGAGCGAGTAATAGCAAGGCAGGCAGTATTCGGCCGCGTCGCGACCACGCGCCCATGGACTGACACATAGCTGACCCCCTTTGTGACGGAAAACGAGGTATGGCAATTTATCAATAGCTACTGTCGGGAAATCTACTTATGCAGGCCTTTGGTTACAAGCTTTACTAGGCTGCGGACCGGGAATCATGCCTCTGGGAGGTCAAAATGTGACGCAGCTAACATAGTTGGAGGCGCTGCCGGTCACGGTTGGGCGCTCAGCGGGCCTATTTGGCGGTGAGGGTCCAGCTGCCGTCCCAATCCTCCCCGGGCGGGTTTGCCTGGAAAAAGTCGCAGCGCTCGGTGTAGACCCGGCTGGGGCTGGTCGGGCGATTCGGGAAGACCTCCTCCAGACGGTGACTGGCTTCAAATTTCCCCTTGGCCTCAGCCCATGACTGCTGACGGTACAACTGCAGCCCGGCCTGAAAGATGTCGCGCATTTCCATCCAATCGGCCGGCAACTCACCGCTATAGCCCATGATCTCCACCGTCTCCACCGCTTCCGATTTACCCATGACCCGCACCTTGTCGATCTCCCGCCATTCGAAGGCCTCGGGTCCGGCCAGCTGCAAAGCCTCCGTGGTGCATTGGATGTAGATGCCGTACTGCTTGGCCGAGGCCTCCAGCCGGGCGGCCGTATTGACCACGTCGCCCATCATGGTGTAGTTCATCCGGGTCCTGGAGCCCATATTGCCCGTCACAAACTCCCCGGAGTTGATGCCGATCCGCATCCGCATCTGATGCACCAGCTCGGGCCACTTATCCCC
>CAZJBG010000182.1:0-4859 GCA_964543925.1 uncultured bacterium
CCTTCGGCTTCGACACGGCCGTATCCATCGCCACCGAGGCCGTGGACCGGCTGCACACCACGGCGCGGTCCCACCACCGGGCCCTGGTAGTGGAAGTTATGGGCCGCCATGCCGGCTGGATCGCCCTGCATACCGGAATCGCCGCCGGGGCCGATTTCACCATGCTTCCCGAGAGGGAGACCGACCTTAAAGCACTGTGCACAGCCGTGCGGAACGAGTTTGGCGATGGGCGAAAGAACTACGCCATCGTGGTGGTCTCCGAGGGGGCCAAGCTGGCCCAGCAGGAGGAGATGGTCACCCAGGACGAATCGAAGGACGCCTTCGGCCATGTGAAGCTGGGCGGGATCGGCAAGGCGGTGGCCAAAGCCATTGAAAAGGAGACCGGCATCGAGACCCGGGACGTGCTGCTGGGGCACACCCAGCGGGGTGGTTCACCTACGGCCTTTGATCGGGTGCTCTCCACCCGCTACGGCCTCTTCGCCACCGAGATGATTCACGGGGGCCAGTTCGGACAGATGGCGGCCCTGAAGGGGGGCCAGATCGTGGCTGTGCCCCTGGCCAGCGCCACCGAGGAGACCAAGGTGGTGGGGGACGAGTGGTTCCCGGTGCTGGAAATCCTCCAGGCGTGACCAACCGGCGGGTCGTTCCCAACGCGCTGCCGGGTCTGACCTCACCGTCCCTCGAACTGCTAATCAACATTTATGATAGTGAGTTATTATTGACCGCGATACGAAAGGAAAACCATGAGTAAACTATATGCCGCACCACCCAAGTTGAACCGGGAGCGTCGTTTCCCGGACAATATGCAAGCGGCTCACGCCCTGACGCTCAAGGCCAAGCGCGGCGAGCGGGGCAACCGGACCGGGAAAGGCTACGCCCTGCCCGCCTTCAACGTCACCACCTATCAAGGTATCGATTCGGCCATGACCGCCTACGAGACCCTGGGGTCCTCGGGGCTGCTGGCCTTCTCCAACAGCGCACTGAAACACTTTGGCGGTGGTGATCCCCTGCTGGGACTGGAGCTGGCCAGTGCCTATGTGGAGCGGAAAGCGGCCCGGTCCAGTGTTCAGTTGGCCACCCACCTGGACCATGGCGATTACATCGGTGAGAGCGGCCGCAAGGTGGTGCAGGGGGCCGTTCACCTGCTGACCAGTGTCATGGCCGACAACTCCACCGATCATGCCGCCAAGCAGCCGACCCCCCTGGAGGACAATATCGGTTACACCCGGGAAGTGGTGAACATGGCCCATCCGGTGGGTGTGTCCGTAGAGGGCGAACTGGGGGTCCTGGCCGGGGAGGAGGACGAGGACACCAAGAGTGAATTTTCCACCTACACCGAGCCTAGAGATCTAGCCCAATTTCTGAAGGAAACGGGTGTACTGATGCTGGCCCCTACCATCGGCACCATGCACGGCCCCAACAAGGGCAAGCCGGGGCATAAAGTGAAACTGAACATTCCCCTGGCCCACGAGCT
This sequence comes from uncultured bacterium, assembly GCA_964543925.1. Lineage (GTDB taxonomy): Bacteria > Fidelibacterota > Marinisomatia > SCGC-AAA003-L08 > TS1B11 > JADFNF01. The sequence continues at coordinate 1,475 of CAZJBG010000182.1, forward strand.
GCTGAAAGTCGCCAACGGCATCAATGACGAGATTATATTTGTGGCTCACGGCGCCTCTACCCGGTACGAAGAGGTGGTGAGCTACGCGGTGAACCAGTTGGGGAAACTGGGCAACGGCAACGGCGAGACAATCCAGACCTGGAAGGACTTTGTTGGTACCGATTGGGACCAGATCCAGGGGCTTATTGAGGCGGGGTTCTGCAAGATCAACACCGATACGGAAAACCGTCAAACCTTCCTGGCTGCTCTGCTGGGCGCCGTGACCGAGAACGCGGCGAAGATCGACATTCGCTGGTATGACAAGCAGATGTGGAACGCGGTCACCGCCAGCTATATCAAGAAGCTCATTATGGCCGGGAACTATGGCGTCTGGCACGAGCCGAAAATCGACGTGGACAAGTTCGTATTTGACCTGAACAACACCTGATAGCAGCATTCAAGGGGCCGCCTGCCGAGGCTGGGGGTTGCCATGTAGGCCTGCTAAAGGCCCGCCAACATATCTTTGGCCGCCCGGTGATCGGGTTGGCTTTCAAGCACCCGCTGGAGAAAGGCCGTGGCCTGCGATTTTTGCCCCAGTTTAGTGGCGGCCGCCGCCAGCCAGAGCAGGGCATCCAGGTCGTCGGGATAGCCCTCGATGAGGCGCAGGTAGGTCTGGATGGCATCCTCGCTGCGGCCCACAGCGACGTAGACCTCCGCCAGGTTCCTGGCCGTGTCGGCGTCATCGGGGTTGAGCTGCGCGGCGAGAGTGAGGTGCCCCAGGGCCCGGTCCCCGTCCTCGTCGCGGAGGTAGAGCACGCCCAGGTCGTTATGCGCCTGGCCATGCAAGGGGTTCAGCGCTACCGTCTCGGTCAGGGCGGTAAGGGCGTCGCCATATTGACTTGACGCCAGGAGATCCTGGGCCCGACCAAACTGGTTTTCCGCCTCCGCTTTTGCCCCTTCAGCGATGGAATCAGGGGCTGGCAGGGGGCGCACTTTCGCAGGCGCCACAGTCGGCCGGGGCAGGGTGCCCTGTTCCAAAGCCTGTCGCAGCCCATCGCCGCCATAGGTGCAGAGTTCGGCGTATAGCCGGGCCACTTCGGGCGGGACCGGCGTCTCCGGGTCAGCTTCCCCGGTGAGGCGTTGCTGCCGGGACGCGGCCGAGATGGCTGTGCGCGCCCGGTTGATCTGTTCAGGGGTGACCGGCCAACCCAACCACTGCGCGACCCGCTGCAGCTCCTCCCGGGGATCCAAAAAGTACATATCGAAGTGGGTGACCAGTCGTTCCTCGGGCGCGGTATCGGCCAGAATACGCTGGTAATATTTCAGGTAGAGGTTGTAGTTGAAGGCCGCCGTACCGCCAACCCGCTTTTCCAGAGATCGCACCACCTCCAGAGGATGCCGCAGGCAGATGACCACCTTCAGACCGGGCAGCAGGGATTTCCAGAAGGGCAAGGTCAGGCTGCAGCGCGGGTCCTTCCAACCCCAGGGCTCCTGTTGGCCAAGGGTCTGGATCAGCCGGTTCGCCCTTTCCCGGAAAGGTGACAGACCGGGGTCCGATTCCCACCCCTCGGCGATGGGGGGCAGCAAGAAATCCCATCCGCCGGCCAAGTGGGCCAGCAGGTCCTCATTGAGGCGGTCCATATCCTGGTTTTCCCAGTAGCCCGAGGGGTTTCCCTCGCCGGGCGGCACGATCCGGTCCGGTGGCCCGAGATGGAGACCACAGAGATTCAGGAGGCGGGCGATCATGGAGGTGCCGGCGCGGTGCATCCCGGTCACGCATACAGTCATGGGCGGTTGGCCTTTCCTATGGGGTTGCTCTCTCGCACGACACCTGGTCGCCGACCGAATTTAGGCACAAACCTTCGGTATCGTAGGCGGTAGCGGCTCCAATTTAATTGCAATCGTGGGCCTGCAGAGGGTGGCTACCCAGGGGGCCGATGATAGTTCCCCGACGGCAAAAAGTAGATCCGCTAAAGTTTTATATTGATCCGCCGATAGGGTAGGAGTAACGCGATGGGTGCAGCAGTCAGGCGATGCCGCTGGCCCGGAAAAGAGAGTCGCCATGGGCAAGGAAGCCCCTACAAACATGCGTACAAGGAGGTTCACATGAGTTTTACACGAATCGGTTCGAATACGGCAGCCTCGCAGTCGTTCAACGCGCTGTTGTCCGTTAACCGAGAAATCGGAACGCGATTGCTGCGTCTATCCACGGGCAAGCGAATCAACTCGGTCGGCGATGACGCCGCCGGGTTCGCGTTGGCCCGGGGGTTGGAGTCGCGTCGGCGTTCCCTCACCCAGGCGCTGGAAAACGTGGGTAACGCCAAGAACGTGCTGGCCATTGCCGAGGGCGGCTACCTGGCCATTGCCGACATTCTCCAGATCATCAAGGAGAAGACGGTCCAGGGGGCCGACGACTCCTTCAGTGCCGAGCAGCGGCTGGCCATTCAGGATACGATGGATGCCCTGGTGTTAGAAATCGACGACATCATTGATGAAACCCAGTATCAGGGCTTGAGGCTCATCGACGGCACGTTTACCGGCAAGAAGTTCCAGACTGGCGCCGCGGCCGGCGATGTCTTCGATGTCGACCTGGGCACTTCAGCAGATGCCGTTACCCTGGGCGTTAGTGCCCTGGATGTGAGCTCTTCGTCCACCGCTTCAACGGCCATGGCCGCTGTGGATGCCGCCATTACCCTCCTCAATAGCCGCGCCCAGCAGATTGGTCAGTTCCTGGTCCGGCTCTCTTCCAAAGAGGAGACGCTGGCGGTGGCCATCACCAACACCGAGGCGGCTCGTAGCCGAATCGAGGACGCTGACTTTGCGAGGGAACAGTTGGATCTCGTCCGCTTCCAGATCATCCAGCAGACGGCCTTCTCGTCCTTCGCCCAAGCCAACACTGCGCCGCAGTTGGTCTTATCGCTCTTCCGGTAAGCTAGCGCAACGCGTTGGTAATGCACCGTATAGGGGTGCCTGGTCTTGACCGGGCGCCCCTTTTTCTATCGGTGGAATACCCAAGTCCCGCCAGGGGGAGCAAAAGCCTTCATACCCGCGCCGTGAGTCCTAGGTGAATCGTGCCTCACCGCCCCTAAAGAATTGCCTCGATCTGCCGATAAGGGGGATTAGATGAAGTATCATTGTAAGGACGCGTCCGTGAATCATACATGCCAAAGGAACCGATAGCGTGTTGCAAATGCAAAATCAAATCCAGTATCAAGAAACGAGCAAGGATCCGTACCTGACGCAAAAAATCATGTCAGCCAAGCCGGAGCAGCTCATTTCCTATATTTATGACGCCGTTATCTCGGCCTGCTATCGGAAAGAGCAGGAGCGGGTCCTCCGGGGGCTTATGATGTTGGTTAATGCGCTCAACTTTGACTATCAAGAAGTGGCCATGCCCCTTTTCAAG
>CAZJBG010000183.1:0-4803 GCA_964543925.1 uncultured bacterium
ACACCTTTCCTGGGTCGTAAACGTTTCGCCGATTTCCAACAAAGCAAGCTCGGTCAACAGCTCCTCCATGCTCATTGATGACAAACGCTGCGCGACAGCCATATTCTCTTGTAGGCAGGTTACGATTTCTTCAAAACGTGGTGGCTTTGCGAAGGCCTGCAGAGCCAGGCCGCTATCGAGATAATCGTTAAGATCTTCTGCCGGCAATCCCGAGCAAATAAACCGCTGCACATAAGGCTTGAGCTTTCGTGCTTGATCGAGCAACCAAGCCCCGGAATCGTCCTGCATATCGCAGTCGCTGATTAGAATATCAAATTCCGTGTGCTTCAGCCGGTGAAGCGCTTCCAAGTGTTGCGTTGCACGCCCAATGGCACGGCTCGCTGCAGTTTGATTGGCACGGGTTACACGAAAGGGTGAGTAGCGCACGGTGTTCCGCTGTATTGTTCCGTGCGCGCCCCTACGATCCTGGAACGATACAGCTGGAACAGGCGGCGAGCAGGGTCAGAGGAGTTTGGGCTGTGGGTCGTGGTCCGCGCGGGTTGGCGGCTTGAGAAACCAGCCGTGGGCTCGGTGCTCGATCACTTCGCGGCGCTCGAGAGCAACGAGCGCCTTTCCGAGACGGTGGTTGTTGACGTGGAGCATCTCGCGCAGTTTGACTCGGGGCTGAGGTGCAGACTCACGAGCCAACGCTTGGCGGATTCTCTCTGTGAGGGGAGATGTGATCGTTGGCACGTCAGCCTCTTCGACGACCTGAAGGTGGGCCTCACCGCCTTGGTGGACGAGCCGGAGACGAATCGGATCAGGCGCTGGCGCTGCCCGGTGCTCGAGAGTCAACTGGAAGGTCTCGTGCTCGCGTTGACCGACGAGATATGCGGAGGAATCAGACCATGCGTGGAGGTCACCGCTGCCGCGCAATGCCTGCCCCAGATCGGCTCGGCGCCTCTTGCCCATGTGGTGGACCAGCGCGACAGCAACACTGTGGGTGCGTTGCAGACCGCGCAGGTATCCCAGAAGTGCAGAGACATCGGCACTGCTGTTCTCATCCAGTCTGTGCAGCCGCACGAAGGGGTCGAGCACCAATAGCACGGGCTTGAGTTGTGCCACGGTTGCCTCCAGACGTTGCTGGTCAGCGTCGAAGTCCAGACGCAAGCTCGGCACGGTGATGACGTGGAGGTCAAGCGAATCCAGCAGGAGTTGGCGTCCTCGACAGAGTGCCGCGAGACGTTGCCGCACCTGCGGGAGGCCATCCTCGGCAAGGTAAACAAGAGCGCGGCCAGGTTGGTGGACCTCGAAGCGCCCGAAGCACGGCGTCGACGAAGCAACACTCAGTGCCAGGTCGAGCCCGACCCAGGTTTTTCCGAGCTTGGGGATCCCGCCGATGACTCCCACTGCTTGCTGCGTCCATACGTGCTCGACGAGCCACCGTGTGCCGCCATCATCGTCGTTTGGTAACTGACCGGCTTGCAGAACAGGGAGGGTTACAGCTGCTGTTACATCCATAGGTACTTCCTCGCGCTGACGATGTGAGCGTTGGTGACCACGTCCTCTGAGGCTCGCGAGGCGGTTTGCAACGCCTTGAGAGCGAGCCGGTCGGTGGCGCGCAGGTTACCGCGGCTGAGCTCGAAGATGGCGTCGAGTGCGCCGCTGTCGAAGGGCGTCGTAGCGGCACCGGCTGTGGCGCAGCGATGCTCAACGTACTGGGCCAGCTCATCACGGGAGAGGAGGCGGAGAGTGTCGACGTGTGCGAGCCGGTTGAGGACAGCAGCCTGATCGCTGCGCGTCAGAAGGATCTGCAAAGGGGATTGGCCCGCCAAGATCAGTGAGAGGACCAACCGGCTGTCCATTTCGAAGTTGGTCAGGATGCGGAGTATGGCCAGAACATCGGGTTTGAGCTCGTGGCCTTCGTCAATGATGAGCACCGGGCGCATGCCATCGGTGGTCGCATCGGCCTCGAAGTGGTCCTGTACGACGCGCATCAAACCGGGTAAGGAGCCCCGGGGAGGGAGTCCGCAGGCCATCGCAATCTCGCGGCAGAAATCGCGTTTGGAAAGGCCGGTGACTTTCACGTAGCGCACGCGGTAGCGCGCCTCAGGCAGGCCGTCAATGAGCCGTCTCAAAAGAGCGGTCTTCCCGGTGCCCGCCGGTGCGACGAGAGCTGCGGGCAACCGATGGTCGACAACGGTGTGAAGCTCCTCGACGATGCGGTCAAAGAGAGGCAACCGGAACAGCTCGTCGCAGCGCACCTCACAGGTGAACGGTGTTTTGTGGAAGCCAAATCGTCCGTAGATGTCGTGTGTTGTCATGCCATTACTCCTTGGATTGAGGTTAGGGGTCCGAAAACCCGCCATCAGGGCCGACGACGGGTGCAAAGTCCTGCTCGAAGGCGAGGGTGGCGGCGGTCTTGGGTGGAGGATTGTGGCTGGTCTCAGGTGTCAACCGGGGTTTAGCACGGCGGTCGCGGGCGTTTTGCGCGAGGTCAACGGGCGCAAGCCCGACGAGTTTGCCCTCATGGAGGACCCAGAGATCTCCGGTGAAGACATGGCGGTAGACGGTGCTCCAACGTCTCGCTGTGCCACGGGGTGCCTCGTAGTCGGTGCCGTCGAGGCTGATCACATGATCGGGTGAGACCTTGCGATCCTCGGTAACGAGGAAGTGCTGGCGCAGCTTGTCGTCGTCTTCCGGAAATCTCAGAGGGCGTTCATCCCGTTCGAAACGCTGGGCAGGAGTCTCGCCATCGAGGCTTTCATGAGGTCTGTGGTTGTAGACGCGGCTGAGATAGTGCTGCAGCCTGAGCGCAAGCGCACCACAATCGGGGTCGACATCCAGCGCACCGTCAAAACTACGCAGAACATCGTGAAGAGCCGTCTGATTGAACTTCTCGATCTTGCCATGGCCCTCGGGATAGTTGGCTGTACCGTGGACGAGATGGGCGAAAGGCAAGGCCGCGATCACGGATATGGTGTCGCTGGAGATGAATCCGGGTCCGCCGTCGAGGAAGTAGACATCGGCAAATCCGCAGCGGCGAATGGTCTCGTATAGCCCGCGTAAAAAGATGACCGTGTTTTCCGAGGTACCGACGACGACGTGGATGCCGTAGCGAGACGCGTCGTCGAGGAAGAACAACGCCACGCGGCGTTGGCGCGTGGGCCCAGCACGAAAATGCTTGCCGTCGCATAGCACCACGCTCATGCGATGGGGATGAGCAAACCGTCGGGTGTCGGCATCTCGCTTGTGAGGTCGGTCACGGGTGGGGAGTTTCATACGCTGGCAGGCACGCCACACGGTGGTGCGATCGACAGCCTGCTTGGGACCGAGAATGCCGCGTAGGCGAGCTCGTCGGATGATCTCCGGGACTGACGCTACAGAGTCGAACTGTTTTTCGCTCTGGAGAAACTCGACGAAGTCGGCCGGCAGGATTTTGGACGTGGGCACCTTGGGCCGCTGCTGCGTCCTCAGTCCGTCGATGTCGCTTCGTTCGTATGCTGCCAGCCAACGATAGACGCTTCGTTTGCTGATTCGACGTAGAGAGCCATCGAGGGTTGGATGGAGTTGGTCTGCCACCTGAGCGACAGCCTTGCGGCGTGGTGTGCCCCGCAACTCGAGGGCGCGCACGGAGGAGACGACCTGGAAGCGGAAGAGGCTTTCGTCATCGAGGACGGTGGGAACGAATGGCTTGGGGCGACCGTCTGAGGTGCTCATGATGCTGTTGATACAGGTCCCCTGGAGGGCCGGCACGACGCATACTTGTAACGTCAGCGGACCGCCGGTCTGGCTGTGACGGGTTGCTCCCGTGTCCATGCGGGAACAGCGCAGGGGTTGAGCTACAAAAACATGGGCTCGGCCCACCTACCGGCAACGGCGCCGCAGCGCAGCAGGTCAGCAGGCAGACTGGCGCGTGGCTGAAGTTGGTTCAGGACCTTTTGCACGGCGGCTCCACGTTGCCGATAGCCAGATGCTTTGGCGGCCTGCTGAGCTGCTTGCTGCAGATCGACATAGGCCACCCCGATGAGATCGGCGACCTCGTGCCGCTGTCGTTGGTTGACGGGGCTCAACGCGAGCAGGCTTATGCATTGCTCGATGTGACGTTGCTGAGTGCGCCACTGTCCCGTCGTGAAAGCCGCTCCTTGGGGCCGCCATGCTTCGCCAGCCGCCGCATCCAATGCGGCCTCGAAGAGCGTGGCTTCCCATGCGGATTTGTCCGGCTGCTCGCCCGGCGGCTTCGAGCGATGCAGAACGCAGCCGTCTGGCGCTACCGCCACGAGGGGTTTGCGGGCGTAGGGCGCATAGCCCGGGGGATAGACGGTGAAGGCATGTCTGTGTTCGCGGCAGAGCACAACCATCAGAGGGAAGCCTGGGCCAGTCTGGCGATCTCGCCAGTGGTGGACAGCGATGCGGCATGCGCAGCTCTCACCTTCGTCCCAGGGGCACCATGTCGGCATCACCGGCTGCAACGTCCCATCCGCCAAGGGGCGATACGGCGCCACAACGAAACGACGTGCAGAGTCACGCGTTTTCTGGCATTCTTCCACTCTATCTGTGGGCCCGCTGGTGACGTTTCAACGCGTTTGGGACCACCGGGCCGGTGCAGCCCGCGGTGGCATTCCGCGGGCTGCACGCAACACTCCTCGCGCCCACGTGTTTGCCAGTTGTGACCGAATCTGGGAAGAGGGCTGCTGATCGCGGCTCGGACTGCGTCAGCTACGACGCAACAGAACGGCGGCCTTCATGTCATTGGGTGTGCAACGCAACACCGGCACACCACGTGCACATAGAGTCGATCCAAAAGTGTGACGAAGCGAATGC
>CAZJBG010000184.1:0-4707 GCA_964543925.1 uncultured bacterium
GCGCATTCCATCGCTTTCCACAGGAGGCCGGGTTCTTCCCATCGCAGAGCCGAATACCCGGCTCGCGGCTCGAATCCCATTCCGCGCCCTTCCGACCGATTCCGATGCGTTCCGGAGCGTGGGTGTCTCATTTCTGTCTCATTTTCCGTCGTCGGCAAGCTTGTCGGCCAGCTTCGCCAGCTCGCCCATCGAGACCCCGAGGGCGTCAACGATCCCCCTGACCGTCCCCCAGGTCGGGTTGGCTTCACCGCGCTCAATCAAGGAGAGGGTTTTCGGGGTGATCCCGGCTCGCGGAGCCAGAGCTTCCTGGGTGGCACCGTGCTTCTTTCGCAGCTCGCGGATCGCCCGACCCAATGCGGGCTGTGGCTGCGGGGTTTGGCGCGGATCGCGATTCAAGGTATGTGTTTGAAAAGCTGATAGGCTCGGGTCTCAAACATAAGTGGGGCCGCGTGCTACGAACACCGGCCCCGTGGCGACCGGCATAGGAAACCCAGGCCGGCCGCAGCGGGAACGGTAACGAGCTACCGGCCTCAAGAAGCGGCCCCCGGCGGCGCGTCAACGCCAACCGAGGGCCTGACCACAAGGAGGCGTACCTCCCCATGGCTGAAATCAACCCTACGGATTGCGCGGAGCGCGATCCCGACACCCCAGCCGCACAAGATGCCCAGGCCGAGCATGTCGTCTTGGCGTTCCTGCTCGAAGAGCATCCATCCCATCTGACGATCCCCGAGCTGTCGCGGGCGCTGAACGCCTATCCCAACAGCTTCGAGACCAACGACGCAGTAGAGCGGGCCGTCCGCGAACTGGTCGGTGCGGGACTCCTGCGTTGCCAGGGCGGCGACATCCTGCCGACCCGCGCCGCGCTCTACTTCGAGCGGCTGCAGCCGCTCGGGTGAGCATCGCCCTGCGCTTCGGCAAGAACCTGCTCCGCGCCCGCAAGAGCCTCGGCGTATCCCAGGAAGAGCTGGCCGTTCGCGCCTCGCTCCACCGGACCGAGATCGGTCTGTTGGAGCGGGGCGAACGGCTGGCGCGGATCGACACGGCGATCAAGCTGGCCGGCGCGCTCGGCGTTCCCCTCGACGACCTGATCCACGGCATCGCCTGGACGCCGGGCTACGCCCGTGCGGGGCGGTTCGAGGCGACGGTGGGCGCACGGGGCGAGGGGAGCGCCAAGGGCCAAGACACGGCTCAGGTCTCATCGGCCACCTGATCCAAAGTGAAACCCCAACCCAGAGCCAAGTCCCAGGAGAGCTTCACCGACCAACCGCTCCCAGGGGTTCTCGAAGCAGTCCCGAGAGCCATCGTAGCTCCCAGCTATCCGCCAGATCAGCCCTGCCGCAGCCCCAACCCCGAACCCCCGACACACTATGAACCCCCCCGGTTCGTGCCTGGGCGGCACTTTCCTGATCCACAAAATCAGCAAAGGTCTGTAGGGGACGTGAACATCGGACCTCGCCGGGGCGGCCGGCGGCCGATTTTGGCACGGCTTCGCCGTGCGGACGGCCGCTTGTATGGCCGCCCCGGTGGGGCTGACCTTCGGTCTCCTGCCTACCTCAAATTAGGTCTTTTCGGGAATTCACCGGGGCGTTTCGCCGCCTTTTCGGACGTAAGAGTCATGGAGCGGAATACGGCCTCGATCCCGACCTTCTTCACCGAGCGCACGCTTGCCGCTTACCTCGCGGTCTCTGACCGCACGATCCGCAACTGGATCAGGCGTGGAGAACTGTCCTCCTACAAGCTCGGCGCGGCAAGGCGGATCGACCCCGCCGATGTCGACGACTTCCTTGAGCGCCACCGCAAGGAGTCCGTGGCATGAGGCGTGAGTCTCCAATCAAGCGCCGGTACCCGTCCGGGCAAGTGGTCTGGGTGGCCCGCTACACCGGCCGGGACGGCAGGCATCACATCGCAAAGCCCACCTGGAACCGTGGCAAGGGAACGTTCCTGCGCAAGGCCGAAGCCCAGCGGGCGATTGACGAGGCCTACGGCATCTCGGATCGTCCCGACACGTTGGGCGATTACTTCGCCACTTGGACGGCGCAGCACCCCCGCTCGGAGCGGACCAACGCCACGAACGAGCACCGGATCGGTCGCGTCCTCGATGTCGAGGTCGAGGGCATCCCGCTCCGAGACTGGCCGATGTGCGAGCTACGCCGGAGGCACGCCCTGGTTCTGGTCGACCACATGCTGCGAGTGCAGGGGAGAGCCACCACCGGCGTCGTCGGCATCCTGCGCTCGCTCTCGGCGATGGCCGAGGACGCGATCACCGACGAAGTGGCCGATCTCAACCCGTTCAAGGGAGTCCGCGTTCGCGCCGGCGACCCAAGAGCGCAGAAGCAGCGCAGGCCGACCCGCGTCTTCAGCTTCGAGGAGACGCACCGCTTCGCGGCAGCCGCCGGGCGCTACGAGGCGATGGTTCGTGTTTTCACCGACACCGGCATGAGGCTGGGGGAGATCCTGCCCCTACGCCGCGAGGACTTCGACGGCGAGACGCTGAAGGTCCGCCGCACCGCCCACGAGGGCACGATCCTCGAAGGCACCAAGACCGACCACGGCGAGCAGTCCGCCGGCCGCACCGTCCCCTGCCCGGCGACTCTGGCCTGGATGATCGAAGCCGCGACCCAGCTCAACGGCAAGGACTGCGAGCTGCTGTTCCCGACGCCGACCGGCCGCATGTGGCGACAGCGCAACTTCTACCGCGACATCTGGAAGCCGGCCCAGAAGGCATCAGGCATCGACATCCGTCCCCACGAGTGCCGCCACTCCTACGTCACCCACCTCCGAGCCGCCGGCGTCAACGACGCCGACCTAGCGCAGATCGCAGGGCACCGGGTCGAGACGATGCTGGCGCGGTACACCCATGCGGTGGGGGAGAGTTTCTCCGAGGTGCGATCTGTAATCGGCTGAAAGTGGCTCTACACGGACCAAGAGCATCCTTGAAGGAACAAATATGCAAGCTTTCTGCCCTCTTGCCTGCACATCGCGGTATCGCCGGTTAGGTTCGGCGGTCCCAGACCGCTCGTTTGATCTTTTCGACCGCCTCAATCGCTGACTCATGCTCCCAGACTCGAATCACCACCCACCCATCCTCTTCGAGGGTCGCGGTATGGCGGCGGTCGCGCTCCACGTTCTCGGCGATCTTCGGCTGCCAATACGAGCGATTCGCCGTGGGCAGCGTGCCGTGCTCGGGACAGCCATGCCAGAAGCATCCGTCGACGAATACGGCGACCTTCCGGCGCGGGAAGACGAGGTCGGGGCGGATGCTGCGGCCCTGAGTCGGCTTTATCGGGAAGTCAACTCGATACCTGAGGCCCGCGGCGTGAACGGCGTTGCGGACCGCCCGCTCAGGCCGGGTGTCGCGGCGGCGGTTCGAGCGCATGATCCGGCTTCGCGTCTCCGGGACATTGCCCCAGCGGCCGGGAGTCGCCGCCTTACTCTCCTCTAGTCGATGGCCACCGCCCAAGTCGATCAGGATACGCTCGACCGATCCGGGGAGGATGTCGTTGCCGCGCTCGAAAACGACCAGCGATTCCTAAGGAAAGGCGATCCGCCTAGCTACGAGCGCTCCTCCGATGCAACCGAGATCGTTGATCTGTTTTGCGGTTGCGCAGGACTGACCTACGGGGCGCTGGAGGGACTTGAGCGCTCGGGACGGAGCGGTGCCCCAGCGCTTGCGGTAGATCTCGATCCCCAGCCCCTCAAGGTCATGCGAAAGACGCTTGCTCTGGACGAGCGCCAGATCGAGTCCTGGGATCTCGCCAACCTCCAAGAGGTAGACAGCGATCCGACTACCGAGGAGTCCGCGCTCTTCAGCCGGGTCGGCGAGGAGTCGCTTCTCCTTGCTGGTCCCCCATGCCAGGGGCATTCTGCGCTCAACAACCACACGCGCCACGATGATCCTCGAAATGATCTCTACATGGCCGTGGCTAGGGCCGCCGAGCTGACCCATCCGCGGGCGGTGGTTTCCGAGAATGTCGGTGGAGTGAGGAGCGACCGTAAGCGGGCCGTTTCTCGGTGTGTCGAAGCGTTGGAAGCGCTCGGATACGAGGTCGTAGAGAAGCGCCTTGACCTACGTGGTCTCGGCGTCCCGCAGCGTCGGATACGGCACGTAGTGGTCGCCACTAAGGGAGAGGAATTCGATTGGGACCGTGTCGGGGTGCTTCCCGACCGAGATGTCTCCTGGGCGATCGAGGACTTGCTCGATCGAGAGTCGACTGGCACCTTCGACACTGCGTCCCAGGCCAGCGACAAGAATCGTGAGCGGATCGATTGGCTCTTCAACGAGGACCAGTTCGACCTCCCAAATGATCGGCGCCCCAACTGCCACCAGGACGGGAACCACTCCTATGTCTCGATGTACGGACGCCTGCGATGGAATCGGCCCGCCCAGACGATTACGAGTGGGTTCGGTTCGATGGGGCAGGGGAGGTTTGTTCACCCGCTCCGTCGGCGGACTCTTACTCCGCATGAGGCTGCGCGCCTGCAATGCCTGCCCGATTTCGTCGTCTTTGACTCGGTACCCCTTACCCGATCTGCACTCGCCACCATAATCGGCAACGTAGCTCCGCCGCTTCTCGCTACTCGCGTAGTCGAAGCCCTAGTCGAGCAGGGTCTCCTCTAGCTCCTGCTTCCCTCTCGCTTCTTGTTGGGCTTACGTCTGACCCAGATCAGTGAGTAGCGCGCCGCGCGCCGCCGGCTGAGGGCGCACCG
>CAZJBG010000185.1:0-2816 GCA_964543925.1 uncultured bacterium
GCGATGTGGTCTACATAAAAGGAAGCCGGGGCATGGCCATGGAAACCATCATAACCGAGGTATTCAAAGGTCGCTGATGCTGACGTATTTTGTCACACCGTTGCGAGATTGGTTTTTTGGATTTAACCTGCTGCGGTATATCACCTTCCGGGGGGCGGCTGCGGCGGTGCTGGCCCTGGTCATTACTTTCTGGGTCGCCCCGGCGCTGATCCGCTGGCTTACCCGCATGCAGATCAGCGAGGCCATCCGCTCTACCGGTCCGGCTACCCATCATACCAAAAAGGGGACCCCCACCATGGGCGGCACCATTATTCTGGTGGCCGTATTGGTGCCTACCTTGCTGCTTGCCCGGCTGGATCAGCCCTACGTCCTCATGGCCGTATTGGCTCTTACGTGGATGGGACTCATCGGCTTCCTGGACGATTATTTGAAGGATGTTCGCAAGTACCCCGACGGTCTCATCGCCCGCTACAAACTGGTGGGACAGATCAGCCTGGGAGTAGTCATCGGTGGCTGGCTCTTTTTCTGGCCGGCGAGTCCTGAGATCCGTTCCTCCATCGGGATCCCCTTCGTGGCCAACGGGTCACTGGACGTGAGCTTCCTGTATATCCCCCTGGTCATTCTGGTCATCACCAGCAGTTCCAACGCCGTGAACCTCACCGATGGTCTGGACGGGTTAGCCACCGGTCTCATGGCCATCGCGGTGCTGGCGTTTGCCGCCATCGCCTACATCATGGGCCGGGTGGATTTCAGCGACTATCTCAACATCTTCTATCTTCCGGGCACCGGGGAGCTGTTTATCTTCGCCATGGCCCTTCTGGGGGCCTGTATCGGTTTCCTCTGGTTTAACGCCAAGCCGGCGGAAGTGTTTATGGGCGATACCGGCTCCCTCTCCATGGGGGCTGCCCTGGGCACCATGGCGGTCATCCTCAAGCAGGAAATCCTGCTCATCATTATTGGAGGCATGTTCGTTGCCGAGGCCCTCAGCGTTATTCTCCAGGTGGGTATCTACAAGTTATCCAAACGGTACAGGGGCGAGGGTAAGCGGTTGTTTCGGATGGCGCCACTGCACCACCACTTCGAGCTCTCCGGCTGGCCCGAAAGCCGGGTGGTGGTCAGGTTCTGGATTTTGGGAATCCTCCTGGCTATGGTGAGTTTAACCACCTTCAAGGTTTTGTGATGACGGGCACCCTCGATATCGATAGTTCCATGACCGGTCGCGACATCCTCGTCCTCGGGGCCGGCCGCAGTGGCCTGGCGGTCTGCCGGCTGCTCCACGCGGCCGGGGCCAAAGTGACGCTGGTCGATGATAAAAAATCCCCGGAGGCGATCGCCGGTGCCCTGAACCTCCCGGACGTGACCATCGTCCCGCCGGGATACCGGGCGAGTCAGCTCACCGCCCAAGCCCTGGTGGTCAGCCCTGGAATCCCCGATTCCCACCCGGTGGCGACGGCTTTCCTTGAACAGGGCCTGCCGGTTCTGAGCGAAGTGGAACAGGCCGGCCGGTTCACCTCGTCGCCGGTCATTGCGGTCACCGGTTCCAACGGCAAGTCGACAGTGGCCACCCTGATTCACCGGATGATGGCCTCCAGCGATTTTCGCAGTTTCCTGGGTGGTAACATCGGTGTTCCCTTCGCCGACAATGTACTCGAGGAGCACAGCCTCCATCCGGCCTCACCGGTGCATGTGGTGGAGGTGAGCAGCTTCCAGGCCGAACACCTGGACACTTTCAGGCCCCAGGCGGCGGTGTTCCTCAACCTCTCCCCCGACCACCTGGACCGCTACCTCAGCCTGGAGAGCTATGGCCAGGCCAAGCTCCAACTGGCGAAAAATATTTCCGACGACGGATGGGTAATCTACAACCGGGACGACCTCTTCTTTAACACCGCCTTCGAAGGCCGGATGGGGGCCGTACCCTTCGGCTCCGGTGCGCCAGAGTCACCCTGGACGATCCATCAAGGCAAGTGGATCGCCCATGGGGGTGAGCCGGTTGTGCCGGTGGCGGAGCTCGTCTTGCCGGGGCCCCACAACCTCAGCAACTACCTCGCCGCCGCTACCGCCGCGCAGTTGATGGGGGCCGGACTTTCGGCCATCGTCCAGGTGATGCGCCAGTTTACGGGGCTGCCCCACCGCCTTGAGTTGGTGGCAGAGATCGCCGGGGTGCGCTATTATAACGACTCCAAGGCCACCAACGTTGCCTCTACCAGGGTAGCCCTGGCGAGTTTTTCAAAGAACATCATCCTGATTCTTGGTGGCAGCGACAAAGGGGCCTCCGACTACCCGCAGCTCACCGACCAACTTCGTAAGCAGGTCAAACTGCTCATCACCTATGGAGCGGTGGGGCTGCATCTGGCCGAAATCTACCAGGGGGTTGTACCGATCCGATTTGAAGAACGGTTTACCATGGCTGTCGAGAAGGCCCATGAAGCGGCCAAACCGGGCGACCTGGTGCTCCTGTCCCCCGCCAGCGCCAGCTTCGACCAATTCGCCGATTTCGAACAGCGCGGCGAGACTTTCCGCCAGGTCATCGAATCCTACCAGCAGCAGGCCATCCATGCCTAGGGCAATTTCCCGCAGCCGGTATGATACCTGGGCCCTGGCGCTCATTTTCGCGATTATGGGCGTCGGTGTGGTGATGCTCTACAGCTCCAGCGCCGATACCGCCCGGGACATGACCGGTGATCACATGTTTTTCTTCAAGCGCCAGCTCCTGCGGGCTCTGCTGGGTAGCGGCCTGCTCATCGGCCTCAGCCGCTGGGATTATCACCGGCTCAAAAGCCTGGCCAACGGGTTGCTGGCCGGTTCGCTGATTCTGC
>CAZJBG010000185.1:2826-4686 GCA_964543925.1 uncultured bacterium
CCCACTGGGACCGGTCTCCCTGCAGCCATCTGACGTGGCCCGGTTGAGCCTCATCATCTATCTGGCCGCTTACCTGGACCGGAACAAGGCCGCCATCACCGACTTGACCCACGGCTTTCTCCCCCCGGTCGTCATGCTCGGTCTCGTCATGTTCCTTATTATTCTGGAGCCCGATTTTTCCACCGCAGCCCTCACCGGCATTCTCGGGTTGGTCCTGCTTTTCCTGGGCGGCGCAAGGGTAAAACACCTGGCTGTGCTGGGGGCCGTGGCCCTGCCGGCCCTGCTGGGCGTGATGCTGGCGGCCCCCTATCGCCGTATACGCATCCAGACCTTTCTGGGACTGATCGATTCACCCGAGTCTGAATATCAAATTTCCCAATCGCTCATCAGTCTCGGGAACGGCGGCTGGCTGGGTCAGGGGTTGGGTAACAGTGTTGAGAAAAAGCTTTTTCTCCCGGCGCCCCATACCGATTTCGTCTTTGCCATCATCGGTGAGGAGTTGGGCTTTATCGGGGCCGTACTGCTCCTGGTGGCCTTCTTCTGGCTCTTTCAACGGGGAACCGCCATTGCCAGGAATGCGCCGGACTGCTTTGGGATGTTGCTGGCCCTGGGCATTGTGCTCAACCTGATGATCTACGTGCTGGTCAATACCGCCGTTGTGACGGAGGTCTTTCCCAATACGGGAATTCCACTGCCGCTCATCAGCTACGGCGGGACCCACATGGTCTTCACCCTGGCGAGTCTGGGGATACTGCTCAACATTTCATCCGCTACCCGCCGGAGACGGTGGGGCGAGAGGCTGGTATATGCCCAAGCGAGATCGTAAGGGGTTGCGGGTGCTTATTGCCGGCGGCGGTACAGGCGGTCATCTCTATCCTGCCCTGGGTATAGCCCAGGGGTTGCGGGAAGCGAACAGATGGGCCGATATCCGGTTTGTAGGCTCGCGCTACGGCCTGGAGGAGCGGGTTTTGCCGGAGGAAAATGAGATCTTTTACCCGTTGAACATCCGTGGCCTGCAACGCGGCTTTGGGCCGGTAGCCCTGGCGCGTAACCTTGCCTTTCCCTGGCGCTTTTGGTCCTCCTATCGGCGCTGCCGCCAAATTTTACGGGAATTCCAACCTCAGGTCGTTGTCGGCACCGGCGGTTATGCTGCCGGGCTGCCGCTGCTGGCGGCCCAGCGAAGGGGCATACCGACTCTCCTCCAGGAGCAGAATTCTTACCCGGGCATCACGACCAGGCGGCTCGCACCCCGGGCAAAAATGGTTTGTCTCACCTATAGGGAATCGGCGGAGCACCTCAACACGGATCGTTGGGTGGTTACCGGCAATCCCGTTCGTTTTAGCGATGACCTTCCCAGCAAAACGGCTGCCAGGCAGCAGTTGGGGCTTTCGGCCCGCAAAAGTGTGGTGTTCATCCTCGGCGGAAGCCAGGGGAGCCGACCGTTGAACGATCATTTCCTGGCGAACTGGCGCACCTACACGGATGATATGGGGGTCCAGCTGCTCTGGCAGACCGGCCCGGCCGACCACACCCGCCTGCAAAAGGAGGTCGGTTTGGGCAAGGGGGTGATCTTCAAGCCGTATATCCCTCAGATCGCCGCCGCCTATATCGCCGCCGATCTGGTGATCAGCCGGGCCGGGGCCATGACGATCTCCGAGCTCACCGCGCTGGGCAAACCGTCGGTGCTGGTGCCCCTCCCGTCGGCGGCAGCTGACCATCAGACCCAAAACGCCAAAGTCCTGGAGAAAAAGCGCGCCGCCCGGATTGTCCTCCAAAGCGAGCTGTCCCAGGACGTCCTGGAGCAAACGGTCGGCAAACTGCTGGATGCGCCCGGTCGCTTGCAGGACATGGCCGACCGGG
>CAZJBG010000186.1:0-4684 GCA_964543925.1 uncultured bacterium
GCGGAGCGCAGCGGAGGAGGAACGGAGAGACGGGGGAGGGGCGCTCCGCCTGTAGGAAGACCGCCGCGCTCTTTAGCGGACAGCTTGCCTACGCGCCCGCAGCCGGCGCCATGGCCTCCGCAGGAGGCCGTGGCGCCGCCTACAGGGCGGGGCGGGCGTGGCGGGACGCCATGCCCCTGGGCACTCTCTCCCGTTGCTGTCGAGGCTCCCTGCTGGCCCATGGCCCTATCTCAAGGCGAGCGCCGGCCAGATGAGCCGCCCAAGGGGCGGCGGGTCCGGCGGCTCGACTTGCCAGGACGTATGACCAGGGGGATAGGCCAGGGTCGTTACTCCGTCTTGCTGGTCTGTGATCGTGAACCCGTCTTGTTGCATGACGAAGACTTGCAGGGCGACAGAGCGGCGGACGACCTCGGTCCATGTAATGCCGTCGGTGTCCAATGCTTTGTCGAACGGGACTTTGGTCTCAAAGTCGCGTGATGACCAATAACGCTTGGTTCCGACAAAGCGTTGAGGGTCTTTGCCGATATACTTCGATATATAGGCGGAGATTTTTGCAGTGCCGGTTACTCGGCGGATGTCAACAATCGGCGCGTCGATCAAGTCCCGCATCTGCGCGCTCAGCCACCTTTGGCTTAGCCATTTGACCCGTAGCAAGATATGCAGGTGAGGCTCGCCGCGTTTGGTCTTCTCGAAGACTGCGAGGAACGGGAGCGCTTCGAGTTTATACTTGCGCATAGCGCGTTTGCGCAGCGTCCGCCATGCGTGGGCGAGGCTCTTGGCGCGATCGTCGGCGCCGAGGCCGCGCTTCGGATTGACGGTGAGGGTGAGGAAGGTATCTGGGTGCCCGGCATGGGCCTGCGCCATGAGCTGGCGCTTGCGGATCGGGGCGCATTCCTCGCAGGACCAGCAGCGGCAGCGGAGCGGCTGAACCGTACAGGTGAAGCCGTTTGCCTTGACAAGCGAATATTCGGAACATAGCATGTCTGCATCCTTTGGTAGGGATGTGAAGCGGAACTGAGGAGAGGCCCTCGCGATCTTGGCGAGGGCCTCTCGCTTTGCGTCACCAGTCGGGCCATAAGATCGAATTGCATTGGAAGTTGAGCGGCGGCGCCACCTCGGTCGGCTCGCCCTGGACGTACAGGATGCCGGTCAGGCTGAGGAACCCATTGCCGTCGAGCAGCCCGACCAGAAAGCCGCCGGTGTCAACGCCTTGGCCGCCGACGTTGAGGCTGGCGCCGCTGCCGGGCGAGATGGTGATACGCCCGCTACTGATTATCTTCTGCCCTCCGGGGCCATTGATCACGAGCACCATCTCGGTGTCAGCGCTGTGGATGGTGTTGTTTTGGAGGGTGAAGCCGGCTTGGATTTGAAAGGTTCCACCGTGCAAAGAGAACGAGAACGGGCCGCCTTGGACTCCGCCCTCGATGTAGTCGATCTCGGTCCAGTTGACGGCCTCGATGCCGGGAGTGGCGCCGACGGTGAGCGGCCCTGTTTTGGCGCCGAGGCTTCCGGGCGACAGCGCCATCTGGCAGAACTCGGTTTTGTAAAGGAGGGATGTCCAATTATAGAGGAAGCCGCTGGCGACATCGGCGACGAGCCACCACCAGAGCAGGCGCTGGCCGATGCCGTCGATGACCCATAGGGTCTTGACGCCGTTAGTGACCTTGCGGTTTTTGAGCGCTCGCAGCGGGGCGACCTTGTTGCGGATCCGCTCGCCGAGGCGCGGCTTGCGCTTGCGCCCCTTCCCCCTGCGCCGGGATCGGATGTGGCCGCCGCCGCGCAGATTGGCGGGACGGAAGAGGTATCGCACCACGTCGTCAACGTCAAAACACGCCAGCATGACCAGCGCTTCGAGCGCCGCCGGCTTGGCGGTTTCGAGGTAGACGTACCAAGGTGCCCTGCATGGATTGTTCCATGTTTCGACTACGTAATTTACGCGATCGATGATCCCTGGCGGCTTCGGCATGAGCGGTACTCTGTTAGCTCGGTAACTAAACGACGATATGCAAGTAGTTGTGGAAGGCTTGGCCGGGGCTGATATTGACGGTGTCGGCGATCGCAGGGACGGCCTTGGTGATGGTGCCCGGCGGGTTCCAGCCGGGCGACGGAGCGTTGGAGTTTTGGGGCAAACCGTGGAAGTACGTCGGCGGCGTCGCGATGATGGTCTTTAAGATGAAGTTGTCGGGGCCGTCGATCCGGGACATGGCGCAGAAATACCGGTTGCCTGGGAGCAGGGTGGCCGGCGCGGCGAACGTCAAGGTGAGGACGCGCGACGGGCCGGAGGGAATGGTGAACGGAGCGGACTGGGCGACAATCTCGGTGATGTCCACTGACGACGCTAGGTTGTAGCAGCTGGCTTGGTAAATGTGGCCCGCTACGGGATCGTACATGGAGCCAAGAGCGGTGACCTGCATTTCAAAGGCCGGTTCGAAAGTGACGCCCTTGGTAGCGGCGCCGATGGTGCTGAAAGAGAGCGACGGAGTGTTGCTGACCCAGTACCCGGAGCCGAGGCCGCCGCCCGGCTGCCATGACGGGTCTTGGCCGGGGCCGTTGGTGGTCAGGACGTTGCCGGCGAGGCCCGCGGTGAGCGGAACCCACAAGACGGGGCCGCGTATCAGCAAGTTGCCCTGATCCTTGCCGCCGACGATGTCGAGATCGGTCGAGATGTCTTGTTGGACTGCCACCGAATACCATTCCTCGCCGTCGATTGTCAGGCGTTCGAAGAGCCTGCCGGCCATTGCCGAGATAAGTACGTCACGAGGGTAGAGCGGAACGTTGCGAGTGATCTCTTGGGCCATCCACTGGTCTTGGCCGGATGCGAACTTTGCCAGGACGTTGGCCTGCCGGAACCACTCATTTTGCGCCAGGGTGATCGCGTTGCGTGATCGGCCCCGCTTCCTGGGCCACTTGGCTATGATCAACCGCCCTCGCCGAGTGTAAACAACTATGTTTCCAGTCAGCGAGGGCTGCTTTAAGCCCCGCGTGGGCGGTGGTGTAGCAATAGCCACCTAATCAGGTGGCGACGCCGATGTCCGACAGGCTCGGGCCGTAAGCGACCGAGCCGTCTGGCTTGGTCCATCTCAGCCAGCCCGACACCGAGTACGATCGACCGGTGATCAAGCCGGTGAGCGTGATGTCGCTCTGGGTGGCGGCGTCCTCGGCTTCGACCTGGGCGAACAAAACCGCAGACTGCGGGTTTTGATCTTCGATCGCCATGCCGATGGTCGCCGCTAAGGTCCAGTTGGTTGGCGGCGTCGGATTGGTGAAGACGATGAGCGCCTGGGTGGCGACGGCGAACGTCACCACGATCGACGAGGGAGCCAAGCCACCCTTGGCACCGTTCGAGGCGAGGAAGTTGGTGAGAATGATCTCCGATCGGAGCAGGTTCGTGTTGCGACCCATGAAGGCATTGCGACCGGTCAGCACCTGTCCGGTGGCCAGGAGATCCCAGGCGGCGCGCGTGAGCGACCCTGCGTTTTTCCAGACACCCGAGCACCAGCCAAACGTGTTGCGGGTCAGCTGCTGCGCAGCGGTGTCTGGATTGGCCGGGATCACATATCGGCGGACGTAGGGTCGGCCCTTCCACTTGGAATAGACCAGGGTATCGGCGAGCGTCCCTGACGCGCCGAGCGAGAGCAGGGGACCGGTCGGCTTAGCCATAATCAAGCTCCGTTCGTTGGGGCGGAGCGCCGGGCGGGCCTGCGATCCGCAGTTGCCATTGACGGCGGCCCTCGACGACGGCGAAGGCCATCACGTCCCTGTCATAGAGATAAAACAGCACCTCGTCGAGCGTCCTGGCGTACAGGGCCGGCTCGCCGTCCGGCGCCATGAGGACATGGGTCTTGAGCCGCTTGGTCATCCTGACGCCGTGGAACAGCGTCCAGACGGCCTCCGCCGGCGGGTCCGCGGTGGCCGCATCAGCGGCGACCGCGGCGACCGCCGCGCCCCGCTCGGGCGCGACGGTCTTCCTTTCAGCTGTCATGCGGGATCGCGACTTGGCGCGAACGGGACGAGATCCATGATCCAGACGATCGTATGGTGCGTGTAGGCGATTCTCGCGACCTGATCGTCGAAGAGACGTTTGATGATCAGGTCAAGTGGATCGTCAAGGATACAGGGCGATCCGCCCTCAGTTTCGACGCAGAAGTCACCGTTTGGCAGGCGCTTCACGGTGGCGGTCCTCGGGCATCGCGCCCTCCGTCTGTTCGGGTTTCGCGGATCCGGCAAAAGCGCCGGGATGGCGGATTTTGGCGGGCGACGGCGGCGCCGTCACCGGAACGGGCGGAGCGCAGCGGAGCAGCGCCACTTTGGCGCTTGACGGCGCCGAGCGGCTGGGCGGACCCGTTGAGGGTTCGACGGCAGCCGCGCCGATCGCCGAGCCTCGTGGTTCGGCGATCGGCGCGGCTTCTCGCTGGACCGGCGGCTGGCACAATCGGACAGCCCGACGCGGGTTTTTCTCGGTGTTGCCGCTGCATCTCGGCGGATCTCCGTTGCGATCTCGAGGTGGCGGCGATTTCATCTCTTAGGATCAAGTGAAGCAGAAGACGCCGCCGCTGGCCGGTCAGGCTGGGCGTCGCCGTAAGTACCTGGCTCGGCCGAGGCCCAGGCCAGGAGCCCTCCTTGGCAATCCTAGAGAGTAGGAAGCCCCTCGTTCTCTGTCACTACGTTCTATCGAACAGAGGGT
>CAZJBG010000187.1:0-404 GCA_964543925.1 uncultured bacterium
GGGCGAGAGGCCAGGTATCAGCGGGCAGGGATCGATCGGGAGCAAGTGGATTTTAAATGATCATAAAAAGGATTTGACCGGATGAAACTACTGCGCTACGGAACCCGAGGCTCTGAGAAACCGGGCCTGCTCGATGACACCGGCGTGATCCGTGATCTGTCCGGGGTCATCGAAGATGTCGGCGGCCCGGCCCTGCTGCCGGAGTCGTTGGCAACTTTAAAAGCCCTGGACCCCGCCGGCCTGCCGGTTGTGGATGGCGACCCGCGACTGGGGGCCTGCGTTTCAGGGATCGGCAATTTCTTGTGCATCGGGCGAAATTACGCCGAGCACGCGGAAGAGACGGGTGGGGTGGCGCCGTCCGAACCGATCCTGTTCACCAAGGTCACCAGTGCCCTGGCCGGTCC
>CAZJBG010000187.1:414-4677 GCA_964543925.1 uncultured bacterium
CCGGTCCCAACGATGACATCATCATCCCCTACGACTCCCGCAAGACCGATTGGGAAGTGGAGCTGGGCGTGATCATTGGCCGGCCCGCCAAACACGTCAGAATTGAAGACGCCTTGGGGCACGTGGCCGGCTTCTGCGCGGTGAACGACCTTTCCGAACGCAGCTACCAGTTGGAAGGCACCGGCCAATGGGTGAAGGGGAAGAGCTGCGACACGTTTGGTCCTATCGGGCCGTGGCTGGTGACCCCGGATGAAGTGGGCGATCCCCAGGACCTCCATCTGTGGCTGGAAGTGGACGGTCATCGCTACCAGGACGGCCACACGTCCAAGATGATCTTCGGTGTGGCCTATCTGATCAGTTATCTGAGCCACTTCTTCACCCTCAATACCGGAGACCTTATCTCTACGGGCACACCGCCGGGAGTGGGCCTGGGACAGCGCCCCAAACCGATATTCCTGAAGGGCGGCCAGCTGGTCACCCTGGGCATCGACAAGTTGGGCAGCCGAGCCCAGCGCACCGTGCAGGAACCCTCCCCGATCTAGGCCTGACAGTCATCTTGGCAGCTCCGTTGAATGATGATCGCCCCTTACGTGGCGAACAGTGTGCGGCCCCTGCCCTTGGCGGTTTGCGTCGCGCGTTGAGGATTACTGTGGGCCGCTGGAATCGAACCGTTTCCAAGCCTTTGGCATCAGATGTGAAGCCGGTCGTCCGAGAAAAATTATTGTGCATCCGTCTTCTTTTTTCAAGTGGGCCACAGTGACATCGCCACTACCCACATCCACACCCACTTGGATCTGAACTACCTCAAAGAGGTCCACCGGACCTACCATCCCTGGGGGTGAGGCGGCGGTGGCCCGGCACCGATGGCCCCTATTGGGGTCATAAAGGGGTCATACCGGGCGCATGGTTCTGACGGAGAGGGTGAGCCACCCCCCGGGGGTACCCCCCCCCAAGAACTTGATGGCAGTTGGCAGTGGCAGTTGGCCCCGCCGATGGCGGGGTTGACAGTAGACGGCAGCAGACCAGTTGATGGTTCCTGGCGCCGCGGGGGAGCTGGTGATCTCTCGTCCATAACGGCCCAAGCTACGGACTGTCGGGTGGATTGTCGTTCGCCAGGTGCGCGAGGTGGAACTCACCCCCCGATCCGCCAGCTGGCGGATCGTCCCCCTCTCTTATAAGAAGAGGGGGCCTCGGCGTGGCCGCCTATGGCGAGCCGCATCGCGCTGAGCGAAGGGGGGTGGGTTGGCCCATGGTGACGGCCTTCGCCAGGTGCGCCAAGCGAGGCAATGGGCAAGTCTGTAGTAATTTTACAGTTATTACGAGCAGTGGCTTAGCCTCCGCCGTTGGCGGGGTTCAGTCCGGCGTCCGTCCGCCGACAAAAGGAGAAAGGTGGCAAGAAAGGGTGACAAAGAAGGAAGTTTTGATGCAAGAATAGATGGAACTAAATCTTGTAATCGATTATATTTAGGTTGGTAAGATATTTCACTTTACATTAAGGTGAGAGGAGTTCATGGCCTAATGGGCACGCACTTGATAATTTTCGTCATTTGCAAACCGAAACTGACAAACTAATTAATGCAGCAGATAGCGAATGCAAGTTCGACACAGGTCACGGCACTATTTATATATTTATCACATGGGCTGCTCCGAAGAGAAAATATTTTTTGATTGATTTCTAATAACCATCCAATGGAACGGGTCTGAATATGAATAGTGCTGGAAAGAATGTACTGATGTTACTCATTATGTTTACAGCATGCATCTCCCCTACAGAGCCAGAGCCTGTTACATCCGGTATATATATTATGAATAGTGATGGCTCCAATAACAGACAGATTGCCGCAGTCGCAGATGAACAAAAGATAAGATACAGCTCACCGAGTTTTACACCTGACGGAATGAAAATACATTTTAAGAAATCTACACGCAATTCCTACCAGGTGTATGAAGGGATGCCTAATCAGTATCGTTGGCAGTTCGCCAGCACACAAATCATGAATTTGAATGGAAGTGCTATCGATCTGCTGGTGGACGGGGCAGCAGGGCAAATACAATTTAATGATGATGCATCACTTTTCACATACAGTGTAGGTGGAACAATCTATTTAAAATCGCTTAATTCTGGTGTCACAAGCAATATTGTCTCAGGGGTTGTTCCAGTAATAAGCCCTGACGGAACCAAGATTATGTACGCAACCTCGTTTGCCTTTGGAGCGATATGGTCGGACATTTTTATAGTGAATGCCGATGGTTCCGATGCCCGCATTCTGCTTCATGTACCAGATGACTATCTTAAAACATATAATTACTATGAATTTATACCGAATAGCAGTAGGATCATATTTGAACTTGCAGAATCCGACAGTTCGGGGATTTATGTAATTAATACAGATGGCACAAACATTATGCTATTAGCTAATAATGCCTTTGTCCCACATCCTATAAATGGCGGCACGGAAGTACTATTTTCCAGAGCGAACAGAGATAGTGCCGGACTGTTCATAGGCAGTCAAATTTTCAAAATGAATATTGATGGTAGCAACCAGCAGCTGATAACAGACGGTTCGTTCATAAACTCCTCTTCGGACGGCTCGAAAATATTATTTACCGATACCAATACAGGAATCTATAGTATCTACATAATCAATGGAGACGGCACTGGCAAGCAATTGATAATGAATAATACCTCAGTAAGAGAACCCCGCATATCCCCAGACGGATTGAAAATTGTTTATACGAGGCTTGAATAGTTACTGAAGATGGTGTCGACTATCTCTTAAGTGATAAAGGGGCTGCAAATGAATGCAGCCCCTTTATCGCGCCATTATCTGTAGGTGCCTTGCCCGGCGCGCTCCCTAATCAGAAATATCCACCGCCTGACGAACCGGCTCCCCCTGTGCATCCAACCAGGAGAACACGAGCAATTCACGATCCCGGCCCTCAATGCTGGCCGGATTCACCGGCCAGCTAGCTCCCCTTAGACTCACGAAGGTTTGATCGCTCAGAGGTGGACCAACATACCTGCTGTTTCTTCCCCGGCCCGGCGTCCTTAACTTTCCCCCATGTTTGACCCCAAAATCTTTGTTCTGCTCATCCCGGTCATTCTCTTCGCCCTGTCGGTGCACGAATATTCCCACGGGATGGTGGCCTACCGGCTGGGGGATCCCACCGCCAAGTACGCCGGGCGGCTGACCCTCAATCCCCTGTCACACCTGGACCCTATGGGTACCATCATGCTGTTCCTGGTGCACTTCGGCTGGGCCAAGCCGGTGCCGGTGGACCCCAGCTATTTCGCCAATCCCAAGCGGGACATGCTCTGGGTGGCCGTGGCGGGACCGGCCTCCAACATGGTCCTGGCCTTTTTCAGCGGTTTGGTGATCCGTTTCATCAACACCTACCCGGCCCTGTTTTTGAGCAGCGCTATCGGGCCGAGTTTTGTCACCATGATGCACCTCAGCCTCCAGATCAACCTGGCGCTGGCGGTGTTCAACCTGCTGCCCATACCCCCGCTGGACGGCTCCAAAATTCTTTATGGCGTTTTGCCCCGTGAATACGAGCACATTGCCTATAACCTGGAACGCTATGGTCCGGGTGTGCTCTTCGGACTGATCATTTTCGGCATGTTTACCGGGGTCTCTATCTTCTGGATCTTCATCGGCCCGTTCGTGGGCTTTTTCTCCGGCCTGTTCGCCGGGGCTTAGGATCGTGCGCTTCCTGTCGCCGGACAAACCTGCGCGGGGCCGGATCCACTTCCACCGCCTACGGGAGGAGCGCTGGAACAGACGACAGATCTGGCGTTACCTGATCGTCCTGGTCATCATCATGTTGCTCCTTAAGTTCTTGAAATCCTTTTGAGCCGGTCTAATATAAAACGGGTAGAGTGCGTGCCCAACTTTTCTGAAGGCCGTGACCCTCAGATCATCGAATCCCTGGCCCGGGCGGCCGCTGCAGTTGAAGGGGTGCAGGTCCTGCATGTCGATGCGGGGGCCGACGCCCATCGCACCGTCATGACGCTGATCGGCGACCTGGAGGCCGTGGGTGAGGCGGCCTTCAGGGCCATATCCCTGGCCGGGCAGCTCATCGACATGACCCGCCACCAGGGTGTCCATCCCCGCCTGGGCGCCACCGACGTCTGCCCCTTCGTGCCCCTGGCCGGCGCTGCAATGGCCGACTGCGTGGAACTGGCCCGGAGAGTGGGGGTGCGGGCCGGTGCGGAACTGGGCATCCCGGTATACCTCTATGGTGAGGCTGCGGCCGTCCCCG
>CAZJBG010000188.1:0-1525 GCA_964543925.1 uncultured bacterium
CCCCGTGCCCAAGGTTACCAAGAAGGGGGCCGGGTCGGCCATGCTCCGGGATCTGGGCCTCATGGAAGAGGTGGTCCGGGCCACCGTCCAGGCCGTCCCCCATTTGCCGGTGACGGTGAAGATGCGGGCCGGGTGGGACCATACCTGCATCGTGGCTACGGAGGCGGCGGAAATTATCGAAGGGGCCGGTGGCGCGGCCATCGCGCTGCACCCCCGCACCACTAAACAGTCCTTCACCGGCGCCGCCGACTGGTCCCTCATCAAGGCCGTGAAGGAGCGGGTGTCGATCCCGGTCATCGGCAACGGCGACATCCACACCGCCTCAGACGCCCTCCGCATGTTCGAGCAGACCGGCTGCGACGCCGTCATGGTGGCCCGGGGCGCCCTGGGCCGGCCATGGATTTTCCGACAGATTCGGGAACTCATGGCCGGCAAAACCCCCAGCCCCGTAACCTTGACCCAGGTCGCCCAGGTCTGCCGGGACCATTTCGAACTGCTGCTCAAAGGGAAGGTTGAAATGTTGGCCCTGAACCTCACCAAAAAACACTTCAGCTACTATCTGAAGGGCTTCCCCGGCGCCATGAGCTGGCGCAAGGCCTTCATGGCCTGCGAGAGTACGGGTGAGGTTGCCGGCTTGCTGGACGATCTGACAGCCTTGGCAGCCTCCCGGGGAGAGCTGCCCCTGGGGACACCGTCGGCGTCCAAACTGATCGTCGCCTGATGACCAGCTGCCTGGCTTGGATTCTTGCCGCGTTCGTTTTACCTTCAGCCTGATCGGCTCAACCCCGGCCCGAGTATGAAGCGCACCCTTATTTACCTGAGCCTCCTCTTCTTCGCCATTTTGGGGCTGCTGATCCTGGCGGCAGTGGGGCAGTTGGTGGACCTGTTTGCCCATGGATACGCCCTGGATCTCGGGGTCGTAGGAGCGGTCCTGCTGCTCATCTTCGGCGTCGTGGTGGCCTATCCCATCGTGTCGATTCTCTTCGCTCTGCGGCAAACAGGACGTTCCCGGATGGCGGGGCGCCGCAGCCATAGCCGCTATATCGTCTCTCTCTCCCGGCTCCACCGACGAAATCCCGTGGTCAACCTGGACGGACTTCCGGCGGAGGGCCACCCCTTCCTGAGCGAACTCTACCTGCGACTCTATGCGTCGTCCAACACCCTCATCACCACCACTGCGGAGACGGTCTTTTTCCATACTGCCATCTCCCAGTCGGGCATTATGGACACCCTGGTGGTTCGCCGCACCCAGCTACAACTGATCAACCGAATCGCCAGGATGTATCACCCCCGCCCCGGCTTTAAAGTGCTGTCCGCGCTATATGTTGATGTGATCGACGCTGTCCTCACCCCCAGCGACCGGCAGGAGCTGGACCTGGGAGCCCAGATCGGCCCCGCCATTGTGGGCGCCTCGGTGGTGGGGGCGATCCCCGGGGCCAACCTGGTTTCGATCATGATTGCCGATGCGGTGATCCAGGGGTCTTCCAACGCACTGGCTACCTTGCGGGTGGGGCTGCTGGCCCGG
>CAZJBG010000188.1:1535-4668 GCA_964543925.1 uncultured bacterium
TTTCGACCTGGCTACCGAGCGCCGGGCAGTGACTCAGGAGGCCCTCGATATGCTGTCCCGCCTGGTCACGGACGCCTCAGGTACCCTCTCCCGGAACATCTGGGATGCCACCAAGGACCACCTCCGACGAGTGCCGGCGGCCACCTATGAGAGCCTCAAATCCCTCATGGCCCGGTCGGTCCGGGGCCTGACCCGCCGGAAAAGCGCCCAGCCAAAGGACGAGACCGACGATCCAAAAGACGTGCCGTCCCCAAGCAGTTGACCCGCTTTTTCATCTGCCCATGGCACCTACAGTCGACTGCGCCGAATTTTCATCGGATGCCCCCATGGGAGATCGGAGCGACGAAGAGGATTGTGCAGCGGGGTGTACTGGCTTGATCGGGGAGCACCGCCATTGTGAAGCTGCAGCCACCGTCGTAAATTTCGCCGAAAAAACAAGGGAGTCAAATTGGACATTTTATACGCTCTGAGCCAACCGGGAGAGTCGGGGTCAGGAGGTGGCGTTCTCGCTTTTCTGCCCATGATTTTGATGTTCGCCATCATCTACTTTCTCCTCATCAGGCCCCAGATGACGCGGCAAAAGAAGCAGCGGCAGCTCCTCGAGACCCTGAAAAAAGGTGATCAGGTTCTCACGCGGGGCGGCCTTTACGGCAAAATCGAAGCTTTTAAAGGCAAGAATGACAGCCGGGTCCTGCTTGACGTAGGGAAAGGCGCCAAGCTGACCGTGGCCCGGGCCTATATCGTCGGTCCGGCAGGCGACGAGGCCGAGACTCCCAAGGCCGACTGATGGCTTTGCTCCCGGTTGTGAAATACGGCGATCCCATCCTGCGGAAGAAATCCGAGCCGGTTGAGAATATTCCCGAAATCCTGGATCTGCTGGATGACATGTTTGAGACCATGTATGAAGAGGGTGGCATGGGCTTGGCAGCCAACCAGGTGGGCCTGGATATGCATTTTGCGGTCATCGATATCAGTCACGCGGAGGAGGATGAGGCCCCCCGGGTGTTTATCAATATGGAAATTCTGGAATCCAACGGCGCCTCCGACATGGAAGAGGGCTGCCTCAGTATCCCCGATATCAGGGCCACGGTGAGCCGGCCGGAAAAGATCATGCTCCGCTACCTGGACGAGACCGGTGAGGTCCACGAGGATCAGTTCGAAGGGCTGCTCAGCCGGGTCATCCAGCATGAGGTGGATCATCTGAGCGGCGTCTTTTTCACCGATCACCTGACTCCGGCGAAGCGATCCATGATCAACAAGCGGCTGGCGGAAATCGCCGAAACGGGAGCCCCCTCGACTGGTATTATCCTCTAAATGCGGTTGAGGTTTCCATGAAGATTGTCTATATGGGAACCCCCCAGTTTGCCAATCCCTCACTCCAGAAATTGCACGAATCCTCCCACCAGGTGGTGGCCGTAGTCTCGGGTCCGGACAAGCCGGTGGGCCGGGGACGCAAACCGGCGCTCCCACCCGTCAAGGCTCTGGCCCGGGAGCTGGGGTACCCCGTCCTCCAGCCCGGCAGCCTCAAGGACCGCCAGTTCCAGACCCAGCTCAAAGCTCTGGCCGTCCACGTATTTGTGGTGGTGGCCTTTCGGATACTCCCGGATTCACTCCTGGCCATCCCCCCTGGTGGTGCGGTGAACCTGCACCCTTCCCTGTTGCCAAAATACCGGGGTGCGGCGCCGTTGCAGCACTGCCTGCTCAACGGCGATTCCGTGACCGGTGTGACGACCATCGCACTCACGCACCAAGTCGATTCAGGAGATATCCTGCTCCAACGGGAATACACCATCGACCCGCAGGAGGATTTCGGCGCCCTTTCCAGCCGAATGGCGCAGCTGGGCGGCAACCTGGTGGTGGAAACCCTGGACGGACTTGAAAACCAGACCATCGCCCCTCGCCCCCAAGGGGAGCCAGCTACCGGCGAACCCATAACAGCCCCAAAAATCATGCCCGCAGACCAGATCATCCACTGGGACCGCCCGGCCCGAGCCATCGCTAACCAGACCCGGGCCCTTTCCCCCCGGCCGGGGGCTTACACTCACGTGAACGGCAAACGGTTGAAACTCTTTAACGCCGCCGCGGCAGTTGGTGGCGGCGAACCGGGGGTTGTGGTGGCCATGGACCGGGATCAACTGGTGCTGGGCACCGGCCAGGGCAGGCTTGCGGTGATGGAACTGCAGATTGAAGGACGGAGGCGGATGCCGGTCAGCGAGTTCCTGCGGGGGAGTCACCTGGAACCGGGAACCGTCCTCGGCTAAGTTCATGATCACCGCCCAATCAATGCCGGATATCAAGCCCCAGAGCAAGGGTAATCGGGCCGTGGATATTCGTGCGCGCAGGACGGCCCTGGACATTCTGGCACAGGCTGAGCTGGGCGGCAGGATTAACGACCTCTTGCACAAAACGCTGGCCCAAGCCGCCCTCACTGCTCAGGAACGCCGTTTCACGACCGAACTCGTCCTGGGTACCACCCGCCTCCGGGCGCGCCTGGACGCCGATCTGGCCGACTGTTACCACGGCCGCTATGGACACCTTGAGCGGGGCGTGAGACGGCTCCTCCGTCTGGGCGCCTACCAGCTGCGGTACATGGAGGGGGTTCCCCCCCATGCCGCCCTACACACCACGGTGGAGCTCGCCCGGACCATGAAACTGACGCGGGCGAGTGGCCTCATTAACGGCGTCCTGCGACAGCTGAGCCGCCAGCCCCTGGCTATGGACCCACCGGCTGAGAGTTCTATTGAAGACCTGGCAGCCTTCTACAGCCATCCCCCCTGGATGGTGGAACGGTGGGTCGGCCGTTGGGGACGCCAGCGGGCGGGCGCCCTGATGGCCTGGAACAATCGTCGTCCCACCATCTGGCTCCGGCCACGCCAGGACGGGGAGCACCGGGAGCAGCTGGATCGGGCCGCGGACGCCCTGGCCACCCAGCTTCAGCCTAACGCTCAGCTCCCTCAATACCTGTCCGCACATCCGTCCCCGGCTCCCCTGCTGACCGAGCCGGTGATGGGAAAAGGCCTGTTCATCGTGCAAGACCCCTCTTCCGGCGCGGTGGTTCGGGCTGTCGATCCTCGACCGGGTGAGGTCATCATCGACTTGTGCGCCGGCCCCGGTGGAAAGACCGCGGCCCTGG
>CAZJBG010000189.1:0-4667 GCA_964543925.1 uncultured bacterium
CCCGTCAGGATGATGCCCCGGTCAAGGATGTCGGCGCTCAGCTCCGGTGGCGTGCGCTCCAGGGCTCGTTTGATGGCGTTGATGATCTGGTGCAGTGTATCGGACTGGGCCTTACGAATTTCGTCGGGTGATACCGTAATGGTCTTGGGAATTCCGGTCACCAGGTCGCGACCCATGATAACGACCGGTGTCTCTTGATTCACCGTGCCGGTACCCACCGCGATTTTGATACGCTCGGCGGTGCGATAACCGAGCTCCATTTTATGTTCGTTATGGAAATACTCGATGATGGACTCATCCAGTTCGTCCCCGGCCACACGGATCGCCTCTTTGGTCACGATGCCGTTGAGCGCAATGACGGCAATTTCGGTCGTGCCACCGCCGATGTCGACAATGATGTTCCCCACCGGTTTGGCAATATCCAGTCCAAGACCGATGGCGGCTGCCACCGGCTCTTCGATGAGAAATACTTCCCTGGCGTTGGCCCGTTCCGCCGACTCCCGGACCGCCCGCTGCTCCACCGGAGTAACGCCGGAAGGAATACAGATCACCATCCGGGGGCGGGCAAGGCGGCTCAGGTGCATCTTGCGAATGAAACCCTGGATCATGCCATCGGCCATCTGGAAATCGGCAATAACGCCGTCTTTTAACGGACGGACCGTCTGGATATGCTGGTGGGTTTTGCCGAGCATTTCCTTGGCTTCATTGCCGACGGCAATGACCTTATCCGTGTGAACATCCTTGGCCACGATAGATGGCTCATTGACGAGGATTCCCCGGCCCATCACCCAAATAAGCGTATTGGCGGTACCCAGATCGATAGCAATATCTTTGGAGAATAATCGCGAATAACTCAGGCTGGATTTACCGTCACGTCCCATATCGCTGGTTCCTTAATGTCTGAAATGTCGCGTGTGCGTGAAAATCATCGCTACTTTATGAGCATCGGCGGCGGCAATCACCTCCGGGTCCCGCACACTCCCCCCAGGCTGAATGATGGCAGTGATACCCAGCCGAACCGCCTCCTCCACCCCATCGGGAAAGGGGAAAAATGCGTCCGAAGCCATGGCCGCACCGGTAAGGTCCAAACTCGCTTTGGCGGCCTTCATGCCTGCCAGAACCACCGCGTCCACCCGGGACATCTGCCCTGCACCTACGCCCAACAGCTGATCAAGATTGTTAAATATGATAGCGTTAGACTTGACAAATTTAACAAGTTTCCAACCCAAACGCATGGCCTGCATTTCCTTGCCGGCCGGTTTTTTCCGGGTCACCACTTCCCAACGCTCTTCACCCTGGAAGCTGTCCCCATCCTGGACCAGAAAGCCGCCGGCCACCGACTTGATCTCCCGGGCAGCTGCCACATCCCTGATCGTAGCCGCCTGTAAGAGCCGGAGGTTCTTCTTTTTGGTGAGCCGGGCCAGGGCCTCCCTCGTAAAGGCGGGCGCGATAACGCATTCCAAGAACAACTCAGCCATGGCATGGGCCCCATCCTCGTCCACCGGACGGTTCAAGGCCACTATGCCCCCGAAACTGCTCACCGGATCAGTGGACAGGGCCCGGCGGTAGGCCTCCGTGACTGTCTCTCCCAGGCCAAAGCCACAGGGGTTGGCATGCTTGACGATAACTGCCGCCGGACCTTCAAACTCGGACACAATCTGATAGGCTGTTTCCGCATCGGCATAGTTGTTGAATGAGAGCGCTTTGCCGTGGAGCTGCTCCCACAGCGGTTCCTGCCCCGGTGCCAGGTAGAAACCGGCCTGCTGGTGGGGATTTTCACCGTAGCGCAACGCTTGGTGGCGCCGGGCATGGATGGTGATCGCTGCGGGCAGCTCTTCGGAGGGCGGCGCGAAATAGTCCCCAATGAGCTGGTCGTAGGCGGCGGTGTGGCGAAATACCTCCGTTGCCAGCCGCTCACGTTCCTCAAGGGGAATATCGCCGTTGTGATCCAGGTAGAGCTGCTGGAACCGGGGATAATGCTCCGGCTGGCTGAGCACGATGACGTGAGCATAGTTCTTGGCCGCAGCCCGAAGCAGGCTGGGCCCCCCGATATCGATATACTCAATCATCTCCTCTTTCGACAGCTCCTGGGCCAGCATTTCCTCAAAGGGGTACAGGTTCACCACCACCAGATCGATGGGTGCCTGACCCAACTGCTCCAGGTCACGGGCATGCGACCGCTTCTGGCGATCAAAGAGGATGGGACCGAAGACCCGCAGGTCGAGGGTCTTCAAACGGCCGTCCATGAGGGCGGGCTGGCCGGTGATTTCCTCCACCGGCGTCACCGGAATCCCCAGCCCCTCGATTTTCCGGGCAGTCCCGCCGGTAGAGATGAGGCTGAAGTCATGCTCATGGAGGAACCGGGCCAGCTCCTCCAGACCCGATTTGTCCCACACACTGATAAAGGCTCGTTTCACGAATGGTCCTTGGGCTTGTAGTGGTTTGGTAAAGTTAACGGTGGCTCTATATGCGGCGTCCCGTCCTCGTCCCAATCGATAGCCCCCCGGCAGAGGGCCGCCACCACCTGGGGATAGAGGCGGTGTTCCTGTTCAAGGACCCGGGCGGCCAGGGTCTTGGGCGTATCGTCAGGCTCAACCGGCACAGTGACCTGGGCCACCGTGGGTCCGTGGTCATACTCCTCATCGACAAAATGTACCGTCACTCCGGAGACGTCATCCCCCGAGGCCAGTACCGCCTCGTGCACCCGCCGGCCGTAAAAGCCCGGGCCCCCAAAGGCCGGCAGCAGGGCCGGGTGGATGTTCAAAATCTTCCGGGGATAGGCTCGCACCACTTCGACCGGGACCATCTTGAGGTAGCCCGCCAGGATCAGGAAGTCGATGGCGCTGCTGCTCAGGACTTTCAGCAAACTGGCGGGTGTTCGGTCGGTTGCCGGGTGAAGATAGACTTGTATGAGACGATCACGCGCATAGGCGGCGGCCGGGCAGTCGGCCTTGTCGGTGACCACCAGCCCCACCACGCCGTCGATCCCGCCGGCCAGCATGGCTTGATGGATGGCGCGAAAATTGCTCCCGCCCCCGGAGACGAACACGGCCAGCCGTTTCATGCCCTCACGCCGCAGCCACCGTGCCCCGCAGGACGCTGTCTTCCCAGCCGGTGAGCTTCACCGATTGGAACGGCTGCTCCGGGGGTTGGCCGTTTCCCGGGACGCGCACCCGCAGATAGTTGTCGGTCATGCCCTCCCAACCACCGGCCGTGATGGACTGCTCAAAGTAGACTTCCTTGATCCGCCCCACAAACCGCTGAGCGTAGGTCTGCTCCTTTTTACGACTGATCTCCCGCAACACCGCGCTGCGCTCTTTCCGCAGGACCGGGTCCACCGGGTCGGTCAACTTGACGGCCACGGTGCCGGCGCGCTCCGAGTAGCGGAAGATATGATGGTAGCTGGTGGGGAGCTCGGTGAGGGCGTGGGCCAGCTGCTTAAAATCGGCGTCGGTCTCACCGGGAAAGCCGACGATCACATCGGCGCCGATAGCCGCACCGGGCAGGGCCGCCGTGATGCGCTCCATGACCCTACGGTAATCGGCCATGGTATAGCGACGACGCATGGCCCGGAGAATCCGGTCCGATGCGTGCTGCAGCGGCACATGGAAATGAGGGCAGATGTTCTCGCTTCCGGCCACCACCTTCAGCAGCTCATCGGTGACCAAGTTGGGCTCGATCGAACTGATCCGGATGCGCCGCAGTCCTGACGTCTCACTCACTTTGGCCAGCAAGTGGTGAAATCGGCGGTCGCCGTCTACCCAGGTGCCGATATTCACTCCGGTGAGCACCACCTCGCGGTACCCCTCAGCCACCAGGCGGCGGACTTCGGCCAGGCAACTGGCCAGGGGACGGCTCCGGGCGCGGCCACGGGCGGCGGGAATGATGCAGTAGCTGCAACCATAATCGCAACCCTCCTGGACTTTCAGGAAGGCCCGGGTCCGGCTGGTGGCGGAGATGAACGGCGATTCGTCGTAGGTCTCGATATCACCGGTATCGGAGACCAGCACCAACGGCCCCCCACGGTGACCCTCCTCGAGGCGGTCCAGCAGATCGAAAATTTGGTATTTTTCGTGGGTACCCAGCACCATGTCCACGCCGTCCAGGCCAGCCACTTCCTCAGGTTTGACCTGGGCGTAACACCCCACCGCCACTACGCGGCCCCCCGGCGAAGCCTGCACGGCCTGGCGGATGGTCTGGCGGCTCTTGGCGTCGGCTTCATTCGTGACGGTGCAGGTGTTGATGTAGGTCAAATCTGCTTCCTGGCGAAAGGGAACCACCTCGTAGCCCTGCCGGGCAAACAGGGCCGCGATAGCGGCGGTTTCGGCCTGGTTGAGTTTGCACCCCAGGGTGTGAAAACTGACCCGTCGAATCGGGTGTCGCCGAAGATCCGGGACCGGCGAGTCAGGCTTCATAGCACGCCACGAAATGGCCCGGCCCCTGCTCCTCCAGGGGCGGCACGGCCTGGAGGCAGGCCAGATTGCCGGCGGCCTGGTAGACTGGACACCGGGAGTGGAAGGGACAGCCAGGGGGCGGTTCGGAAGGACTGGGCACATCCCCCTGCAGCACGATGCGCTGGGCCTTCCGGCCCGGATCGGGCACCGGCACCGCCGAAATCAGGGCCTGGGTATAGGGATGCAGCGGCTGGTGGACGACCTGCCGGGCCG
>CAZJBG010000190.1:0-4603 GCA_964543925.1 uncultured bacterium
CCCGGCGCAATCTGGGGTTGCTAACATCCCTCGGGCTTGCGGCGGCGAATCCGCATCGCAAGCGTTCAACGAAAAGGAGTTCAACAGTGAAACGAAAAGCACAAAGACGTACTACGCGTCGACCGGCTCGTCGTCGGCCTCGTTACATCGCGGTCGCGCGAAATCCGTATCCGCGGCGACGTCAACCGGCTCGTCTCAGCGCCCGTCGACGCGCGGTTCGGCGTCGGAATCCCTCGGCTCTTCTGGGCCGCGGTCGTATTACCAGTCTCCTCACCGATTCGGTGTGGGCGATTGCTGGTGGCACGCTCACGCGGGCGGCGACGCAAATGGCCTTGGGCCCTCGCAACCAAGGGTTCATGGGTTACGGCGCCAACGGCCTGGCCGCACTGCTTCTCGGCTGGCTCGGTGGTCGCATGATGGGCCGGCGCGCCGGCGACATGATCGCGCTCGGCGGCTTTGTCGGGCTGGTGATGCGTATCATCACCGAACAGACCGCCATTGGCGTGTCGCTCGGTCGCACGGGCGTGCGCGGCTTGGGTGATTATGCGTTTGCCGGAGTCCGCGGATTGCGCGGCTTCCAGCCGATGGACTTCTTCACTCCGCTCGCTGCCGCTGATCCAAGCGGACAGACCGCGGCCTCTCAACCGCCCGCGATGCTGACGCAAGCGATGGCGCCCGCGCCACCCGTGGGGAACGGCGTTTCCGGCCTAGCAATGGGTCGTTCCAGATACGGAGGTTCGCGGGTCTGGGGGTAATACCCTGAAGACCTTTCGGTTCCTTCTTCCATTTTTCGGAGGATCAAAAACAACATCATGAAACACTACGAACATGTTATCCCGCTGGCAACCCCTCACCCCGGTATGCTCGCCGATCAAATCTTCGACGGCAAGCGGTATCGAGCGCATCGGGTGCAACTCGGGAACGAGATGGGTCAAGTGCTCGCGCGGCGTCAAGCGGCGCGGCGGGCGAACCCGATTGTCCCGAACTTGGCGGACCGGCAAGCCTGGGAATTGTACGATCGTGTGACCGTTGCCACCAATACGGTAACGGCAACCTCGATCATCTTTTTCCAGACGCCAATCTCGGCCACGAAAACCAAGAATGATACGAACCTGATCCAAGCCGGACGGCTCGAAGATCCCCAGCGGTTCTTCGTCACCGCGCTTCGTTTCATCTTCGCGTCGGACATTCTCTCGGCCGATTTGAACGCGTTTCTGTCGGTCTACTTCTGCGAGTTTTACATCGGGCAGAAGATCTACCAGGAAGGTCCGCTCGTGCTGTTTCCGGGTGGCGCTGGAGTCCAAGGACAAACGTCGAGAACCGACGAATCGAACTGGAACAACGGCGTCGCGAATCCCGCGGCGATCAACCTGCTTGGTGAGGAGGGCATCTGGATCCTGCAAGGTCAGCAATTCCGCACCGAAGTGAAAACGTCAGCGACGTTCACCACTTCGAATGCCACGGCCGCCACGGGTCTCGATATCCTTTGCGTGC
Organism: uncultured bacterium; assembly: GCA_964543925.1. GTDB lineage: Bacteria > Fidelibacterota > Marinisomatia > SCGC-AAA003-L08 > TS1B11 > JADFNF01. Next base: position 1,495 of record CAZJBG010000190.1, read on the forward strand.
TCGACGGCATCCTTTATCGCCAAGTCCAGTAGACGGACGCGGCTCAACAGCGGGTGGGTCGAAGCCCATCTAACCGGTTTCCTTCTCCGGCTCTCTCCGACCTGAAGGGGGAAACAGTAATGAACTCAGCCTGTCCACACTGCAACGGATCGGGGAGCGTCGAGAGCAACGCCGGCATGTTGGCTGTGTGTCCGCATTGCGATGGGACGGGCCGCGATCACGGCGTCGAGACATTTCGGATTTACGTATTCGATATCGTTCTGACCGCCAATCAAGTCCAAGACAATCAGCGCGTCACGATCGATGGCTCAGCCGTCTTTCGTTTGAAGGCGCTCAGCGGTACACAGACCGGCGCCTATCGCGTGCGGCTGCGCCATGCCTCCGGAGAGTATATGTCCTCGGGCGGCATCGGTTCTTCGAATGACAAGGTGAACAACGCCAACATCATCGGCACCGCGCAGTTTCCGTTTCCGATGTCGCCTCCATCTGAATACGGCGCGAGCGGTCACATTTTGATCGATCTCGAGGATCTCTCCTCGGCCGGCAACACGATTCAAATCGCCTTCATCGGGTCGAACGTGTACCCGAGCAAGGAGCGCGCGGAGGGAGCACAGGGCTAATGTACGGCATCGGTCGGCGCAACGTCTACGATTTTGGGTTCCAAGGGACGGCCCTGCTAAAGGATTTTTATCGCCGAATGCCGGCGTATCGAATCCCTGGGCGGTGGCCGTTCCGTTGGATGCTGGAAGATCTGCCGTTCCGCCATGCGCAGTCCTATTCATCGAACATCCAAGTCGTTCCACCCAACGGCGAAGATCTATTCCTGCCAGGGGAAAGCAAAGAGGATCAACTGTCGGTGGGTCCGGAAGCCTTTCTGCGCTACGTTTCGGGAAATTCCAACAACGCGGCCGGCTTCCGCTGGCAGCTTCTCAACGGCGATACCGATGAAGTGTATGCCGATAGTCCGATCCGCGATGGGATAGCATCGGGTCAATCGGTCGCGCCGCTGTCGACGCCAGGCCCTTTCCTTCTGACGACTTTGCAGCCCTGGCCGAGTGGCGCCAACCTCATCGTGCGCTTGACGAACTTGAACCTGACAGCGGGGAGCTCGACGCGGATTCAACTCGCGTTTTTCTTCGCCGCTCCGATCGGTCGGATTGGAGGTTAGATGTACGCCGACGATTATTTCCGGGTACCGGCTCCGGCCGACCCGATTCGCAAGGCACACTCGAAAATTCCGGGGCGACCGAACTTCCGGCGCGGCGCCGAGCTCGGCGAACGAGTGCGGGCGGGGGATCCAGCGACGGGTACGTGGCGCGCGAACGAAACACTGTCACTGCTGCTCGAACGCGTCGCCAGCGTCTCGCCGCACGTCGCGCGGCCGAAGATCCGGGCCTCCGCCGCGTCCAATCGACTCGTCAATACGAACGGCGAGAGTCCCGGCGCTGGCCGCACGGGCGTCTACCGGCCGCATATCAACATGCCGGAGACGGGCACCCCGATTCTCAAGTCGGAACTTCTCGCCACGCCATTGGCCGATGGCTCATCGAACACGGTGAACTCTTACCGCGTTCCCCGCGGTCAAACGCTTGTGATTCGGGAGATTTGGAATCTCTACACTGGTCCGGGGTTCGTCCAGGGCGGCAATCCGCAAATGCTGTTTCGGATTCTCCGCGACGGCCAACCGTTCAAGGGATTCGAGGCCTTCCGATTCCTGTACGGATCATCGGCGGGGTTTTTCGAACTAGCCGGCCAACTATTGGCTTATCCGGAACAAACTGTCGAGATGGTCGTGATTCACGAAGCCGGCTCGATCCTTCCCGTTCCGGGCACATCGGTCATCATGGCATTCGACGGATGGGAGTATCCATCATGACGCGGATTCAACTCGCGGTCTCGTTCGTTGTGTTCTGGTTTTCGATCTACGCAATTGCGATGAGCGGATTGTTCGTCTCTAGCGGACGCAGCCAGATTGTCGGCGGGTCGAGCTCTGAGATTGTCGTACTCGAATTCGTCCTCGATCAGGTGAGCGTCACCACGGAATCGGGTGTGATCCGCAATGCCGGCCAAACGCAGCATTCGCTGTTTCTGCGGCTCGAAAATCGGCCGGCGCTGACGTGTACGACGACGAATCTATCCGTCTTCTTCGAGCAAGGCTCTTCGTTCGCCGATGACTCGTCAACGTTCATCTGGTCGCAACTTGGGGACGCGGTTGTGGCTGCTGACTATGGCTCGATCGGGACGGTGTTGCGCAGTAACACGTCCGGAGCGGTGCAGGCTCTGCGCGTCAATCCGGACGATTTCGATACGACGAATTGCCTGCTGTCGATTACCTATGTTGGGTCCGTGCGGCCGGTAGCGCTCTTTGATATTGGCCGGAGTCAACCATGATCTCGCACATCCTCCTCCGGATTTCCTTGGTGCTACTGCTCGTTGCTCCGCCAAGTCACGCTCAGGTGATTGGCGGGACGGGTACCGAGATCATTGTTTTCTCATTCGTCCTCGATCAGGTGATCGTCACAACGGAATCGGCCGTGATCCGCAATGCCGGCCAAACGCAGCATTCGCTGTTTCTGCGGCTCGAAAATCGGCCGGCGCTGACGTGTACGACGACGAATCTATCCGTCTTCTTCGAGCAAGGCTCTTCGTTCCAGGATGACTCGTCAACGTTCATCTGGTCGCAATTCGGGGACGCGGTTGTGGCTGCTGACTACGGCGCGATCGGAACGGTGTTTCGCAGCAACACGTCCGGAGCGGTGCAAGCGATCCGCATCAATCCCGATAACTTCGACACCACGAACTGTTTGCTGAGTGTCACTTATGTCGGCTCCGTGCGGCCGGTCGCTCTGACCGATATCGGAGGCGACTCGCTGACCATCACGGCTGAGATTTTTAACTTCATCACCGTCGTCAACGACCCCGTTTGTAGCGTCGTCGCCACATTCCTGTTCTTCAACTCGATTGGCGGTCAGCTTAAGGTATGTCACAACGGTGTCATCAACGTCGTGGGAGGCGGGGGGGGAGGCACGGGCACCCTCATCCCACTCCTGGCGGCGGCGGTGGTTCTGCCCGATGGCAGCACGGACAATAATCCGGCCCTCATCTTCCG
>CAZJBG010000191.1:0-4546 GCA_964543925.1 uncultured bacterium
GGGGACTGGCCAAGAAAGCCGCCATGGGGGCCGTGCGGGCCGGTAAATCCTCGGCCGAGGTGGCCCAGCAGGTGAAGGGCGCCCTGGAAGAGGCCGGTAAACTGACGCCGGAGGTGGCGGATATCGTGGCGGGCCTGGCCAAGATTGACATCCAGCAACCGGGTGAAGAAGTAGCAGTAGCAGGGGCAGCGGCAGTGGCAGTAGAAGAAGCGGAAATAGAAGCGGAAGCAAAGAGCGCGGCCCCGGAGCCGGTTGCCGATACTGAAAAGGCCTCCAAAAAGGAATCCGCTCCTGCTGCGGACACCGGTGCTGCCGACAAGGGGAAGGTCGATCTGACGATCCTCAACGGCATATCAGACCGATTGGCCCGGGGCAAGGCCAAAGCCATTCTCAACAAGGTGACCCGGCAGGGAGGGACACCCAAGGACGCAGCGGGACAGATCCGTACCACTCTATCGGAGCTGGGCAAACTTGACGGCGAGGTTGAAGCCGTTCTCGCCCGGATGGAAGGCTAACCGGCCATGGGTGCCCTTACCTTTAATCTCATGGCCGTCCTGGTGGTGGTGACCGCCTTCTGGGTGGTGACGGCCAGGAACCTGGTGCATTCGGCGGTGGCCCTCATGGGAACGCTGTTTGGCGTGGCCGGGCTGTATGTTTTTCTCTACGCCGACTTCCTGGCGGCCACCCAGGTGGTCATCTACGTCGGGGGCATCCTGGTGTTGATTATCTTCGGGGTGATGCTCACCCAAAAGATTGCCAGCGAAGTGGTGATCCAGTCCAGCATGCCCAACCGGTTCCTTGCGGCGGTGGTGGTTTTCTTCCTTTTTATCGGCCTGTCAGCCCTGCTGTTCAGGACGCCGTGGCACCGGGGCGAGCTGGGTGAGACCACCGGCACGGTGGCCACCATCGGCACCTCCCTGTTAACCCGGTATCTGCTCCACTTCGAAGTGGCTTCCATCCTCCTGCTGGTGGCCCTACTCGGCGCCGCCTATTTATCCAGGAGAGAGCATGGATAGCCTGCAGTCTTACCTGTTCATCAGCATCATCCTGTTCTGCCTCGGCCTGTACGGCGTGATGACCCGCCGCAACGGTGTGGCGGTGCTCATGGGCATCGAACTGATCCTCAACTCGGCCAACCTCAATTTCGTAGCCTTCAACCGGTTCGGGGGCCTGTCCGACCAGCTCCCGGGGCATATCTTCGCCCTGTTCGTCATCGTGATGGCTGCCTCCGAGGCGGCGGTGGCGCTGGCCATCATCATCAACCTGTACAAGACCTTCCATACCGTGAACGTGGATGAAGCCCACGAGATGAAAGGCTAGCCTTGGACGTTCGCACCCAATTCGCCCTGATCATTCTGTTCCTGCCCCTGGCGTCCTTTGCCCTGCAGATTTTCTTCGGACGGCGTCTTGGTCCCCGGGGAGTGTGGATTTCCGTGGCCGCCATCTTCGTTACCCTGATCCTGACCGTCAGCATGTTCTTCACGGTGGTGCTGGGGACCCCCATGAATCATTACCCCGAGGTGGCCTGGTTCTCAGTGGGCTCCTTCAGCCTGACCCTCGGTTTTCAGCTGGATAACATTGCGGTGGTCCTGCTGCTGGTGGTGGCAATCATTTCCAGTCTGGTACATCTGTATTCGGTGGCCTACATGCGGGGCGACGTGCGCTACACCCGGTACTTCGGCTACCTGGGGATCTTCACCTTCAGCATGAACGGCATCGTGCTGGCCCACAGCCTGTTCATGATGTACGTGTTCTGGGAGCTGGTGGGCCTGAGCTCCTATCTGCTCATCGGCCACTGGTTCGAGAAAGATTCGGCTGCTGACGCCTCCAAGAAGGCTTTCCTCACCAACCGGGTGGGGGACATCGGCATGTTCATCGGCATGCTACTGCTGTGGATGGTGACGGGTACCTTCACCTTCCAGGACCTGTATGCCCTGGTGGACGTGGAGGGGGCCAACCTGTTCGCCGGTCAAATGGGTCTGCTCACCATCGCGGGGATCATGGTCTTTATGGGCGCCGTCGGCAAGTCGGCCCAGTTTCCCCTGCACATCTGGCTGCCCGACGCCATGGAGGGCCCCACGCCGGTATCGGCCCTGATCCACGCCGCCACCATGGTGGCCGCCGGGGTCTACCTCACCGTGCGACTGTTCCCCATCCTGACCCCTGACGCCCTCCTGTTTGTGGGCACCGTCGGGGCCATCACGGCCGTTATGGGAGCCCTGACAGCCATCACCCAAAATGATATCAAGCGGGTCCTGGCCTACTCCACCGTGAGCCAGCTGGGCTACATGATCATGGCGGTGGGCATGGGCGCCCAGCAGGCGGCGTTCTTTCACCTGGGCACCCACGCCATGTTCAAGGGGCTGCTGTTCCTTTGCTCCGGATCGGTGATCCACGCCATGCATCACAGCCTGGAGCACAAGGGGGACCACGAAACCGATCCCCAGGATATGCGCAACATGGGCGGGCTGGCCCGGAAAATGCCCATCACCTATCTCACCATGTTCATCGGGGCCCTGGCCATTTCCGGGGTGCCCCTCTTCTCCGGTTTTCTAAGTAAGGACGCCATTCTGGCCGGTACCCTGGCCTTTGCCGCGGAGCATCACCAGTGGTGGGCGGTGCTGTTCCCCATGGCGGGCTTCGGCGCGGCGGCCATCACCGCTTTTTATATGTTCCGCCTGATCTTCATGACCTTCCACGGCAAACCGGCCGATGAGCAGGTGCGCGAGCATGTGCACGAGTCCCCCCTGGTCATGACCGGACCCCTCATGCTCCTGGCGGCCCTCAGTTTTGCCGTCTTCTTCACCCTGCCCGGCACCCATCCCCTCCACGCCGAGGGGTGGTTCACCCGGATCATTCCTCAGGCGGAGAACCTCACCGGCTTTGCCCAGTTGGGGGCCGAGCATCTGGAGCACGGGTTCCACGAGGCTCACGGCCTGACCATGACCCTCTCATTCGTTGTGGCGGGGACCGGCATCCTGCTGGCGATTATCTTCTACCTGTTTCGCTGGCTAAGCGCCCGGGCCTGGGCAGATCGGCTGCGCAGGATCGGGGCCTACCAGCTGTCCTTCTACAAGTTTTACTTCGACGAAATGTACGACGCCGTGCTCTACCGGCCGTTCCTGTGGCTCACCGACAAGATCGCCTGGCTCGACTGGGACATCTGGGATCAGTGGTTCATCGACGGTTGGGGCCGCAACACGGTGCGGGCCAGCAATGTTTCGGGCTACCTGGACTATACCTGGCTGGACCAGATCGTGGTGGATGGCTTCGGCCACGTGACCCATTGGCTGGGCGCCACGGGGCGCAAACTCCAGACCGGCCGGATTCAGAATTACATCGTGTGGGCCCTGGCCGGTGGGATGATCGTCTTCTTGGTGGCCAGTCGTTTCTGACATGCATGGAGTAACACGCTGCCGCGGGGACCAATAAGGGAAACTTGAATATATGGATGCCTACATTTTAACACTCCTCGTTTTTATCCCCGTCGTTGGGGCGGCGGCCATCTTGTTCGTCCCCAAAAACCGGGCGGGTCAGATCAAGTGGATTGCGGCCGGCATCACCGGTGTGCAGACCCTGTTTGCCATCTGGCTGCTGGCCGCCTTCGAGCGCGGCACCGGCGCCATGCAGTTTGTCCAGCAGGCGGCCTGGATACCGTCCTTCAATGTCCAGTACCACGTGGGGATAGACGGCCTTTCCATGCCTATGGTCCTGCTCACGGCGTTCCTGTCGTTTATCTCCATCGTCGCCAGCTGGAACATCACCAAGGCGCCCAAGGGTTATTTCAGCCTCTTCCTGCTGCTGGATGCGGGCATGATGGGCGTGTTTGTCTCCCTGGACTTTTTCCTGTTCTACGTATTCTGGGAGGTGATGCTGCTGCCCATGTACTTCCTCATCGGCATGTGGGGTGGTCCCCAGCGGCAGTACGCGGCCATCAAATTTTTCCTGTACACCCTCTTTGGGTCGGTGCTCATGCTGCTGGCCATGCTGGCCCTTTATTTTTACACCGAACCCCATACCTTCAACCTCATGACTCTCATCCAGACGGCTTCTACCATCGATGTGCAGCTGTGGGGGCTGGAGATGAAATGGCTCATCTGGTTCGCCCTGTTTATCGGTTTTGCCATCAAGGTGCCCATTTTCCCCTTCCATACCTGGCTGCCCCTGGCCCACGTTGAGGCGCCCACGGCCGTGTCGGTGATCCTGGCCGGGGTCCTGCTGAAGATGGGGACCTATGGCCTGCTGCGGATCAGCTACCCCCTCCTGCCCGAGGAGACGGCGACCTTCGCCATTGCCCTGGCGGTGTTGGGGGTCATCAACATTATCTGGGGCGCGACCAACGCCATCGCCCAGGTGGATCTCAAGCGGATGGTGGCCTATTCCTCGGTGAGCCATATGGGACTGGTACTGCTGGGTATGGCGGCGGTGGTGAGCACCAACCGGGCCGGAGCACAGGCCGGCATGAACGGCGCGGTCCTGCAAATGTTCAATCACGGCACCATCACGGCCATGCTCTTCCTGTTGGTGGGGGTCATCTACGACCGGG
>CAZJBG010000192.1:0-4503 GCA_964543925.1 uncultured bacterium
TGGACATTCGATTAAACAGATTCATAATACCACTCATGATACCCTGACTCCCTATTTAGTTAAGGATCAACCCATGGTTGAATCGCGGTGGAAACAACCTTTTGACCAGTTATAATATCTGTTTCAGCAAGATCAATGCCTGCGTAAAATAAAAAATATAGGGTCACTGGCATGACCCGCGTGTTGTCTGGAATGCTACTCCTGGAACCGGCGCGGCTAGCGCATGAACGAAGGTGAGGGTCCTTATAAGACACCTGTCCCGGAAAGATGAAGAGGACGCAGCTGAATATTCTCGATAGGAATCACAGAGGAGGAACGCTCTATTTGTCTTCTGTCCAACTAATATACACAATCGCACACCTCTCCTCGGGCATCTCAAACAACTTTGAACTGTTCGATCAACCCTCCGCCTTCAACCTGTTCATTACCAAAACAACCAATCTGCCCCCCATTGGGGACCTGGAGAGCGGACCAATGTTATTAAAAACATCTTTGACTGTCAAGTATAATAAGTCCTTGTAAATTATGGATTGTAAATTTGGGCTCGATCATGATCCGATGTGAAGGCTTGGCCGGCTGGGACATCGGGTGCAGGAGTGCGGGGATGATAAGCTGGTTTGGCCGCTAGGAAAATATTGCCTAGTTGGGGTAATGGTGCTATAATCTAGCGGTCATCCGGCCGTTTATCGGGAAGCCAGCCTTGGTGAGTGCTGGCGATCTGTATCCGCGGTTATGGAACAAGCTGGCACGGGGTTTGCCATTCAATTGGAGAAATTAGGTACGGATACAGTAAGCAGGCAGCGGGTGACCCGAGTTAGTCCTCACGCAGGTTCGATGAACAGAAACGCCCGGCCTGTCTTTCTGGTGTGGCGCCACCCATATGCAGATGAAGACCATAGAGAGGTTTGCTGAATGCTTCAGCCCGCGTTAGACGCCGACCATATGGAGTCCCCCGAGGAGGACCCGACGCCCGATCCTCTTCCGGCGGATATCCCGGCAGACGATACGGGCAAATCCCAGACGCCCACATTCGTCCCGTGGAAGGAAGAGCGGCTGCCCAAGGAAGCCAGCAGTATACTCCAACATCAAACCATCATTAAGAAGGAGCAGGTGATACCGGGTAAGCCAATGACCATCACCCCGGAGATACCTGTGAACCTGGAGCTGGAGGAGGTGGAGGTAACGCCGATCCTGGAGGGGGATCGCATTGTAGGCATCCAGGTCGTGTGCCACTGTGGAGCAACCCATGAAATTCGATTCGAGTATAACGAACCAAAATGACTGAGCCCATCGAAAAACCGGCACCCAGTCAGCCCCCCACTGATTCGGTCGCGATAGAAATTCTAAAGGGGGGGTATGTGGCCACCCTCCTTGTACCGAAAGAGGTTACCGCCTTTCCCACCCTCAAACAGGTGCACCTTGCCATTGAGAAGGCTAAGGTGAGTTACGGTATTGACGACAAGGTCGTGGAAAAGCTGGTGAAGCAAAAGATTAAAGGCAAACCGCTGGTTTTTGCCAAGGGGAAGCCGGCGGTCACCGGAGGGGACGCCCGACTGATTTGGGATGCCGCCGGGGCGGGCGGTGGTGAAACAACGGGCGATACCGATGAAACGTTGCAGTCTGCGCTGAAGAGGCACTATTTCAGTCGCGTCGGGAAAGGTGATCGAATCCTGTCCAAATTACCGCCCACAGAGGGTACCCGGGGGATTAACATCTTTGGTGAAACCATCGCTGCCTCGGGGGAAGATATTCCCTTGCCTCAAGGGGAGGGTACCTATCCCTCCAAAGATGGCCTATCCCTGCTTGCGGCCATCGATGGTGTCGCCGCCTGGTCAGGTGAAAAGGTCCTGGTTTCAGAGGTAACGCTAATTGAGGGCAGCGTTGATACCCAGACCGGCGATCTCAAGATCGAAGGTTCGGTACATATTGAGAAGGATGTACGTTCGGGGTTCAAGGTTGAAGCTGTCGGGGACATCTATATTGGCGGTAATATTGAGGCGGCTACTGTCTATTCCCGTAGTGGTAGCGTGGTCGTACGCAACGGGATTCTGGGGCAATCCCGTGCCCGCATTTTGGCCGGGCAGAATATTGTTGCCGGTTTCATCCAGGATGCGACCATCGGTGCCAAGCAGGATGTCAAGGTAGAGCGCTACATCATTAACAGCGCCGTCACCGCCGGTCATTATATCTTGGCCGTGACCAGTGAAGGGATTGTACGGGGAGGTTCCCTCTTTGCCGAAAAGAAAATCGAGGCCAACATGGTCGGCTCGGACAGTCGGATTGCCACGGACTTGAGGGTCGGTTATACGCCCCCCGAAAATGTTTCGAGGGCTCGCTACCTCCTGCGCAGTGACCAGCGACGCAACCGCATGGATCTGGCCTATGTGCAAAAGAGGCTCGCTTTTTTGCAGCTTCTGAAGGAGCGCATGGGTAATCTTACCGAGGAGAAAGAGCTCCAGCTGGTGGAGTTGGAAAAAAAGGAAAGTATCTTACTCCACCACCATCGGGCGCACGCTGAGCGGGAAGATGAATTGGATCTCAGCCGGGAGGCCGAGATGGACATAACACCCGAGGCGGAAAGTATCCGAGTTCATGAAACCATCTACCCCGAGGTACGAGTAGCCATCGGGGACGTCGTCATAGATATGAACAAGGAGCGCCAGAACATTATGTTTTTCCGGGTTGGGGACAGATTGAGTTTTGGTCCGCTTCGTCAAGCGGTCAGCCCAGGCAAGGCGGATGGAAAATAATGTGCAGGGCGGACGCTCCGCCTGAGCCCACCCATACCGTCATGTGAATTGGATACGAATAGGTAAAGTATGGAATCGCGAATACTAGTTGTTGATGATGAAAAGTTCATAGTCGAAGCTATCTCGCAGCACCTGAAGCAGAGCGGCTATGAGGTGGCCACCTTTATCGACCCGGTTAAAGCCAAAGAGGTCATAGAAACCGAGGACTTCGATCTGGTTCTCACGGACCTGCGGATGCCGCATGTATCCGGCATGGACATTACCCGTGCCGTACATGAGCGCAACCGGGATACCCTGGTCATCATCCTCACCGGATATGCTACCCTGGACTCGGCAATCGAGTCGGTGCATCTTCAGGTCTATGCCTACCTGAACAAGCCCTTTGACCTGCGGCAACTGGGACAGGTGGTTGAACGTGCACTCACGGAGCAGCGCCTTAAGCGTGAGAACGAAATCCTTCAGGCCCGTATTGCCAAAATGCTCAACGATGTAACCACCCTCCATAAGGTCTCCCAACTACTTTACGATACCGATGACTGGGACATGACCTTGGAGTTTGTTCTGGATACCTTGTCCATTGGGCTCGTCCTGACGCACAGTTGTCTCCTGTTCAAAGATGAGGGGAACGGCTACCGGCTGGGTAAAGGTAATTTCCCCGACAAGTCCCCCCTGGGTAAGAAGATTGCCAACTATTCCTGGAAGAACTTGGAAACCACCGTATCGATGGATAAGCCCAGTTCGTTAAAGGCCGGCGGGGAGCAGCCCAAGATGATCCAGGAGCTCTCTTCCCGCAGCGAACCCCTCCATGGCATATCTTTCACACCTATTCGTTATCGTGAGCGCCTGTTAGGATTCCTGGTCGTATTTTGCGTAGATGAAACGCAGTGCATCACTGAAGAACAGCAATTACTTCTCGAGATCCTGGCCACTCAAATTGCCCCACAGGTGTTTCAGTCCGATGAACGGCAAGCCGATCAGGCCCGTGCCGACCTCTCGCTTGCCAATGTGCAGGAAGCCCTGGGGCAGGAGATTGATGCCCAGGGGGGGGCTGGAGGAGTGGTGGGGATCAACATCCTGCGATTCATCACGCCCCGGGTATTGACCAGCCAGGTGGAAATCGATGCCTTCCATCAGACCTGCAGCCAACTGGTGCTCAAGCACGACCCGCACGCGAAACTTCAGTGGCTGATGGCAGATACAGCCTTCATGATTCTTCCGGGGGCTAACCAGGTACAGGGGGAAATCACCTGTATGGCATTGTCCGAAGACTACCAGAAGTCAGAACTTGCTGACGCAAAAGCAGAGGGGGTTGCCAAGTTGTTGTTTGCTTCCGCCGCATGGCCCCAGGATGCCGCCAGCACGGCGGAGCTGGTTATAGCCGTATGCTCGCGGCTCATGCATCAGATTCACGAGAACGCCTTCAAGCAGCTGGCAACCAAGTCGGTGGATGCCTGAGGCAGGACAAGGATCTGATACCCCGCAAACGGTGCTTATCGTCGAAGACGATGAGGCCGTTTTAAAAGCACTGACCCTCCAGCTTGAGGCTAGAGGGTGGCAGATCACGACTACCATCGATCCTCAAAAAGCCCAAGCCCGCTTTCAAGAGCATCCGACGACAGTTGCCCTGCTCGATATTGGTATGCCCGGATTGGACGCGGTTAAGCTGGCACAGGATCTGAGGCGGCACAGCCCTGACCTTATTGTTATTTTCATGACCGGGTATCCTAGCCTGAACCAGGCCATTGAAGGGGTG
>CAZJBG010000193.1:0-1097 GCA_964543925.1 uncultured bacterium
AGAGCATCATCGCCGTAGCCTTCCACCAGCACGTGCAGCCCCAGGGAGCTCGCCAGGCCGTAGAGCCGCTCCAACTGGGCCTGATCCAGGGCATCGGCAATCAGGAGGAGGGCATCGGCCCCGGCGTGGTAGGATTCGTGGACCTGGTAGTCGGTGATGATAAAATCTTTCTGCAGGACAGGTATATCGACTGCTGCGTGCACCGCCGCCACGTGGTCCAGCCGGCCGCCAAAATATTTTTCGTCGGTGAGGACCGAAATGGCTGCTGCACCGGATCGGGCATAGGTCCTCGCCAGGTCGGCGGGATCCACATCCGAACGGATATCGCCCATGGAGGGGGACTTGCGTTTCACTTCCGCAATGACCTGGAGTCCCGGTGCAGCGAGGGCTCCGGCGAAATCGCGCACGTCCCCGGACCGGGGCCCAAGAGCCGAGAGGGGGACCTCGGACTGGCGGAGGGCCACCTCTTTCACCTTGTGGGCGATGATCGCGTCGAGAATGGACATTTAGAAGTCGACCAACCTGTCCAGGGTCGCCAAGGCTTTCCCGCTATCGATGGCCTGGTTGGCCAGGGCGATGCCCCCTGCCAGGTCCCGGGCCTTACCGCCCACCATCAGACCGGCAGCGGCGTTGAGCACGACGATATCCCGTTTGGGGCCGGGTTGTCCCTGGAGGATTTCACGGAGCATGGTAGCGTTATGTTCAGGACTACCGCCCTGTAGATCGGCGAGGGTTGCCCGCTTCAGGCCCAAACGTTGGGCATCGATGGTGCTGGAGTTCACCTGGCCTGACTCGTGGAGTTGAGTTGCCTGGGTCGTAGTGGTGGTGGTCAATTCGTCCAGGCCATCATCACCGTGGACCAGCAGAGCCTCCTTGGCGCCCAGTTTCTTGAGGACCTCGGCCAGGGGTTCGGTGAGAGCGCCGTCGAACAGACCGATGACCTGCCGCTGGGCCCCGGCTGGGTTGCACAGGGGGCCGAGAATGTTGAACACGGTGCGGATGGCCAGGGCTTTCCGGGCCGGCATGACGTGTTTCATGGCGGGGTGCAGGGCCGGGGCGAACATGAAACCGATACCGATCCGGTCCACGGCCCGGCC
>CAZJBG010000193.1:1107-4428 GCA_964543925.1 uncultured bacterium
TACTTTTTCGGGTGCCATTTCCAGATCGACACCGAGGGCGGCCAATACGTCGGCGGACCCGGATTGGCTGGTGATGGAGCGGTTACCATGTTTGGCCACCGGGACACCTCCCCCGGCTACGACGAAGGCCGCAGCAGTGGAAATATTGAAGGTCCCCTTGGCGTCGCCGCCGGTGCCGCACATGTCGATGGCATCTACCGAGAGGGGCACCGGAACCATTTTCTCACGCATGGCCTGGACAAAGCCGGCGATTTCATCGGGCGTTTCACCCTTCGCGCGCAGCGCCACCAGGAAGCCGGCGATCTGCATATCGCTCAATGCGCCCGACATGATGCGAACCATCACGTCTCGGGCCTCGTCCATAGAGAGGTCCTCATGGCTCAGGATACGGTTCAGCAGGTCTTTCATGACGGCCCCATGATGAAGTTTTCAATCATTTGCAGCCCGTGCTCGGTGAGAATGGATTCGGGATGAAATTGCATACCCACCACGGGGAATTTTCGATGCCGCAGGCCCATAATCAAACCGCTTGCCGTCCTGGCCGTGATGACCAACTCGGCGGGCAGAGACGCTTTGTCCACCAGCAGGGAGTGGTACCGGGTGGCGCGGAAGGGCGAGGGCAGTCCCTTGAAGAGCGGGTCACCATCGTGCTGAACCTCGGAGGTCTTGCCGTGCACGACTTCCGGGGCCCGGTCCACTGTACCCCCGTAGGCGGTGGCAATGGCCTGATGCCCGAGGCAAATGCCCAGAATGGGGATGGTCTCTCCCAACTCGCGAATGATCTGTACTGACAACCCCGCATCCTCCGGGCGACCGGGGCCGGGTGAAATGACGATCCTGGCCGGCGACTTTTGGCGGATGTCCTGAACGGACAGGATATCATTGCGGTAGACCTCAACATCCGGGGTGAATTGGCCAATGTACTGCACCAGATTGTAGGTGAAAGAATCGTAATTGTCCAGCACGAAGATCACTGGAGACCTCGCTCGGCAAAATCCACGGCCCGCATAATAGCTTCCGCCTTACTGACCGACTCCTCGTATTCGGTTTTGGGATCGGAGTCGGCCACGATTCCCGCCCCGCTTTGAAAACTGGCCACGCCGTCTTTCAGGAGCAGGGTACGGATCGTAACGCACGTGTTCAGGTTGTGATTGAAATCCATATATCCGATGGCTCCGGCATAAATGCCCCGCCGGGACGGTTCCAGTTCGTGGATGATCTCCATGGCCCGGATTTTGGGCGCGCCAGTGAGTGTCCCCGCGGGAAAACCGGCCATGAGGGCCTCGAAAACATCCTTGCCTTCCTGCAGTTCTCCCCGGATATGGCTGACGATGTGCATGACGTGACTGTAGCGCTCCACCACCATGAATTCCTTCACGGAAACCGAATTGAATCGGCACACCCGGCCCACGTCGTTACGACCAAGATCCACCAGCATAAGGTGTTCGGCCAGCTCTTTTTCATCGGCCAGGAGGTCCTCTGCCAGACGGCTGTCTTCGCGCTCATCCTTGCCGCGTGGCCGGGTGCCGGCAATGGGCCGGATCTCCATGACGCCCTGGTCCACCTTGACCAGAAGTTCGGGTGACGCGCCGATAATGGAGTAGCCGTCGAGGTCGAAGAAGAACATATAAGGTGACGGATTGACGTTCCGCAAAGCCCGGTAGAGGGTGAGCGGTTCCACCGAAGTGGCTCGCTCAAACCGCTGACTGAGGACCAACTGGTAGATATCACCGGCGAAAATATATTCGCGGGCCTGCTCAACCGCCGCCATGAACTGCCCGGGGCTCAGGTTGGAGGTCAGCTCGCTTTGATTCGTTTTAATCGGCGTTTGGTAATCGATATCGGCGTGGAGGGCCTCTCCCACTTGGTCGACCACCGCCAGGGCCGCGTCGTACTGGGGCCGGAGCGGCTGGTCAGGGTCGATCCGTTGGGTATGGCAGATGACGATCTCCTGCTTGAGGTGATCGAAGGCCATCACGGTCTCAAATAACATAAAGATCGCGTCGGGCGTGTCCCCCGCAGTTGCGGGATGGACCGGTATGTCTTCCTCCCAGGTGACGGCCTCATAGCCCAGGTAGCCGACCCACCCACCGCAGAAACTGGGTATATCCTCCAGTTGGGGTACCTGGTAGTCGGTGAGATAATGACGCAGGGTGGCGAGGAACGGTTCGGTGGTGTCCCGCTCCTGCGATCCTTCCCTGATGGTGGTGATGCCGGTTTTGTGGGATACGCTGATGCGCGGCTCGATGCAGATATACGAGTAACGGGCGAACTGTCGTCCCGCCTCCACCGATTCCAAGAGCACTGCCGGACGGTAGTACTTGGCCAGACGCATATAGGCCGAGACCGGCGTGAGCAGGTCGGCCAGCACCTTGCGATACACGGGAATGGCCGTGTGCTCCTGGGCAAGAACTTGGAACTGTTCGAAGGTCATAATGATCGGGCCTGATTAATTGGCATTGATGATAAAAAAACCCTGTCCACGTTGAACAGGGGTGATCGTGCGCTTGGGTTATGCAAGTTCAGCTATGCGCGCAGGATCGACCCCGTAATCGTCCACCCCCAATCATAGCCGTAATATCGTCCGGTGTTATGCACTGCTGAGTCCCGCTCGTGAATTGGGCTAAACGTTAATCTCTGCGTCTGTCAGGAATATTGCGTCGCAACTTGTCTTGCCGGCGCTCTTCTTCCACGGTGCTGGCGGTTTTGTCGGTAACTTCTCCGTCGCGCCTTTCAGGCTCCGTGCGCCGTTTATCGCTACTGCGCCGCTCATCGCTGGAAGATTGCCCTATCATCTATCCTCTCTAAATTGAGCTAATCGCTAAGTCTATTTGAATATTAAATGTAACGGTGCCGACACGAATCTGGCAAGGACTTTAGAAGCATGGGGCCTACCCCCTTCAACTAATGGGTCGTTCAGCGGACCGGGCCTGAAGATCACGGGAGATTTTGATCAGGACCGAGGCCAGCTCTTCCACGTGCCACGGCTCCAGCACCCCGGCGGAAAATTCCTTCAGTTTGCTCTTGAGCAGGGCCTCCCTGACCGGGTCAGCGATGGCTTTCCCCTGCGCCCGCTTCACGGCGCCAATCTCCCGGACGATGGCCATCCGCCGGGCGATAAGGGCGAACAGTTGACGATCAGTGGTATCGATCTCTTCACGCAGCTCGTTCAGCGATCGCCGGTTAACCTTTTCCTTGCCCTTCATGGTGGCTACCCCAACGCTTCGAGAAGGTTGTGTGGGCGTGTAGTCCGGTGCTACGGTCCAAAATCCCACCGCATAGATTACAGGTCTCCGGGGCAGGTGTAAAGGAAGAAACCGG
>CAZJBG010000194.1:0-4415 GCA_964543925.1 uncultured bacterium
CGTCACCAGCAACAGCCCGGAAAGGGTGAGCACCTGCCACCGCCGCCAGGCAACGGGATCGTCCCGGTGAAACCTCCACACGACCCCGGCCATGAGCGCCAGGACGAGGTTGCGTACCAGGGCGCGCTGAGGACTGGTCTCCAGGAAGCGGCCAAAGCAGCCGCAGGTGCCCAGTTCACCGCCCACGATGCCCATGATCAGCAGCACCGAAAAGACGGCCAGCAGTCCCAGGGTCGCCAGGGCCATCAGCCGGGGGGCCATACCCAAAATCAGGGCCACGCCCACGGCTACTTCCAATGCTGGCGCCAAGGCGCCCAGGGGTATGAGCCATTGGGGGACCTGGTACAGGGGCAGGGCCGCCATGAAGGTCTGGGCGTCCAACACCTTGGCAGCGCCGGAAAAGACAAACAGCGCCCCCAGTATGAACCGGCCCACCAGGACCGGCCATTTCATCCAGGGTGTGTTGGGAAAAAGCAGGTTCAGGTCTAGTCCCGGGCGAGAAAGGATGGCCATGTTTTGTACCTCATCGGATGGTTAGCCCCGTAGCATGGGTCGCAAGACCGAGTTTAGCCCTGCAGGTCACCGGATACCAAATTCATCATGCCCCGGTGGCACAGGCCGATGAGGCCGCAGGTGGCCGCTCCCAACCCGATGCCGAGGAAGATGGTGGCGATGGGTACCACCTCCGCCAGGGGACCAACCAGGGCGGCGGACAGGGCGGTGAGACCGATAACCGACATGTTGACCATGGAGAAGACCCGGCCGCGATAGGCCTGAGGCACTGCCCGTTGAATGATGGTGGTGCGGGTAATGGTGATCATGGGAATACCGATGCCGTGGAGGAATATCAGTCCCTTGGTTTGGGCGTAGGTGCCCATGAGAAACAGCAGGCTATAGGTGAGACCGTCCAGGATCATCCCCAGGAAAAGGATCCGGGCCGGATTGGAGCGGGAAGCCAGGCGCCAGATCAGGAACGACCCGAGGAGCATGCCCCCCGCCATCAGGGCCTCGATGACGGCGAAGGCGCGAAAACCCAGCGTCAGCACTTCCCGGACGAAGATGGGCATGCCCACCACGGCGGGGCCCATGATAAAGAGGTTATTGAGGGCTGTAAGCAGGATGAGCAGCCCCAGAGGACGCTTGCGCCACACAAATCGTAGACCTTCCATGAGATCGGACAGATGAGTGGCGCCGTGGCTGGTCCCGTGGAGGTCTGGGGCTGGGGGCAAGGTAATTATTACCACGCAGAGCAGGCTGGCCCCGAAAGTCAGGGCATCGATGGTGAACAGGTGGGTCAGGCCGACCGAGGCCACCAGGAGGCCCGCCAGAACAGGCCCCGCCAGGTGGGCGAACTGCCCGGAGGTCGAGATGAAGGTGTTGGCGGCGCTCAAGGCCGTTGGGTCTACCAGGTCGGGGATGAGGGCGTCCCTGGCGGGGTAGAACAGGGTGGCGAAACTGGCCACGGTAAAGGCGATCAGTCCCAGAATGACGGGGGATGTACCCCCGGAAACAAGGTAGCCCACCAGCAGGGCCACCACCAGCATCCGGGCCACGTCGGCGAATATCATGACCCCCCGGCGGTCGAACCGATCCACCCAGACCCCGGCCATCAGACTGAACAGCACCGCCGGCAAATAGGCGCTCAGGGCCACCAGGGAGGTGGTCGTTTTAGAGCCGGTGAGTTCCAGGACCAACCAGGGCAGGGCAATCTGGTAGATGGCATCCCCGCCGTGGGAGATAACGTGCCCGATCCAGAGTAGGAGGAGATTCCGGTTGGCGAATATTTGACGTCGCATACTGGAGTTGAATTTCTCCCTAAACCGAGGAGGTTTCCACGGGAATAAACTTCGATTTCGATTGTCAACGAGCAAATGCCAAAAGTAACTTCGCTAGAAGGTGCTACCAAGAATACCCCATTTTTATTTAAAAGCTATAGGACATACTCATGGAGGACGATCCCGATGGCGTATATCATCACAGAGCCCTGCGTAGATACCTGCGATACGGCGTGTGTGGAGGTCTGCCCGGTCGACTGCATCCATCCTGACGAGGGATGGTCAGAGGGGGATGATCCCACCGGCCACATGCTGTACATCGATCCGGAAGAATGCATTGACTGCGGGGCTTGTGAACCTGAATGTCCGGTTGAGGCCATCTTTGAGGAAGATGCCGTACCCGAGGAGTGGCAAAAATATATAAAGATCAACTACGATTTTTTCGGTCGGGAGTACTCCGGGTAGAAACCTGATAGACCGCTGTTTGGGATGCGGCTGCCCGATCTCCTGGCGGTCGCTTTCTACTCTGTGACCTGCCATCGGCCCGCTAGTGGGAGCTTGACATTTAAATGACCCGTGACGAAATCCTCTCTACTTTAAGATCGGTGAACTATCCCGGATTCAGCCGAGATATCGTCTCCTTTGGAATGGTCACCGACGTCGACATCACCGGCGATGAGGTGAAGGTGGTGCTGGCCGTGGCCTCCAAAGATGAGGATCGGAAGGCCAAACTGGTGGACGCCATCCAAGCGGCCCTCACTGAGCAGCTCGGCCTATCCCATGTTGATGTGGAGATTGTTCCCCCCAAGCCCAAAGGGGGCGGCAAGGCCCCGGGTGCAGCCGGTCCCGCCCAGGTGGCCTCACCCATCCCCGGCGTCAGCTATACTCTGGCGGTGGCCAGCGGCAAGGGCGGTGTGGGGAAGTCTACCGTGGCGGTCAATATGGCCGCAGCCATGTCGATGACCGGCGCCCGGGTCGGCATTCTCGACCTTGATATCTACGGTCCCAGCCTGCCCATGATCATGGGCATCAGCGACCAACCGCACCTCAACGAACGGCAAAAAATTGTGCCCCTGGAACGTCACGGCCTGCGCATCATGTCCTTCGGGTTCATCAGTGGCAACGAGGCCCCCACAATCTGGCGGGGCCCCATGGTGGCGAAAATGACCCAGCAGTTTTTCGATGATGTCGAATGGGGCGAGCTTGATTTTCTCATTCTCGATCTCCCACCCGGTACGGGGGATATCCAGTTGACCCTGGTGCAGCGGCTGGCCCTCACCGGTGCGGTGATGGTGACGACCCCCCAACAGCTCGCCCTGCTGGATGTACGCAAGGGCGCGGATATGTTCAAGAAGGTCAACACCCCGGTGTTAGGGGTTGTGGAGAACATGTCCGGCCTGCTGCTGGAGGGGGTGGTGAAAGATGCCCAGGGCCAGGTGATGCCGGGGGCCACCCTCGAGTTGGATGGTCTTGGTTCGGTCTCCCCGGTCACGGGAAATGATGAGGGCCGGTTTCAGGTGAATCTGCCCATCTTCCGCAGCGGCGGGGGTGACGAGGAGAGTCGGAGGCTTAACGTCCCCCTGCTCGGCAAAGTGCCCCTGTCACCCGACCTGGTCCTGGCGTCCGATGCCGGGGAGCCCTATGTCATCAGCCATCCCGATACGCCGGTGGGTGAGGCCTTCAGGCAAATAGCCGACGCTGTGATGACCAGGGCACGAGCTGCGTCCTGACGGCCGACGATTCAGGTGAGAGCGCAGGCCGCTGCAAAGGATATGACCCGCTGGTTCGGGCTACTCAACATCGAGATTTTCCTGATGAATAAAGACCGGCGCCCATTGGGTTTCCCGGTCGTCCCCCGATCGTGAAGGCCCTGCCAACCCTTGTCCTGGCCCAGTTGGCGGCCTTTTACCCCCTGTTCCTCTGGCTGGCGCCCGTCGGGGTGATCAAGGGGGGCTTTTTCCGCTTCAACCTGGGCATGGCCACAACATTGCTGGGTATCGCAACCGTGCTGGGAATGGTACAAGGCATGAACGGTCCTGTGCAGATGTGGGTGTTGGTCCTGGCGGCCGTGAGTCTCGCGATCCTGGGGTTTACCTGGCGCCGGCCGGCCATGGCCAGGAACCTGCTGCTTCCACCGCTCCTGGGGTGGGGTCTCTTGCTCTGGCAGGTAAGTCTGGCCGGCCAACTTCCGGCGATTCATTGGGAGCACTGGGTGGCCATCGGCCTGGGGGGCGTCGGGTTGGCCAGTGTCATGTTTGCCATGGTCCTGGGACATTGGTACTTGAATGTGGCGGAGCTCCCGATCCATCACCTGGGACGGGGCATCGGCCTGGCCTTTGGGGCGCTGACTGTCCATCTGGTCTGGGTGATTGTTGTTTTGGGCGCTACGACCACGATTCTGGGTTATCGAGTCAAGCCAGCCTATCGCCTGCTGGTTACCATGGATGGATTTTTTCTATGGATCGGTCTGATATTGGGGCTTATTGCGCCCTTGGTTATCGACGGGTTGGCCTGGCGGACCGCTCGCCTGGGCGCCACCCAATCGGCCACCGGCCTGCTCTACGTGTCACTCATATTGGTGGTCATGGGTATTCTGATCTTTGACAGCTATATCCTCCAGATGGGGCTGCCGGTGTGAAC
>CAZJBG010000195.1:0-4380 GCA_964543925.1 uncultured bacterium
CCTCGGCCCTGGCCGTACCCGGCCTACGGGGAGGCCGGCGAGCCGCTGGGAGATGGTGCGAGTAGCAACGTGTCAGTCGGTCAGCCTGAATCACTTCCACAGGATCATTTTCCGGGCCGCCAGCGGCCCCCCGTCCAGCTGGAGGGTCACGAAGTAGATGCCCGATGCCAGGCGACGTCCTCGGGCGTCCACCGGCGTGAAAGCGTAGGTGTCGGGACCTTCCAACCGGTGCCCGAAGACCAACGTCCGCACCAGGGCGCCGCCCAGGTTGTAGACCGCTAATCGCACATTCCCGGCTACGAACAGTTCGTAGCTGATGGTGGTGCCCACGGCGAAGGGGTTGGGGTAGTTCTGATCCAGGACGAAACGCCGCTCATCGGTGGGCGACACGGTCGTTCCCAGGTAGTCGGCCAGGGCGCCCCACAATTCGGGCCGGTCGCCGTCGTAGCCCAGGGCCCACATGCCCACCCCGGCCAGGTCATTTTCCACCGCCAGATTGTATTTCAGGGCCAGGCTCAGACTGTCGTCGAACCACACCTGCCGGGGTCCGCTGTCATCGTAGTTGAACCACGGAACCGAGGATACCGGGTCCCAGTTGTAGCCGTGGATCTGGGCCAGGGGCACGGCAGCGTCGTAGATACGGGGCGTGGCGCTGCCGGTGGTGGAGGCGTACTTCCCGGGGCCGGATACGGGCCAGTCGTAGCCGTAATGGGGCAGGCCCAGGATCAGCCGGGATGTGCTGTCGCCCGTGGCGGTCAGGTAGGTCGCGACGGTCTGGCGCACGTTCACGGAGAAGCCGTCCAGGGGGCTCACCGGTCCGGCGGTGGGGCCGGTGCGCCAGTGGTAGTCATAAGCCATGATGAACAGACCGTCCACGATCTTGACCAGGGCGCCGAAGTCCCAGGCGCCGGCCCAGTCCACGGCGGGCACGGCCATGGTGACGATGGAGCCGGGGAGGGTGGTGTGAAAGGCTTCGGTCAGGTCGGCCATGAAGGTCACCATGTTCTCCCGTTGAGCCACCGGCAGCCCCTCGAAGTCGATATCGACCCCATCGGCCCCGGCGTCCCGTACCCGGGCCAGGAGCTGACTGATGGCCTGGAGCCGGTTGGCCGGACTGCCGAGCAGGGTGGTCAGGCCGGCCCCCTCGAACAGAGTGGCAGCGAGTTTGACCTTCACCCCCCGGTCGTGAGCAAAGGCCACCAGCTGGGCCGCCGGCCAGTGGTGATCATCGATGACGTTGCCGGACCCGTCCATCTCGGCTGAGAAATAGTTGATCTGGGTGAGGAGGTTGTAGTTCAGATCCGGGTAGTCGGCGTACTGCCAGAAGGGGAGGTAGCCGACGACCTCCCGGCCGGGTACCACGGCCCGGGGCAGGGGGGGCGGCAGGGTAGCGGCGAGACTGTCCACCCGGTCGTAGTCGACCACCACGTCGCGATGGGCCGCCAACTCCAGCATGTGGATGGTGGGCCTCTCCTGGGCGCGACCATAGACGGGAAAGAGGGCCAGGGCTAGGGCGACGATCCTGTAGGGCTGAGGCAGCATGTGACCCGGCAACTTACGACCGGCACGCGGCGGTATGGGGGCGGAAGGCTATCAGCAACGGACGTATTGGGCCGTTAAGAAATTGCGGGACTCTACACTCATAAAAAATCTCAGGTATACTGTATCGGCTGTACTAACTTGAGGCTTGAACGGTGATCCTCCCAGGAGAATATTTACGCTGCGAACAGTTCCCATGAGGTGAAACGAGAATCTTGGATCGGCGAGATATGTCTCTTATTTTACACCGCTGGCAATCCATATGATCAAGGACGGACATGCCATGCCGGAGGACGCCCTACGATGACAGGGCATGGTGCCCGTTCATAAAGGGAATCGTTGGAGGCCAAAATGAGAGCAGCAAGTGAGTTTTTGGACAGTGATCGCTAAGCTCATCCCGATTCCCACCCAATCAGCTGCAGCGACGGAAGTTTACGCTACGACAGTAACTGTGATCGGAAAACTTTGATGAAGAGTGCCTTAACCTGGAGGTTCAAATGATCGTCGGAGTACCTGCCGAGCTCTATCCGGATGAGCGGCGAGTGGCCGTGGTGCCTGCGTTCATACCTGCGCTGGTCAAGGCGGGGCTTGAGGTCCTCATCGAAAAGGGAGCCGGTGAGAAAGCAGGTTTCCCCGATAGTGTCTACGAGGCGCAGGGAGCACGGCTTGTCCCGGACCGGGCTGAACTTTTCTCAACAGCCGCTGTGCTCCTGCAAATCCACGGTGCGGGGGCCCATCCTGATTCCGGCCGGGCCGATCTGGAGCTCATCCGCTCCGGTCAGATCGTTGTGGGACTCTTTAACCCCTTGGGAAATCCCGATTCCGCCCAGGCGTTAGCCCAGAAAGGCGCCACCGCCTTTGCCCTGGAACTGCTTCCACGCATCAGCCGGGCCCAATCGATGGACGTTTTAAGTTCCATGGCTACCATCGCCGGTTACAAAGCCGTTTTACTGGCTGCTGAGGCGCTCAATAAAATCTTTCCCATGATGATTACCGCCGCCGGAACCATTACCCCTGCCAAGGTTTTCGTCGTGGGGGCAGGTGTTGCGGGCCTGCAGGCCATTGCCACCTCCCGGCGCCTGGGCGCGGCAGTACAGGCTTACGATGTCCGGCCAGCAGTGAAGGAGCAGGTGGAGAGCCTGGATGCCAAATTTCTGGAAATTGAACTGACGGCAGAGGATGCGGAAGGTTCCGGCGGCTATGCCAAGGCCATGGACGAGGACTTCTATCGCCGCCAACGAGAGATGATGATGCAGGTGGTGGCGGAAAGCGATGTGGTCATTACGACTGCGGCGGTTCCAGGAAAAAAGGCGCCCATCCTGGTCACAAAAGAGATGATCGAAGGTATGCACCCCGGATCGGTCATCCTGGACCTGGCCGCCGAAGGGGGCGGCAACTGCGAGCTCACTCGGCCCGGGGAGACGGTTGTGGCCCACGGTGTCACCATAATGGGCCCCGTCAACCTCCCCGCCACCGTCCCCTACCATGCCAGCCAGATGTACGCCCGAAACATCACCGCTTTCCTTCTGAACATGCTGGAGGATAGCGAACTCCGCCTCAACATGGAAGACCAGATCATTCGTGACAGCCTCCTCACTCACGAGGGGGAGGTGGTCAACCCTCAGGTGCGTGAGATCCTGGGACTGCCAGTCTCGCATGCGCTTGACCAATGAAAGGGATATCTATCTAATGGAAGTCTTTGTGACGTCTTTGACCATCTTCGTATTGGCCCTGTTTGTGGGCTTTGAGGTCATCACCAAAGTGCCGCCTCTTTTGCACACCCCCCTCATGTCCGGGGCCAATGCTATCTCCGGCATCACGCTGGTGGGCACGTTGGTGACCTCGGGCGCCGAGCTCACGACCTTCACAACCATTTTAGGATTTTTCGCGGTGGCCTTGGCAACGGTCAACGTGGTAGGCGGGTTCCTGGTTACCCACCGGATGCTCACAATGTTCCGCCGAGAGGACTAGTATGTCACAAGCGATTATTAATCTTTTCTACCTGATCGCCGCCGTTCTGTTCATTTTCGCCCTCATAGGGTTGTCCCATCCCCGGACGGCCGTACGGGGCAATCTCCTGGGATCGGCAGGCATGCTCCTGGCCATCGTGGTGACACTTCTGGACAGGCGTATCCTCAGTTTCGAGGTCATTATCGCCGGCTTGGTGGCCGGCACCCTGGTAGGGGCCGTTATGGCCTATCGCGCCCCCATGACCGCCATGCCCCAGGTCGTGGCCATCTTCAACGGTTTCGGGGGGGGTGCATCGGCCCTGGCGGCCGGGGCAGCCCTGGAGGAGGCTCTCAGGGGAAACTTGATCGAAGCGCTACCCGCCCAGTTTACGGTCGCCGCATCGGCTTCCGGCATTATCGGCGGGGTGGCCTTCACCGGGAGCATGATCGCCTTTGGCAAGCTCCGGGGGCTCATCTCGGAGAAACCTGTACTCCTGCCGGGCCGGCATGTGCTGAACGTCCTTTTACTGCTGGTCTGCCTGGGCATGAGTGCCTGGTTGGTCGCTGATGCGACCTTCTCGCAGCCGTTTTGGATTGTCGTAGGGGTTGCTTCGTTTCTGGGGATCATGCTGGTGATACCGATTGGCGGGGCCGACATGCCGGTGGTGATCGCCCTGCTCAACTCTTACTCGGGTCTTGCGGCTGCCAGTGTCGGCTGGGTCCTCAACAACAGCGTACTCATCATTGCCGGATGCCTCGTAGGCGCTGCGGGATTCATCCTCACGGCCCTCATGTCCAAGGCCATGAATCGCTCCTTACCCAACATTATGTTCGCCGGGGTAGGTGCACAGGTGGCCACTGAAGCCGAGAGCGAAGATATCTACGCCGGTCG
>CAZJBG010000196.1:0-572 GCA_964543925.1 uncultured bacterium
GCCGCGCTAGGATGGGTAAGTCTGGTCTACGATTGGGATTGGTTGGAAGCCGAAAAAGCATTCAAACATGCTATTAAGCTTAACCCAAGCGATGACCGGCCCCATTTAGGATATTCCTTCTACCTCTCTTTGATGGGGCGACATGAAGACGCCATCGCCGAGGGAAAACGTACCAAGGAACTTGATCCGCTTAACATTGGTAGAAGAACGGCGCTGGCAGAGCATTTTATCAATGCGCGCCAGCTTGATCAGGCGATAGAAGAGTGCCAGAAGGTGCTCGCCCTTGATCCGAACTTCCAACGTGCCTATGTAGTGCTGCGGCGGGCGTACGAGGTGCAGGAGATGTATGAGGAAGCCATTGCAACCTACCAGGACTCAGAGCTACAGGAGAGACTGAGGAACGCATACGCAGCATCGGGCAGAGCAGGTTACTGGCAAGAGCGGCTGGCGCACCTGAATAAGATATCCGAAACGGATTATGTCCCCCCGTCTCGTTTCGCCAGGATTCATGGGGCCCTTGGTGAGAAGAATGAGGCCTTCTCCTGGCTGGAAAAAGCCTATGCCGCGCGCGA
>CAZJBG010000196.1:582-4377 GCA_964543925.1 uncultured bacterium
GAAATATGGCATTTCTGAAAGTGAATCCTCTATACGACCCCCTCCGTTCCGATCCCCGTTTCCAAGCCCTGCTGGATCGCATGAACTTCCCGGAGTAGCCCCATGACCACCACCCAGCAGGCCGTGGTGCAGGTCGCCCTCAAGCCGGGGGGGACCGAGCTGCGCGCCATGCCGGTGCCGGAGATCGGCGACCACGATGTGCTGCTTCACGTGGGCGCCGTGGCGGTGTGCGGCTCGGACATCCACCAGGTCCACAACACCCATACCTGGCCCGTGGAGCTGCCGGTGATCCTGGGACACGAGTTCGCCGGGACGGTGGCCGCCGTGGGGCTAGGGGTCACGTCCTTCCATGAAGGGGACCGTGTGGTGAGCGAGACCGCCGCCAATATCTGCGGTCAGTGCCCCCTTTGCCGTTCGGGGCGCTACAACCTGTGTCCGGAGCGCAAGGGCTTCGGTTACGGCCTGGACGGCGGCATGGCGTCCTATGTAAAGGTCCCCGCCCGGTGCCTCCACGCGATCCCCGATGGCCTGCCCTTCAATTTTGCGGCCCTCAGCGAGCCGTGCGCGGTGGCCTACAACGCCATCCATGTGAACTCGGTGGTGCGGCCGGGGGACCTGGTTGTGGTCATCGGTCCCGGGCCCATCGGCCTGCTGTGCGGGCGCATGGCGGCCCTGGCCGGGGCCAACCCCCTTATCGTGGCCGGCAGAGGGGGCGATGTCTCCCGTTTGAAGACGGCCCTTGAGCTGGGGGCCACGCGCACGGTGAACGTCGACGAGGAGGACCTTGAGGCGGTCGTGGGCAGCTACGACGTCCTCGGGGCCGACCTGGTATGCGAAACCTCGGGAGCGAGTCAGCCCCTGGAACTGGCCCTCAGGCTGGCCCGTCCCGATGGACAGGTGACCAAGGTCGGCTGGTCACCCGACAACACCCCCCTGGACATCAATCCACTGGTGCAGAAAAACATCCGGCTCCAGGGGTCGTTCAGTCACACCTACGGCATGTGGGAAAAGGTGATCCATCTGCTGGCGGAGGGACTCATGCTGCCCGAGGTCATCATCGGCCTTGAAACCGGTCTCGATGATTGGGAAAACGCTTTTGAAGCGATGCGCACGAGCCGGGTGATCAAATCGATCCTGCTCCCCAAGCGGTGAGTCGGCGGGAAACGGGAGGAGTGAGATGCCATCATTGAAGGAT
Organism: uncultured bacterium; assembly: GCA_964543925.1. Lineage (GTDB taxonomy): Bacteria > Fidelibacterota > Marinisomatia > SCGC-AAA003-L08 > TS1B11 > JADFNF01. Next base: position 1,778 of record CAZJBG010000196.1, read on the forward strand.
AAAGTCGCCGTGGTCACCGGATCGACGTTGGGGATCGGCCGGGGCATTGCCGGTCACTTCGCCACATTGGGGGCCAAGGTGGTCATTACGGGCCGGGATGAGGATCGCGGCGCCCAGGCGGTTGAGGAAATCCGTCACGGGGGCGGCGAAGCCGATTTTATTCGCGCCGACCTGCTTGACGAGGACCAGTGCAGGCGCATCATCCAGTTTGCCGGGGAGCATTTCGGCGGCCTGGATATCCTGGTCAACAACGCGGGTGACGTCTCCCGGGGGGATATCGAGTCCATAACCGTCGAACTCTGGGACCGGATCATGGCGTTGAACCTCCGGGCGCCGTTCATCTGCCTGCAGGAGGCCATCCCCCTGTTCAAGGCTCGCGGCGGCGGGTCGGTCGTCAATATCGGTTCGGTGAATGCTTACATCGGTGAGCCGAACCTGGCCGCCTATTCGGTCTCCAAGGGTGGCCTGATGACCCTGACCCGCAACACGGCGTCCCTGCTCAACAAGTACCGTATCCGGGTCAACCAGATCAATGTGGGGTGGACCTTGACCGAAGGGGAGGACCGGGTGAAACGTGAGCAGGAGGGCAAGGGACCCGATTGGGTCGAGGCCGCCACGGCCACCCGCCCTTTCGGCCGCCTGCTGACCCCCCAGGACGTGGCCTACGCCGCAACCTACTTTGCATCGGACGAAAGCGCATGCATCACCGGCACGGTGATGGACCTGGAGCAATACCCGGTAGGCGCGCCGCCGAAATGGTAGCTTGCGAGCCATCTCATGGCCCTTCTTGAAATTTTGACACTATTATGAAATCAACACCCCGCATCAGCGTGTTTCCCAAATGCTATTTTGACGAGCTGTGTCGCGGCGAGTTGGATTACCAGTGGTGGCTCAAAGAAGCAGCCCAATTGGGGGGCGAGGGGATCGAGCACTACGATGGCTTTTTTCCCAGCTTTGCTGAGGCCGATGTGGCGCCCGTGGCGAACACGCTAGCTGCGGTGGGACAGGTCACCTCCCTGCTCTGTTTTTCACCGGACTTCACCCATCCTGACCGGTCCGAGCGGCGGCGGCAGGTGGAGCGGCAGAAGGGGGCCATCGATCTGTGTGTGCGGCTGGGAACCCGTTACTGCCGGACCCTGAGCGGCCAGGCCTTTCCCGGCATGTCCCGGGCCGAGGGGGTCGCCCGGACGGTGGACGGCATCCGCCAATCGCTGCCCTACGCCGAGCAAAGAGGGATCACCCTCTGCATGGAAAATCATTATAAGGACGGCAACTGGTCCTACCCGGAGTTTGCCCAGCCCGAGGACATTTACCTGGAGATCATCGGGCAGATCGACGGGCCGAATTTTGGGGTGCAGTTCGATCCCTCCAACGCCGTTGTCGGGGGCTATGACCCGGTGGCCTTTCTGGAAAAGGTCAAGGACCGGGTGGTGACCATGCACGCCTCGGACCGCTACCTGGCCGACGGGGCCACCCTGGAGGACCTGAAGCAGGCCGACGGCACTATCGGCTACTCCGATCAGCTGCTCCACGGCGTCACCGGCCAGGGGCTCAACGACTACGACGCCATTTTCGCCATACTCGCGGAGGTGGGCTTTTCAGGGTGGATATCGGTGGAGGACGGCATCAACGGTTTGGATGAGATCAGGCAGTCGGTGGCCTTCCTCAAGGGCAAGATCGCCCAATATTACCATTGACGCTCAACTGGAACGGCTCAGCGTCCAGATGCCCGATAGCCAGTACAGCCAATACCTGCGGAAGGTGCGCCAGGAGGTGGGGTAGGGCTGACAATTCATGATTTTGCTGGAAGCGCAGGAAGGCGCAGATTACCGGATATTACGTTCCTAAAATCTATCATGCTTGCCCATTCATTAACCCTCGGTTAACTTGTCAAGCACAGCATTACTCGGGACCGGCCATCAAAGATTTCAGCATGCATAAGGCCTTCACTTCTCAATTATTTTTCTGCGCAGCCCTTCTCCTGGTCCTGTGGGGCGTCACCGCCTGCGGCCTGCTCAACGGGCCCGATGACAACGATGAGGTGGACCCCCGGAGTTTCACTTGGACGGTGGACACCCTGGCCTACCCCGACAGCTACCAGACCACCATGCTATCCATCTGGGGCAGCTCGCCCAGCGACGTTTACGTGGTGGGGCATAATGAACGGGGCTTTGGCAAGATGTATCACTTTGACGGGAATGAATGGACCGACGTGGGTCTGAACCCGGTCCAGGGGGGCCACATTGTCGGCCCAATAACCTTGGAGGCTATCCATGGTTTTGCCGCCGATGACATCTGGGCGGTGGGGGAGAAGCGCTACACCAATCCGAACCCCCCGCCTATTTTGCTGGACAGCTCCCTGGTGATCCATTACGACGGCAGCCAGGTGTTCGGCTGCTGGCAGCGGCTCGGCTGGGGGCCGTGCGGCTGATGGATAATATTCCTCTCCAGGTTGCGACCCCTTCTGAATAAATCGGGGTGCCTATCGAATAATACTTGACATTCCTCCTCTTTTTTCTTACACTACTGTTAGTCTCACCAGAGTAAGACTTCAGGCGCTATCTATATCGTCGGCCCATTGAGATTGGAGTGTGAATGCG
>CAZJBG010000197.1:0-4274 GCA_964543925.1 uncultured bacterium
AACCCGCGACATCCACGTTGGCAACGTGGTGCTCTACCAACTGAGCTACTCTCGCAACAGGATTGAGGTCTCTGCCTGTAAGGCACGCCCTCATTCACTAAAACAACCTCGTGAATCTACGACTCGTACAATTCCTCGGTCAATACCCTAGTCTCATGGTGGGGCCCTTAAGGCATGACGGCAATAACGCGAGGCCGTTGCCCACGCGCAAGCAGCGTATCAAGCGAAATAATGGTCAAGGTCAATATGTGCTTCCCATGGGCCGTCCGCCAGCCCGATGCCGGGATCATCAAATCGAGGCTTGCGGTGTGGATGGAGCCGCCACTTTAGCCATAGCCTGTTTCGCAGCGGTAACCAGTCCGAGGATCTCCGCATCATCGCGGATGGAGGCATCCAGGGCGATACGCTCAGCTTCCACGGTGTTCACCGCCGACTGAATCTCCGCCCTGGCCTCCGCTTCACGTTCGCGCAGGCTATGAATTCTTTTCAGGACGCCTGGATCATCAGCATACAGCTCTTCCAGGGTTTTGTCCTTGGGCTGATTGCGTCGCAGGCGCCCCAGACTCTTCTCGACGAAATTGAGGGTCCTGCGTTGCGCCGATAAATCTACCAGCACTTCGCCGGGCGACTGTATCCGCATGGTGATCACATTGAGATACCTCCCCAGACTGCCCAGGGCGGCAACGGGGATGGCGGCCGCTCCAAATCTCAGGGTTTGGTGCTTCACATGACTCTGCAGGATCAGATCGATGGGCAGCCCGGAAGCCTCGATGGCCGCTTTGTCCGCATCAGTGCCATGGAACAGCAGAATCACCATATCGGCCTGGGTGTGAGCCTCATTCACGGCCTTTTCCAGCGCGGGCAGCAAGTCCTGGAACCGGTAGCCGGCCCCCGCCGGCATCACGGACGTCGCCCCGACCAGGCCCAATTTCAGGCCGCCCTTCTCCACCACTACGAAGGGCGAAAAGATGGGCCGCCCATTTTCGTCGGTCAAATTGGCTGAGAGGAACGGGAAACGGGCCGAATCCGCAAGGGCCTTGAGGAACCCTACACCGGCGGCCAGGTCATACTCACCGATGGTAATGGCATCGGTGCCATTACGGTTGAATGCCGCTACGATGGCCTGGGCCCTTATTTTCTCCCCGGGCAGGGCCTCAGCACCTAGTAGGGGCCGGGAGAAATAGAGATCGCCCCCATCCAGCACCAGGCTGGGGTGCTTCCCATCCGTCAGATCCTTAAGGACCGTCGCTTTCCGGGCAAGACCGCCCAGAGGCTTGAGCTTTCACCCGCAGGGTTCAATCTCGCCGTTCACATTGCCGGTGGCCACAATCTTGAGCACCAGGGGTTGCGCATCGGCGCTGACCCCGCAACGGTCAACCAGCAGCCCGGCAATCAGCAGCGGAAGGAGCCGGAATAATTGCGATGTTCTTTGCATGATGACCGAACTTAGTCGTCGACCCTTGGGAAAGTCAAGTGGGGTGGTCCGGCAGCTGCGGTCAACTATCCCTGGCTCGTCAGGGGCTTGTCGCCCCCAGCCCCGGTCCCGGCCGGGCCTTCCACCAGCCGGGCCTCTGTCCAGGAAAAAGCTTGATATTCATAAGCCATTGTCCTACTTTCACATAGGCTATCACTCACCACCTCTATTTCAACCACGTATTAAAGTGATAGATAGGTTAGCAGGCTGAGCTGTATATAGGCGATATACGGCGAAGTCGTTAGCATACCATAATCACGCAAGGAGGTACCCTTATGGCCACTATCTTCATCACCAGCACCCACGGGTCCGACGACCCGACCCGGGCGACCATGCAGCGTCCAAGGCTTCATCGAAGCCGGGCACTCCCCGGGGGTCGCCCTGCTAGGTGAGGCCACTTACCTGATGAAAGACACCATCGCCGAGCAAATCGACGGCGTGGGCTGGCCGCCCCTCAAGGAGCTCCTGGCCAAAACGATAGACCACGGCGTGCCCATCTATATATGAGGCGGCTGCGGGAAGGCCCGTGGGGTCTCTGAAGCCGATCTGCAGGGAAAGAACGCCAAGTTCATCACACCGAAGGACTTCGCCGAACTGACCATGGCCGCCGACCGGGTGGTGGGCTACTAGGGAAGGCCGTCCGTACAGATTGACCCGAAAATAGATTAAGGAGGAAAAATGCGCCCGGCAAGTGAGGTCAATGGCCTTGATGTAGCTGAATTGCGGCAATTCAAAGAGAAGATCAAGCAAGATCCAACCCTGGCGGATCGCAATCCTACGATAGTTGCCCATTGGGACGGTGGTGACCATTCGCGAATCGAATTTGGCGATGTCGTCACCCACGCTGGCAGCGAGGGGGAGTTGAATCCCATGCAGATGTTGCTGGCGTCGTTCGCCGCGTGTGATGTGGGCGTGGTTGCAACTCATGCATCTTTGCTTGGGCTGAAGATTGAAAGTCTATCTGTCGAGGCAACAGGGCATTTTAACGTGCGGTCACACCTGGGTTTGGAGGATGCTCCGGGATGCGGATACGATAGGATTGCGTACACCATTCGGCTCCACGCACCGGGCGCGACACCCGAGCAGATCGCCTACTTGCGCGAACGCTGTGAACGCTCCTCTCCGGTGGGCGATTCATTTGCACGCCCAATTCCAATGAGATTGGAGATTCAAGCGGAAACATAGCAGGTTACCCAGGGGGGATACCGTCCTCTGCCCTTGACCAACCTCCCACCTCGTCACCGGCTGCCTCTCCGACCGGCGCAGCTCAAAAACATTCCATAACTGAGAAACGTTATTATGTCTTGGAACGCACCGAAAAAGAAAGGCGGCTGTTCCTAGCCTTCACCATAAGGCAAAACAAAATCAGGGTGATTTCCGCCAGGGACATGAGCCGCAAGGAAAGGAAATTTTATGATGAAACGGTTAAAAGACATCCCGAAATTTGAAAACGAAGACCAGGAAAGAAAATTCTGGTCCGAGCACGATTCTACTGACTACCTGGATTGGAGCAAGGGAGACATCGCCGTTTTCCCTAAGCTCAAGCCCACCAGCCGGACTATTTCCCTGCGCCTGCCGGCCTATCTGCTGGAAGAGATCCGCGCCATCGCCCGCAAGCGGGATGTGCCCTACCAATCCTTGATCAAGATTTTTCTAAAGGAACGGATCGACCAGGAATGGCGTTCGATCCCTTAATCCAGGACATATCGCATCACCGGCCGGGTCTGCGAGCGGCGGGCCACCTCCACGAAGGCCGCCTTGTCGAACGCCCCCTTGATCCCCGGGCCTCCCCGGACTCGCCTTAGACGGCACGTCGAGGCTGGCCGGGTACGGCCAGGGCCAGGCGAAGGTCGGTGGGTAGGCGCCGGCTCCACCGAGTAGGCCGCCACGATGGCAGCGCTACGCTATCGAGCAAATGCGGGAGTGACGTGAACTTTATTTGACCTTGATTACGCCGGTCCGATTCTTCAACTTCATTTCCACAGAATAGGAGCTACACGATGACAACGGTCAACATAAAACAAGAAGCGCAGCGCCTGGTTGAAAATCTGCCCAAAGATGCCACCTGGGACGATCTGATGTACGAGATTTACGTGCGTCAGGCCATCGAAGCCGGATTGAAAGACAGTGAGGAAGGCCGGACGCTAGACGTGAAAGATGTGCGGGCGAAATTTGAGTTAACGGGGTGAGCGTCCGCTGGACCCACCGCTCGATCCGGCATATCGTAGAAATCTATGAGTACATCACATAAGATTCCCCGCTCTACGCGAAAAGGATCATTGACCAGCTCAGCCGCCGCTCTGAGCAGATCGGGACTCATCCGAAATCTGGACGAAAAGTCCCCGAATATGAAAGCGACGATATACGTGAAGTGATCGAGGGCCGTTGCCGTATCATTTATAGGATCATGCCCAATCAGATCGATATTCTGGCAGTCATCCACAGTGCCCGGATGCCACCTTCAGATATCTAAGATCTCTGCGCTCCATCGCACGACAGGGTGACGTGCCCTGCCAATTCCTTAAATCAAAATATTTCTTGGGAAGCTGACCGATCAGGAACTGAACTCGATCCCTTAATCCGGGGGGTACCGCATCACCGGCCGGGTCTGCGAGCGGCGGGCCACCTCCACGAAGCCCGCCTTGTCGAACGCCCCCTTGATCCCCGGCCAGGCAAAGGCCGGTGGGTAGGCGCCCTTCCTTGGATCAATCGGATAGCCTTCTACAAGGGTCGCCCCCTGGTCCCGGGCATATTGGGTGGCGGCGTCAATCAGTGCCCCCATGACCCCCAGACCCCGGTA
>CAZJBG010000198.1:0-1340 GCA_964543925.1 uncultured bacterium
GTCTCGCCCAGGCGCACCACGAAGGCCGGTTTGCGCTGGTGGAGGTTCACCTCCGCCCCGGGATTGATCCCAAAGGCCGCCAGGCGGTCGAAACGCTTATGGAAGCTGGGGGTCAGGAAGGCCACCCGGGCCTGGGTGCCCACCGCCAGCCGGGAAAGGCGCATGATCAGGGGGGCCACATGAGCAGCCGCGTCAGGGGTGACATCGCCGGGGGGAATCGGCCGTCCGTTGGGGTCCACTGTCGGCTGCCCCAGGAAGGCCGCTACCTTATCGGTGACCTCTTCACTCAGGATATGCTCGAACTCGCAGGCCAGCACTTCGCTTTCGTGCTCCGACACATCCAGGACATCCATGAGCAGCCTTTGGGCGAGGCGGTGTCGCCGGATGATGTTCCGGGCCCGATCGCGCCCCGTGGGGGTGAAATCGACCCGATCATCCTCGAGCACGAGCAATTCCCCCTCCGCAAGTTCCTTCAGGCAAGTGGGGAGGTCGTAGTCCCCAACGTCGTGCTGACACTGGACGTCGAGGTCGGCGATGTCCGGCCGGCCATCCTCCTGCGCGACCCAGACGGCTTCCAAAATTTCGTCAATAAGATGGGATTTCATGTCGGGCTTTATCCTTCCTGCGAAACAGCAGTGATTTTAACAGATTGACCGTCTTGGACTCGGTAAGAAATTCATAGTCGCAGTAGGGGCACTTGATCATGGTGCACCCCTTGTTGAACGAACAGCTGGTGTGACAGTTCTCGCGGCCCGGATCGAACTCGGAGTTGCAGAGGGGGCAGGTTACCATAAAAACCCCACATTGAGCAATCGAAGGCTCCAGTTCACGGCGCTACCGACGAGAATGGCAAAGGGGAGCACGAACGCCGACATACCCACGGCTACTTTCCAACCGTGCTCCTTGATGATCATGAAAAAGTTGGCAATGCACGGCATGAACAGGGTGATGACCACCAGGCTCACCAGGGTCTGGATGGGGTCGAGCTGCCCGGCCCGGGCAAGCACAAAGAGGCCGGCGGCGCCATAGTCGCGGCGGAGAAAGCCCATAATAAACGCCGCGGTGGCCTCTTTGGGCAGCCCTAACATGGTCTGAATCACGGGACCGGTGGCCATTTCGATCCAGGTCAGAATAGCCAGGCGGTCCATGACGAACAGCAGGAAGGTCCCCAGGAAAAACAGGGGGACGGCTTCACGGAGATACCACTCCAGGCGCGCCATGGTTTTGATGATGATGTTACTCAGCACCGGCCGGCGCAGGGGGGGCAGCTCCAGCAGGAAGTCGGAGGTCTGCCCGGGGAGGACCTTGGCCGAGAGATAACCGACGGTAAAGAGGGTCAG
>CAZJBG010000198.1:1350-4273 GCA_964543925.1 uncultured bacterium
TGAGGGAGATCCCCTGGAGCATGGCCATGATGACCCCCAGTTGGGCCGAGCAGGGGACCCCCAGGGCCAGCAGCAGCGTCACAATCAGCCGCTCCTTGCGGCTATCCAGAATGCGGGTGGTCATGGTGGCCATGGTATCGCAGCCCAGACCCAGCACCATGGGCAGCACCGCCTTGCCGTTGAGCCCCATGGCTTTGAAAATGCGGTTCATCATCACCGACAGCCTGGGCAAATAGCCCGAATCCTCCAACAGGCCAAAGGCGATAAAAAAGGTGCCGACAATGGGCAGTACAATGGCGATGGAATAGGACAGGGCCATGCTCAGGAGACCGAATTCGCCCACGAACAGGTCCTGAACGATGGGCCAGGGGAACACAGTCTCCACGACCCTGGTGAGGCCGGGCACAATGTACTGGCCGAAGATCCCCAGCTCCAGCCAGTTCACCAGGGTCTGAGCGCCAAAGACCCCCACGAAATAATACATGCCGGTCAGGATGACGGCCGCAAAGCCCAACCCCCCGACGGGGTGAACAGCGGCTCGGCCAAGCCACTGGGCCAGGGAGGTGAGACGGGTTCCCCGCCGGTGTACCACCTGCCCCACCAGCTGGGCGGCAGTCCGCATCCGGGCCTGGGTGATCTCCACGTTCAGGCTTCTGGTGAACTCTCGCCGGGTGCGCTCGATAATGCTCTGGATGATCTCCCGGGTGGTGGCATCGACGGTGGACTCCATCCAGGCGGCGAGGGTGGTATCGCCGGGGCTTCCCGAAGCGGGCGCCCCCAGGGCCAGCAGCATAAGGGCCAGTGACCGGCGCGACAGGGTCGTCTCGGGCAGAAGGGGGATGAGGCTTTCCACCGCCTTGGCAATGGGCGCGGGGTAATCGATGGGCACCGATTTGGGCGGCTCGGCGCCGGACAGGGCCAGCCGCCGCGCCTCGTCCAGGCCCACCTTCTGGGTGGCGATGGTATCCACCACCGGGACCCCCAGGACCGCCCCCAGGGCCGTCCCATCCACGGAAATCCCCCGGTCCCGGGCCTCATCGGTCATATTCAGGCACAGCACATAGGGCCGGCCCATTTCGCCCAGTTGCAACGAAAGCAGCAATCCCCGGCGGAGGTTCTTCGCATCGACCACCTGGAGCACGCTGGTGGGGGTCTGCTCCATGAGGATATTACGGGTGACCACCTCGTCCTCACTGGAGGGGATGAAATTATTGACGCCCGGCGTATCGATAACCTCCCAGTCGCCATGATCGCCGGACAGCTTGCCGGTGGTAATCTCCACCGTGGTGCCGGGGTAGTTGGATACATTCACATAGCTGCCGGTGAAGTAGCCAAAGACCACCGACTTGCCTACATTGGGGTTCCCCACCAGGGCGATGGTCCGTTTGCCTGAGACCGTATCCGTGGCGCCATGTCCGGAACCATGATGACCGTGCACCTGCTCAGACCCCCTTATTCGCTGCGGCGGGTTGGCAATCCTCACAGATTCCAAATAACTGGTGGATATGCCTGGTCAATTTAAAATGGTGCTGTCTGGTCAGATGCACCTGGCGGGCCTCGATCTCATGGTCAACAAACTCCAGGATTTTCCCGCAATCGAGACAGATCATATGGTCGTGGTGGGGCTGGGCCAGTTTGTTCTCATACCGGAAACGCCCGTCACCGATGTCCATCTTACGCACAAAGCCCACATTCTCCAGGATGTCGAGGGTGCGGTAGATGGTCGCCCGGGAGACGGACAGCCGCTTGCGTTTGAGGGAGAGGAAAATGTCGTCACACTCCCGGTGCTCGCCGCTGCTGAGGATGTCCTCCAGGATGGCCAGTCGCTGGGATGTGAGGCGCAGGTCCTCGTCTTTCAGGGCCTCCTTGAAGCGGTCGATATGTTGGGCGGTGAGTTCCATATCACATCTTATTGAGACTCAGTCTCAAATAGAAGTTATGACTACTACGGGGCGGACGCCACCCTTTTTCATACAGCAATAGGGCAAATTTGCTTCCGTAATCATCTTGCCGTAACTTTTGTTTGACTGTGTCTTTCGGAGAAGTCAACTAATGGACCTGACCTATGCCGTCTCTATCGTTTTATCCCCTTGTTCTTCTCTCAGCCATAGTTATCACCGCCTGTGACCAGCCGGATGATGACGACATCCAATATCCCCTCGTTGGCACCATGTGGGTATTGACCTCCATAGACACGGGAATCAGTGACTCTATCTATCCACCATCGGGCAAGTCTTATTTTGTTGTGTTCCAGCCAAACGATACGCTGGCCGCTCAGGTAGATTGCAACAGCTGCGTGGCCACGTTCTTGTCAGGTGGAGACGGCTCCCTTTCAATTTCCATTCTGGGATGCACCCTGTTTTCCTGCCTGGAAGGTGGGTTGGAGTATGACTTTGAGGGTGCACTCATGGGTGCCACCTTCTGGTCCATCCAGGGCGATCAGCTCTCAATCCAGTATAGCTATGGCGACGCGGAAGGGGGCCTCAAGTTCGAGGCTGGCGATGTAGAATAGAAAACTTGGAACTTTGAACCTGTCTACTCCCGAAACTTCGGACTATGCCGGACAATCTCGAAACTCTTAACTCGAAACTCTTAACTACAGTCTTGTGAGGTTGGCGTAGCGCGCCACCAGCTTCTTGACCTGTCCGCCGCTGAACTGCACGCAGAGTTTGAGGCTGTCCCCCACGCCCTCCCGGCCGGAGATTTGCCCCTTGCCGAAAATCTTGTGCTCAACCCAGGCCCCCACCACGAAATCATCGAGGACCGACCGGACGGCCAGTTCCTTGGCCCGGGTGGTACGGGTTGACCGGGCTGATCGGGTCGCTTTGGAGGGCAGGTCCACATCCGGGAGGGGCGGCGGCAGATTGCGGTGGTCCGACCACTGGACCAGGCCCTCGGGAAGTTCCCGGATAAAGCGGCTGGG
>CAZJBG010000199.1:0-4242 GCA_964543925.1 uncultured bacterium
TCCTGTCATTCAAGGTCTCCTCAACCCCCTGTAACCCATAATTATCTGCTTTTTCCTTTTGCAGGGTACGGTACAGCTCATTATATAGCCGACGGGAACTGATACCCAAGTTTGATCTCCATGCAATATCCTTGGTAAATACATCATTATCTGGATAATACAGACTTCTCCAGTTACTTACTCGATATCGTACATCCCTACTGATGTTCCAGTTAATATCCGACCAAGAACAATCAAATAATTTGTACCTGTAAAACAATTCCTCAGTATAATCCCTTAAGAAACGGAAATCATTACAATTAAATGCAAATGGATACAGAGTCGACTTGCCCGTCTCTCTCATCACTATATTCATAGCATCAGAGAATAATTTGTAAGGAACCTCGTGATATATCTCCCGTCTACTCAACTTCTTGTGAAATACAACCGGATGGTCCTCACCCCCGAGGAATTCTATCAATCCCCTTACAGATCTTCCACGAGCCCTACATGCCTGCCAGTCTACCTTCGTGGGATTAAGGGTTAAATCTAAGTGATCCAAGTCTTTAAGATGGGAAAACGAACGGGGGTCAATTTTGGTGATATTGTTGTGGTCTGCCTTAATGTATCGTAATCGGGGATTATTGAGAAATAACTTGGGCTGTATAGTTTTTATTCTATTATGTGAGATATCCAGTTCTCTCAGATTGGGCAGATTTTCCAGCAATCGCAACCTGATACGATCCGTCTTGGTATGATTAATGCTAAGGTGACTTATACTATCCCCATACATGTCAAAAAGATCATTTGGAATATCTCCAAGGTTCTGGATAAAAACACACTCGGGTCTATCGTCATGAAAGTGAAAGCGAATGGGCTGGGCCTGATTGCATGAATTATGATGAAATTTGCGAGTAGGGGAGAGATCAACTCTGTGAACCTCTGATATCAGGTCAAGAAAATGTTGCTTAACTTCTTGACTACTCATGACCAATAAAAGTGAAAAAAACTATTTAAGGAGAATATTGAAATTAATTTCATAATAATTAATTAATTGCAATTATCCTCAAAAATTTTCCTGTATTTATAAATAAAATATTCGGTGTATTATTGAATGATAGCAAGGTTTCATAATACCGCGGAAAATTATTTTGAAGAAGAGGAATACAGCAAGGCAATAAATTATTATGATATAATAATTCAAATCGATCAATACGACACTATTGCTTGGATAAACAGGGGAAGTTCATACAGATATCTGGATCAAAACCAAGAAGCAAAGAAGTGTTATGATCAAGCATTGCAAATTAGCCCTGAAAACACAGATGCATTGAAATGTAAGCTCTATTTATTTAATCATCAAGAAAAGTTCGAGGAATCAATGAAATGTTTAGACAAATTATTGCTGATAAGCCCATCTGATCCCAATGTGTGGAGCCTAAAAGCCAATCTGCTTCAGCATTTGAGAAACTATATCGAAGCATATGCCTGCATCAAACAATCCTTGAAACTGGATCCTGGTAATACGAAAAATTGGGCGACCAAGGGAGCATTACTGTACAGAATGGAAAGATTTGGTAAATCCTTAGAATGTTATGATAATCAACAAAAAAACAACTACATCATTTCAAGAGAGTTTAGAAAGCATATTCTCTCTTCAAACTAAATCATCAGAGGTATTTAAAGATAGCACACAAGATAAACGAGAAGAGATTGATTCTACTGCCACTATTGAAGGGTCTTCCTCTACAGAGACAAGAGCAATTGATGAATTTGGGTGGAGAGATGCAATTGAAGTGGGACACTCACTTGGTGGAGCCGCAGCAACTCTTTTTGGTGGTGGTGGTGGAAGTGAAGTCAGTGGTTTACTATCGTCAATGGGAGGAGCAGGTGGTAATAGTGAAAAAATCTCGGATAATACTTCGACCAAAACAAGTAATTGGTCAAACAATCGTAATAAAACACTCACTATCAGTAATTTAGTAAATAGCGAAAAAGCTACAAACAACAGCAAAGACACGTTAAAAAAGAATGTTTCTAACATTGTTAAAAAAACAGCTAGTGAGGTTTCAGAAAATAATAAAATTATGATATCCTCTTCTACATCAGAAGAGTTTGAAGAAAAAACCAGCGAGAAGGAGACTATTAAACTTGAAAATCCTAATATTGGGCGAACAGTTAATTATAACTTTTTTCAATTACAAAACTTTTTTGAAATACAAACAAACTTAGTTGATGTTAAATTAGTAGTAGATCCGGGATATGAAGTAATTAAAGGATCAAACCTAAGTGATGTACGTATATTCGAATTAGAAGAATTTGGAAAAATTTATCCTAATTTAGATAAGAAAGATCCAAGATCAATCCTATTTGCAGCATTTATTGCAAGACAAGTATTAAATCATTATACAAATTTTAGTTCATCAAAAGTAAAAGCTTCAAACCTGAAAATTTTGGATGGTCGAACATTTGATGATGATATATTTAAAATTTTACATTTTTCAGATCCGATAGATGAAAACTTATCATTAAACAATCTATATTCTGAAGAAATTAATGAACAGTTTACTGTCGAATATTTAGCAAAATTGACAAAGAAACTTAGTTCAGCTTTAACTATATTAAAATCAATTCCATTTAAATTTAATACTACTTCACTCTTAGATTTCGAAACTGTGACTGTAAATTCTGGCTCATACTATTTAGAAGCTGATGTGGGTCGAAAATCTGCAACAGAACAGTATTTGGAAGATCGTCGTGATATTGAGATTGATATGCAACAAGCGGTAGTTGATCACCAGAAAAAACAAACAGAGGAGAAGATATTCTTTCCTGAAATTCCCGATACTGTGACTCATTTAAATTTTGATGAAAAATTAAATCAACAAAATAAATCAATCGATAAGACTGAGGATGGAATCGCTCAATGATCCACTGATTTTTATGGCTCGTATCAAAATTTATCTTGGAGATTTCCCAATTTGGAAGGAGAAGACAACAAATCTAGATGAGGAGAATACACAAAGAATACTAAAAAACCAAAAAAGACCCAAGTCAAAAATAAATAACCAAAGCCAAAAACTAAAAGGCAAAACAACCAGTAAAAATAACCTTTTGTTATATTATGACGAATTTAAAGGAATTTAAAGAGATAAAATCGACAATTCGTCTGTTTCAGGGATTAACTATCCTATTTATATTGGTTTCATTTTTATTTGCCTTTCTCTTAACTCACATAATCAATGGAATCACCATACTTCTTCAGAAACCAGTTCAGTATGTAAAATAGTATTCGCTGGTAAGAACCACCCTGTGACCGAATTACTAGAGAATTTAAACAGAGCATATGGTGATGGAGATTTTGTGGGTGCAAAATATAAATTACCTGAACATCCTAATTGTAGTCATGTGGCCCATCCAGTAAATTAGCCAAGAGAAGAATTTCAAAAATTGTTCTTAAGGCAAGATTTATCCTATCAAGTCCTTAGACTCTGATGTCAGAATTATAATAGAAGAGAGATCCATATTTATTCTTTATACATAGAATGTATGACAGATCCTACCAGATCCTATTGATGGTCTTGAACCACATATCCTAGAAATAATACATGAGAAAAATGATAGCTTGGTAGATCAGAAACATAAAGTAAATAACAATAAGAATGAGTAATAATAAAAATGAGTCATGATATCAATTCATCCTAATTTAAAAATCCTCTTGAAAATGGGATGGATCTCCTTAGCTTAACAGTATAGAAGATGCCACATACACACTTTCGATTAATTCTTTTTTTATTTCCCTATCCTTTCGTTTTTGTTATCTCTGTTTAATCACATTAGAGCCTAGAGAATCCCAAGTTGATTTCGCTTAACAATTTTTCTCCTAAATATCTTTTTATCATTCTGCCTACCTTGTTTGATTTTTACTTGTCCCTTGTTATTTATTCCAAAACAAGCCGGACAGCCCTGTTTTTTTCTATAATATACTCTTGCTGAATATTCATGATTATTAGAACATACCCACCAAGCTTTCGTAAGTGAGCCAGGTGATACATTATCTGGAGTTAAATCTCCATTTCTTACTGGATGCCATTCTTTTGCAAGTTCAATTTATTTTTTGATGTCCCCATATGTCCACATTTGGGCGCATATGTTTATTAGTATCTTAGTAATTCAAAATAATAAACATTAAGGATTAGAACCTTGATTGGTGAAAAAAAATGAAAACAAAAAAACTAACTAGAATGGTTTTACTTATCTGTT
>CAZJBG010000200.1:0-713 GCA_964543925.1 uncultured bacterium
TGCGTCGACGGGTCGCCGCGCTCCGACTTGGATTCCGAACCAACACGCGTTTCCGCGCCACAGTTGGCATTGTTTTGGACCTCCAAAAGTTCCTAAAGACGACGGCCGTAGCCGCCGGAAAAAGTTAGGCCGTTTCCGAGTGGGGCAGTTTGATGTGGTACCGAATCTGATTCGCTGCGTCGCCGGATCCAACGGCCGTTGACTTACTGACTTCAACATTTGTCGTTGTCCGGGCCGTCACAACCCATTCACTCAGCCGTTCCACCGCGAGCAGCGGCTCGGGTATACACTCCCGTGGAGCGACTCCGAAGTTATGAGTTACAACGGCCCTTGTGTCCGCGTCCGCCGTCGCGATAATGTCAACAATCTTGGCGTTCGCCGTTTCCGAAACAATCGTGATCGTCACGGCCCCAACGGTGTCGCGCCAGAACTCTCGCAGACGCTCAAAAATGCTTTTCATCGTTTACACCTCTTCCTTTCGTTAAAACGGAACAGCTCCGTCGTAGGAGTCCGTTCCATGAGCTCTCCGGCGTCGCCAGACTTCGCGCGCGAACGCGGAGCGATCGTCGGCCGGCGTGTTATGTATCAAACGCCGCGCCGCTTGGAAATCTCCCTGTGCTTCGCCTTGGAGCACCGCGAGAGCTTGGAGATACGCCGCCAAATTGGGGGCGCCCTCCGGATTCTGTTGTTTCTTGCGCTTCGGTTTTGCGGCC
>CAZJBG010000200.1:723-3786 GCA_964543925.1 uncultured bacterium
CACAACCAGCGGAGATTCGGCTTGCGGCCGTTCGACTCGTTGCCGTCTTTGTGATCGACCACGAGATTCCGCCGGCTGCCGCACAACGCACACTCGCGCGGACCGCTGGGAAGGCATTCGGGCCGGTTGGCCCGATAGCGCTTCGCGCGATCGGTGATCCGCGAAACCGGCTTGCGATTTGTCGATCCGCATGGCATCTAGTTCAAAATCCCGCGCTCCGAAATCTGGTACGAGCCGCCGGAGAGTTCCAGTTGATCGTTCAATCGGTCGTAGATGAGGACAGGCATGATGCCGCCCTCTTCGCCCATCTCATGCTGGTAGTCGGTGCGCTTCCAATGGTGGAGGCTTTTCTTGGTGCGATACACCATGTGAATCACGGGACCGATTGTGATGCGCTCTTTGTCAAACTCGGCCGCATGAATCCCTAGCCGCTCCAGCGTGCGTTGCGTTAGGCCGACGGTGCCGACGATGAAGAGCTGATTCTTCTCGGGGTTCGTCGCTAACCGGATCCCTTCGCGCTTTCCGAACTGGAGAGGCGTTTCGGCCGCCGTGCCGTTGCCCATCGTGGAGTAGATGCCGAGCTCGATCAGCAGTCCGAGATCGACGAGGGTTCCGGAGTACTCGATCTGCTCGTCGAAACCTTGCACGTACCGCGGGGCCCCGCCGTGGAATTCTTCACTGACGGCGAACGCGGGCTCGAGAAGTTCTTGCCCGCTCACGACCTGATCGAGAGGGACGAGCGAGCCATCCATCAGCAGCACCGCGGGTTCGCGCGCGTCGCCGCCCACGTCGACGCTGACGACCGACACCCCGCCCGCGGCATCGACATCGGTCGCGAGCTCGGGATTGTGCCGGCGAACCTCCCCCAAGGAAAGACCACTAACCACGCGCGCCGGCAAGCCCCGAAAGCGAACCTCATCGGGATTCGATCGCTTGCCACCCCGCGCAACGGCGAATGCCGCCTTCTGAGTCTTGTAAGGTCCGAGCCACCCTTCGGGAAACCCTTTACCGAGGTTCGCTACCTCGGCGGACGAGTCCGCCCAGAACACTTCGGCGACTCCCCGCCGATAACCGACGTACCAAGGGTTGTTCTCGCGCGCGGGCACAACGGCATAGCGGTTCCCAAAAAAGTCCTTCTTGCGCAACTTAATAATTTCGCCACCTTCCTCTGACTGAATTTCTCTAGCGGCTGACAGAGTTTTTGTCCAGTTGCGTCCGTCAATAGGAGGGATGTCCTTCTGCGCTCTTGTTCGAAGTTTCCCCGAGGGTTTCACGCCATGCTTGGCGGCGAACCTTCCCAGAGCGTCCACCGCGAACTTCCAGTCCTTCGCCAACACGTCGATATCGGAACCGTCGTAGTAGGAGGGTAATTCGTGACTCGCGACGCGGATCTTGAGCGCAGGCGTTCCATCGTTCTTCTGACGCAATGTCTGGTAGACGTTTACATAGACGGAAACGGAACCGCCGCTCCTGTCCATGTCGGCCAGAAAACCGAGTTTCTCGGCGTGCCGGGAGATGCGAGACGCCGCTGTCTTATTCGCTGCGTAAGACTCGCGTGGACCGAACGGGTTTCGTGTTCGCCCCATTCCCGATGCAACCTGATGTGTTGCTTTTTGCGGCATCAGGCGTACTCCACGGCTATTTGCGCGCGCCGTGCTTTCGCTTTCAGGCGCGAGCGACGAAGCGCCTGGCGCCGCCCTTTTGAACGCGCCTTTGTCCCAAAGACCAGAGGTGTAACGACGAGCCAGGTCAAGAGACCAAGGCCGGCGAGAAGCCCCCATTCTTCGATGCCTTGTGGGTTGGTGAGCCAGCGTGGCAGAAAATCGGTGATACCGCCCAAGCCAGCAGCATCGACTCCGGCTTGCGCCGCCGCCGCGTTGCCTGTGACACATGGACCGTCGCGATCGCAAGACCAGCAGCAGCCATCCAAACCAGCAAGACCGCTGGGAGGATCCTCGTAGGGCATCGGCCGGCAAAAGTCCATATCCTCGTACGTACCGAGCCGTCCGCCCTCGGAGGCTTCGAGTCGCTGCAAACGCTGCGAATGATCGATGACATCGGTATAGGAACCGGGCCCGGCGTGCGGCCCCGTCAATTGACCAGACAACCGCAGATCTTGACGCGGATAGCCGGCGACGCTGGGAGCCGCGAGTGCATCCCATTCGGTAAATCCGATCATCGGAATCACGCCGCTCATGCCGGATTGCTCGACTTCGCCTGCGGGACCTGGTTGACCGACGAAGCCGCCAACCGCCGCCTCATCCGCTGTCTGTGGAACGCAGAAGCGATCATCGACAAAACCGCTGAGGTTTCCGACCGGCTGCGGCGAGCTCAATGGAGCGACCGGATCCCAGGCCGTGAACCCTGGCATTGTTTCCGTCACGTGTTCATCCCCCTCACTTCGACACCAACAGAACAACCGCTAGAGCGGCCGCCGCTGCGCCTACCATCACCAGCGGATTCAAACCCTCGTCGACGAGGCCTCGGCCGACGTTGAATCGAAGTGCATCTTGCGACCCTTCCACCGCGCGGATGCGATTGACCGCCGTGTTCACGATTTGTTGTGTTTCCCGCGTCCGCGCGATCATTTCCTCCGGTGTGAACTGACCGACGATCGTCATCTCCGGGCCCGTCACTGGCGCGACCGGCGGAACCAGAAACGGGGGCACAATCTCCGGCGTGGGCCCGTACGCTTCGAGCACATCTTCGGTAGCGCCACGGCCCCACCAACCCGCCGCGGTGCCGGCCGCGATCGCTGCCCCTATGCCCCAGGCGAGCGCTGGAATGGTGAGGATTGGCATCAAATTCGTTGTCGCGCATTCATCGTTTTCTCATCAGCAACACGAGCACAAGGAGCGTTCCACCGCCGATCGCGATATACGTGCCCCAATCTTCGAGCAGGGCCGTCGTCGATCCCTGTGGAGCTCGCAAAGTGATCGACGAGAAATCGAATTGCGGCATTGGGCCCGGCGCGATCGTCGGCGCCGGAATATGACCAGCCACTTCTAGCAACGATGGATCGGTCGGAACTTCCACCGGCCCCGCCGGCGGGAGTGCGAACCG
>CAZJBG010000200.1:3796-4212 GCA_964543925.1 uncultured bacterium
CGAACCGTTCGTATTGAAGGTTTGACATCGAATGACCTTTAGGCCGCGAGCGAAATTTGTGCCGGCAGATACGGCAGCATCAGCGAGTACCACTGATCCCACGACAAAGCCGTCGCCTTGATTTGCTCCTCTGTCATGCCAGGAAATAGATCGCCTTGCGGTACGGGTAGTTCACCCGAGCCCGTCACATTCGAGTAATGCCAGTTGACAACCCAGATATTCGGGAAGTTCGCATCGCTGGCAAGTGATGTTTGCATGGCGCGCCGCAAGAGTTCGGAAGCCGAGAGAGTCGTTCCGCCGCGTTGCCGCGGTGACCTCGTAGTCGTCGGTTTCGTCTCCACGCGAGGCGGTGCTGTCGCCGTTACCTGGACGGTATGCGGCGCCGTGCCGCTATAGCCGCCCGGCGGCGGGGGCGC
>CAZJBG010000201.1:0-4205 GCA_964543925.1 uncultured bacterium
CAACCAGTCGCCGGCTGCTGGCCATCACCGATCTGTACGAGCCCGGGTCGACCCTCAAGGTGATCACGGCCACCGCCGTCCTGGAGGAAGGGATCTACGCCCCCACCGATGAGTTCGACGTTGAAAACGGTGAGTTCACCTATTACAACCTGCGCATCCGTGACACCGAACCCCGCAGCCGCCTCTCCCTGTCGGAAATCATCGCCTATTCGAGCAACATCGGGATCATCAAGATTGCCGAGACGCTGGGCGCTGACTTGTTGTACCGCTATGGCAACCGCTTCGGGCTTGGCGCCCGGACCGGCGTCGTTCTGTCGGGCGAGTCGCCGGGGCTGTTCAAAGCTGCCAGCGAATGGAGTACGGTGTCCACGGGTGAGATCGCCATGGGGCATGAGATCGGGGTCACGACCTTGCAGCTGGCATTGATCTACAGCGCCATCGCCAACGGCGGCTTGCTGTTGCGCCCAACCCTTGTGCTCCAGGTTGGCCGGGCCGATGAACCCGAACCCCTCGACCATCGCCCCGAGGTTATTCGGCGGGTCGCCTCGCCCGTCACCATGGAGCGGCTGCGCCGCATGCTCACCCGCGCCGTTGAACAAGGCACCGGGGTCCCGGCCCGTATCCCCGGTTACGCCATCGCCGGCAAAACCGGTACAGCCCAAAAATTTATCGATGGCGAATATTCGAACACCGAGTACGTGGCCACCTTTGCTGCCATGATCCCGGCGGACCGGCCCCGGTTGGTCTGTGTTGTCGCGGTGGACAGCCCCAGCTACGGCAACCACTTCGGAAGCGTTGCAGCGGCTCCCATCGTGCGGAATACCTTCAAGCGCATTCTGCACCTGGATGACGATTTCTACGTACCGCCACAGGCGCCGCCCGTCACGGCCAAGAAAGGATCGTTGGCTCCCTACCTCCTGGCCACGGCCGGTCACGTCTCGGCCATATCCGAGCCGGGACGGATGCCTGACTTTCGGGGGTTCAGTCTCCGGAAGGCCCTCCAATTGGCACGCAAGGCGAGTGTACGCCTGCAGCTGCGAGGTTCAGGGCGAGTGGTTGAGCAATCCATCAAACCGGGTACCAGGATCGATGGCGACACCGTGTGCCTGATCACGCTGGCGGCTGGGGGTTAGGCCTGATTATGCTGCTGCAAGAGATCATGCAGGGTATCGAGCTGCAGGCCCCGCCGCCGGATATGGAGGTTACGGGTCTGACCCACGACTCCCGGCAGGTGACGCCCGGCAACCTTTTCGTGGCCCTGTCCGGCCAGCGAACCGATGGGCAAAAATTTATCGCCCAGGC
Source organism: uncultured bacterium (assembly GCA_964543925.1). Classification (GTDB taxonomy): domain Bacteria; phylum Fidelibacterota; class Marinisomatia; order SCGC-AAA003-L08; family TS1B11; genus JADFNF01. Next base: position 1,303 of record CAZJBG010000201.1, read on the forward strand.
TGTGGCCAACGGCGCCGTAGCCGTGGTGGGACCTCCAGCCGTACCGAGGGATGGGGTTCCGGCCTACATCGATGTGGATCAACCCCGCACCGCCTATTCCCGTATGGCGGCCAATTTTTACCGGCACCCCAGCCGGGGCATGACGGTGGTAGGCATCACCGGTACCAATGGCAAAACCACCACCGCTGAGTTGGTGGCGGCCATTTTGAGGGCCCATCAAATGCCGGCGGCATCCCTCGGCACCCTGGGTGTGCGCCAGGAATCGGCCGTGAGCGCCACCGGATTCACCACCCCTGAAGCCGACCAACTCCACAGGATTTTTGCCGAGCTTCTAAATGGAGATATCCGGGCAGTGGTTATGGAGGTCTCCTCCCATGCTCTGGACCAGCACCGGGTTGACGACGTGGACTTCGATGCCGCCGCTTTTACCAACCTGACCAGGGAGCACCTGGATTACCATCATGATATGGACGCTTACCTGGCGGCCAAACTACGGCTCTTTGAACTGTTGGCCCCCGATCGACCCACGGTCGTCAATGTGGATGATCCTTATGGTGGGCGGTTTATCGAGGCGGCGCCTGGGCCGGTCATCACCTATAGTCTGGATAAACCGGCGGCCCTTCAGGTGGTTAACCTCGGTTTGAGCCTGGAGCGAACGGTGGCAAATCTTAGCTACCGGGATGAAAAATTCTCCATCGAGAGCACCCTGGTCGGGGCCTATAACCTGGAAAACCTACTGGCGGCCGCGGCAATCGCTCTGGCCCTGGGGGTGCCGGTTGCGGCTATCCAGGCCGGCATTGCCGCTGTGAAAGCGGTTCCTGGACGGTTGGAACGGATTTCCGCCCACGTCCCCGGAGCCGTCTTCATCGACTACGCCCATACCCCCGACGCCTACGAAAAGGTCCTGGGCTCCATGAACCAATTGGCGCCCCGGGAATCGAAGATGATCACTCTGTTTGGCTGCGGCGGTGATCGGGACCGCACCAAACGACCCCTGATGGCGGCCATCGCAGAGGCCTACTCAGACCAGATCATCATCACCTCTGATAATCCCCGGACCGAAAGCCTGGCGCAGATCAACAGCGATGTCCTTCAGGGGTTCACCGATCAAAAGCATGTGGTGATCGAGGATCGCCGGGAAGCACTCGAGCATGCCCTGGGGGAGCTGACGGCAGACGCTATCCTGATGATCCTGGGCAAGGGTCGAGAGAATTATCAGATCATCGGGACCGAAAAGGCTCCCCACGACGACGTGGCAATCGTGGAAACCTACCGGCCATGAGAATTGAGATCACCGAACCGGATCGGTTTACCCGCATGCTCAATTATCGCTACGACCGGGAGGACATCCCTACCATTACGGGGGTCACCATTGACTCCCGGAAGGTGCAGCCCGGCGATCTGTTCGTGCCCATTGCGGGCAGCCGGGTGGACGGCCACGACCTGGCGGCCCAGGCGGTCGAAGCCGGTGCGGTGGCCCTGTTTGTCGAGCGGGAGATTCCAACCCTGCCAACCGATGCACCGGTCATGAAAGTAGTTGACACGATAAAGGAGTTGGGCTCTATCGCTAAAGGGTGGCGGGGCACCTTCACGCAACCCCTGGTGGCAATCACCGGTTCCAACGGCAAAACCACAACCAAGAACCTGGCGGTGGATGTACTTTCCAGCAAATATGATGTGCTGGGCACCGAGGGCAGTTATAACAGTACCATCGGCCTGCCGTTAACCCTCATGCGCCTTGGTGAGGGACATCACATAGCCGTGGTGGAACTCGGGTCGAACCAGCCCGGTGAAATCGCCTATCTGACCGGCATCGCCCAGCCGGTGGTCGCATTGATCACCAATGTCAGTGAGACCCACGTCGAGCAGTTGAAAAACATGGCCGGCGTAGCCGAGGAAAAAGGTGCCCTGTTCAAGGCCTTGCCACCTGGCGGCACTGCCGTGGTTAACATCGACGATCCCGCTATAGCCCGTATGGAGACGCCCGGTCGTCGTCTGACTTATGGCTTCGGACCTGATGAGAATGGGCAACCCGCTGAGGTGACGGGGCGGTATAGGGAGACCGAGAACGGTGGCGAGTTGGTGGTGGGCGACGATCAGCGTATTCGCCTTCCGCAAATCGGAGAGCACCTGGCTCATAATGCCCTGGCGGCCGTGGCCGTCGCGCGCGTGTTTGACATCCCGCAGGAGGCCGTACAGAAGGCCATTGAAGGCTTCCAGCTGCCTCCTGGGCGGGGTCAGATCACCGTCCATAACGGCGTCACCGTCATCGATGATACCTATAACGCCAACCTGGCCTCCACACTGGCCGGATTACGGACTTTGCTCAGTCTACTGTCGAAGGGTCGGCGCATTGCTGTCCTGGGCGATATGCTTGAATTGGGACCACTATCGGCCGAACATCATCGCAGCGTGGGAGAATTTGTCGCCCACCAGGGGGTGGACGAGGTATTTTGTTATGGGCCCGAATCCCGTACGATTTGCCAAAGCGCTCATTCGAACGGGGTGACCGCCCGCCATTTCGAGGACAAGTCCGAGTTGAGCCGCACCCTGGCCAAGGCCATAACCGCCGGCGATGTGGTCTATATAAAAGGAAGCCGGGGCATGGCCATGGAAACCATCATAACCGAAGTATTCGAAGGTCGCTGATGCTAACTTATTTCGTCACACCGTTGCGGGACTGGTTTTTCGGTTTTAACCTCCTACGGTATATCACCTTCCGGGGGGCGGCTGCGGCGGTGCTGGCCCTGGTCATTACCTTCTTGGTTGCCCCGGCGCTGATCCGCTGGCTTACTCGCATGCAGATCAGCGAGGCCATCCGCTCTACCGGTCCGGCTACCCACCAGACCAAAAAGGGGACCCCCACCATGGGCGGCACCATTATCCTGGTGGCCGTGTTGGTG
>CAZJBG010000202.1:0-2870 GCA_964543925.1 uncultured bacterium
CCGGCAGGTTGCTGCCCAGGAAGCCGAGGGCCGCCATCTCGCTCACCAATTCGTGGGGAAAAGTGGCCTGCCGATGGTGCTCGGTGATTATAGGCAGCACCTCCGCCTCGACAAAATCTCGAGCCGTGTGTTGCACAAGTTTTTCTTCCTCGGTCAGAAGGATGGAAATGTTGGCATAATCCAATCCGCGAACTGTCATACCCATGTGCCGCTACCTCGTATTCAATATGCCCATGACGCGATAAGAATGAATCTGGTGAAAAAATTACACCTATATGGGTTACCCTCATAATTATTTTCGCCTGGGTCATTTCATACGAAACTGTCGGCTACCAGAAAATGCGGCGTGTAAACAAGTTTAGGTTTGCCTGCTGCAGCACACGTAATTAATTTGGGATAACCATATCTGAATATTATGCTATACTCAAAATCTGCTGAATATTCCATCCAGGCCATGATATACCTGGCCGAGAACGAGGGGAAAGAATTGGCCATGGTCAGCTCCATCGCCGAGGCTTACGATATTCCCAAGCATTTCCTCGCCAAGTTGGTTCAGACCCTTACCCGTCACCACCTGATCAGGAGTTATCGGGGGCGCAAAGGGGGTATCGAGTTGGCCCGTCCCGCTGACAAAATCACTATGCTACAGGTGGTTCACGCTATCGAAGGGCCGCCTCCTGAGCAGGAAATGTGTGTCATCGGATTAGATATCTGTTCGGACAGCGTTTGCTGTCCCCTGCATAACCAGTGGAAGCATATCAAAGGGCTGGTGCGGGAGACGCTTCAAAACCAAACGTTGGCCGAACTGGCAATGGGGATGCGAACAAAGCGGCACGAGCTGGCCGAACTCCTGCAGAGCCAGGACTTAAGTAGCCTATCGATTAAGTCGTGAGGACTGGGGGTCCACCGTGGCGCCCTATAAAAAGATCCTACTGACCACCGATTTTTCCAACTATTCCAAAGTCGCGATCCCTCATGCGGTGGAAATGGCCCATCAATTCGGTGCTCAGATTATCGTACTGCACGTCCTTGAACCTCTGCTCACGCCGGTGGATTTCGCTTGGGGACCCATGGCTTTATCCGAGAATTGGGAAAGCCAAAGGACCGAGCATTCTTACCGGTTCTTGGATGCCTGGGTAAAGTCTGAGATGCCCACAGATGTCAAGACGACGCCGATTTTGGCGCACGGCACCCCCATCCGTGAGATCCTGCGGATCACCAGTGAACAAGGCGTTGATCTGGTGGTCATGGCGACCCACGGCCAGACGGGGATAACCCATGCTCTGTTTGGCAGCACCACCGAGAAAGTTGTCCGCCGTAGCACCGTACCGGTCCTTACCGTGCGCCAGAGGGAAGCGTAAACTGGAGGGGGGAGATTGGTGGGCCTCGTTCACGTCTACAGCCGTATGCAATGCCAGCTTTGTGCATGGAAAAAGGTCGTTCCGCGTAAATAATGCTATAAAAAGGTAGTTTTATCCGTTTATTGTGTTTAAATTCACGCAGACGCGGAATAAGAACCAGTGGGGTAAACCTCGATTGTACATGGTAAGCGCTATTTGAAATTTGAGCCGGTACCCCAAACCGAGACCCGGGATAGACCATCTCTCGTTTCCCCTCTCTCTCCTTCTCCAGATAAGGGTACCCACTCCCTGATCCTTTCGTGGTGGTTTAGTTAGACAGACGGTCTCTACAGGTCGTCGTTATGTGGTCGTTCGGAGTCTCGCAGGGTACCGGCTCATCATTGTTCAGCGAAGCAGTTCTAGCGCTGAAGTTTGCCAGACACGGCTTCATGCATCTCCTCTAAATGAAGCAGCCCTATCAGTATAGCGAGGTCGTGTCTGGCTTTTTTATTATTCCACCCCCCCCACCATGTAACCGCAAGACGGTGTGCAGTTTTTTCAGCGCTATTCTCTCTATCCCTCATCACCGGAAACCTACCTGGATTCGAGATCCCCACCAGCTAATCCAAACGCGCGCCGATAGGCGTCATCCAGACGATAGGCCTCATCCAAGACCTGGATGGTGTGACGTACCCTGATGGCACTCCCGGCCTCAACCAAACCGGCCTGGAGCTGCATCTGGCAGCCCGGATTGCCGGTAACCACCTCGTTGGGGCCGAGCGATTCGATCTGTACAATTTTCCGGGCCAGTACCTGGCGGGACATCTTGCTGTGTTCGACACTATACAGACCGGCACTGCCACAGCATATATCGGCCTCCGGCAGGGGGACCAGCCGTTCGCAGGCGGCTTCCAGAAGCCGGTAGGGCGCATCGTGAACGCCTTGGGCATGGTGCAGGTGACAGGGGGCGTCATAGGTGATTTTTTCCGGCAGTTTATGCCGCGGCGGCTGGATCAGGCGGGGGAAGAGCCATTGACTCACATCGACGATGGGAACTCCGCTCCCATCTGCCCACAGGTGGGCACCGAGTTGAGCGCCGCACCCGGCGGCATTGACCACGATGGCCTGGGCGTCCAGACCTTGGAATGCAGCCCGGTTTTGATTGAGGAGCCGGTCCCCCTCATCCGACCATCCGGCGTGGGTATGGAGCGCGCCGCAACAGGTCTGGTCCTCCGGCAGCACCACGTCAAAGCCGTTCCACCGGAGAACGCGGGCTGTGGCGCGGTGCACATCATTATACCAGTGATCCATCACGCAACCGGTGAACAGGGCGACGGTCCCTTGCTTTTTACCCTGGGGGTTGGCGGCCGGCTGGTGCCGCTCCCCGGTCTGACTGAACGGCGGACCGGCCAACTTTGGCAGTCCGGCCAGTTGGAACCTCAGGGATGCAGGCCCCAGCCTGAGCAGGCGGGCCACGCGGTCCAGGCCGGTCTTCTGGATCCCCTTCACCAGGGTCGTGAGCCAATCCAG
>CAZJBG010000202.1:2880-4177 GCA_964543925.1 uncultured bacterium
CAGGCGCCGCCGGTTGGTGAGCCATCCAAGGGTGAGTCGCTGGAAGCGGGATAGGGCTTGAACCGACGACCGCTGGTAGCGACGGGATTGTTCCAACAGGTGGCCGTATTGCACCCCGGAGGGACAGGCCGTCTGGCAGGCCATACAGCCGAGGCACAGGTCGATGTGCCCAAAAGCGCCGCCGGGTTCCGCCCATGAATTGCGATCCATCGATTTCATGAGCGCCAGACGACCGCGAGGGGAATCGGCCTCTTTTCCATTGACCAGGTAGGTTGGGCAGCTCGTCAGGCAGAGACCGCAATGGATGCACGCCTGGAGCAGACGATCGTCCTCCCTAGAAAATATCTGGTGGTCGGCTACCATGGGGCCTCGGGCAAGGGACCGAACACCCCGTCCGGATCCAGGATCGACTTCACTCTAGCCATCATATCGACCCCGGTGCGGTGACGCTCCGTCTCCGTAGGCCGGCCTGACCAGCCAGGCAGGGGCTGTACCCGTCCACCCAGGCTCCGGGTCGTGGACAGTATCGCATCGAAACTGGCGGGGCCAGGCTCGCCGGGGGGTTCCCCGTCGTCCGCCTCTAGCTCCAGGTGCACCACCCCGGACGAGGGATAACAGGTCAGGTCGGTTTTGTGCGCCTGTAAGGTAGTGAGCAGCTCGGGAATCCGGGAGGGGAGCACCTGAAGGCGGACGGTCGCTCTGGCGCCGTCGCATTGGGCTTCCCTGGGCGGGAGGTCCCCCGGCGTGATCTCCCCTTCACGAATGCCGCTCACGGCCTCCGCCCACCCGGACACCGCCTCTGGCGGGTACCGGGTGAAACCGTGCAACTGCCATTGTCCCTTGACCCGAGTCAATCGTAAGCCCTCCCACGGCTCCCCCCGTCCCATGGGATGGCTATGCTCCCGGGATCGCTGCCAAAGGGTCACGAGGGGCAGGGGGGCTTCGGCGTGCCACCGGGCAACCGTAACCGGCGTGGGCAACGGCAGGAGTCGAAATGAAACGTCCACGATTGGCCCCAGGCTGTCCCGGGCGCCGATATAGAGCGGTGCCAGTTGATACCCGGCCACGTTTTTCACCACCTTTGCGCCGGAGGTGACTTCCCGGCCCCGGTCATCCACCGCGGTGAGGCTCATGATCCAATCCCTGGCGGTGCCGTAACGGTGGCTGAGCCAGCTCAGGGAATGGTCGCCGGCCAGGAAGTCCGCCAGGGGGCGCGGGTCGGACTGAGCGGTAAGGGGCGGCGCATCCAGGGGCAGCCACAGTTGTTCACTCTCGACCAGGCCCTTGATCTTGCCTA
>CAZJBG010000203.1:0-4164 GCA_964543925.1 uncultured bacterium
ACCGATATTTCGGTCCTGGTGACGGGGGAGTCGGGGACCGGCAAGGAAATGCTGGCCAAGGCCATCCACAAGGCCAGCCGCCGCAAATTTGATCCACTGGTGACGGTGAACTGCGGGGCCATTCCCGCCGGCATCATCGAGAGCGAACTTTTCGGGCATAAAAAGGGGTCCTTCACCGGCGCGGGGGAGACCCGGAAGGGGTATTTCGAGGCGGCGGACAAGGGGACCATGTTCCTGGATGAGATCGGGGAAACCCCCCTGGAAACCCAGGTGAAGCTCCTGCGGGTCATCGAGCAAGGTGAGTTCATGCGCGTGGGGGACAACGAGACCCGGAAAGTCGATGTACGGCTGATTGCCGCGACGAATCGGGACCTGGGAGAGGATACCCGCACAAAAAACTTTCGCCAGGACCTCTACTATCGCCTGAAAACGGTGACCATCGACATGCCGCCCCTGAGGGATCACCTGGTGGACATCCCGGTGCTGGTAGAGCGTTTCGGTGTGGAGTTCGCCACCCGCAACGATCTGCCCTTCCGGGGATTCACCCCGGAGGCGGTGCGGTTCCTGAAAGGATATGGCTGGCCGGGAAACGTGCGGGAATTAAAAAACGTGGTCGAGAGTGTACTGGCCCTGAACCCCGGCCAGCGGATCACCCCTGAAACCTTGGCGACTCAGATCGAGGTGGGCGGTTACAGCGTCAATCCGTCCCTGCCCGTCATCGTCGATACCCCGCCGGATCAGTCGGACCGCGAGCTGATCCTTCGGCAGCTCCTGTTTATCCGCCAGGACCTGAGCGACCTGAAGCAGTTGACCGCAGGACAGGAGGTCATGGGCCGGCCGGTGGACCCCTACATGCCGTCACCGCTGCCGCTGATAGCCAAAGGGGGAGGTGAGGAGGTTTTCACCGGGGACATCTCCCAAATCGAGGATCGACCGCTTATTGATCCGGAGGCCATTGGAGAAGTCACCATGGAGGATCTAGAGCGAGAGTACATTCAGCAAACCCTGGCCAAGTTCAATCATAACCGGCGCCGCACGGCCGAGGCTCTGGGGATAGCTGAAAGAACGCTTTACCGGAAAATACAGGCCTATGGTCTCGAGAAAAATTAAGCTGCTGCTGAGTGCAATTCTCCTGCTCTGGAGCTGTAGCGTCTATTCGTTTCGCGGCAACCTCCCGGCCCACATCAACAGCCTGGCCGTAGCGGGGGTGGTGAACCAAACCTCGGAATTCACCGCGACCGACCTGATTCGCGAACTGGTGACCGATCTGTTTGTCACCGAAAATATTATTCGCATCACCGACGAGGATCGGGCCGACAGCGATCTTCAGATTACCATTACCCGGGTCACCGATAGACCGTCCACATACACCGTCGGGGAAGAGGTGGAGGAGTGGCGCATCGATATCACCTCCCAGGTGGTGTGGTACGACCTGACGCGTAATCGTCCCCTATTTGAAAAGACCTTCATCGGGTTCGGCTTTTACCCGCCCGGCGGGGATATCGGGAGTGATAATATCGACAATGACAATGACGGCGACATCGATGAGCCCGACGAGTTCGGTGATCCCAGGGAGTTTGCCCTGCGCACCGCCGTACAGAAGATCAGTGAGGATATCCTCAATGAAGTCATCGGCACCTGGTGAGGGGCGGGCCCCACGTTAACCCAAGGATAGCATGGCCACCGGTACCACCATTCGACATTTGAGCAGGTTTTCCGGCCAGACCGTTCGGCTGAAGGGGTGGGTCTATAACAGCCGCTCCAGCGGCAAGCTGGGCTTTCTCATGCTCCGCGACGGCACCGGCATTGTCCAGTGCGTGATTTCCAAAAGTGATGTAGGGGAAGAGTTGTTCGGGGCCTTTCGGACCCTTACGCAGGAGTCTTCGCTCACCGTCGAAGGGGAGGTGAAGGCTGACCAACGTGCGCCCGGGGGGTACGAGGTCCTGGTCAACGACCTCACCGTCCATCAAATCGCCCAGGATTACCCTATTACGCCCAAGGAGCACGGCACAGCCTATCTCATGGATCACCGCCACCTCTGGCTGCGCAGCCGCCGCCAGCATGCCGTGATGCTCATCCGTCACGAGATTATCCGGGCTTGCCGGGATTTTCTCGACACCAACGACTTCATTCTCATCGACACCCCCATCATCACGCCCAATGCCGTGGAAGGGACCACCACCCTCTTTAAACTCGATTATTTCGATCGCTCGGCCTTTCTCACCCAAAGTGGACAACTCTACAATGAGGCCAACGCCATGGCCTTTCGGAAGGTCTATTGCTTCGGTCCCACATTTCGGGCTGAGAAGAGCAAGACCCGTCGGCACCTTACCGAGTTCTGGATGGTGGAGCCTGAAATGGCCTTCTGCGACCTGGATGAAAATATAGCCTGGGCCGAGCAGATGGTGGCTTACGTGGTCCGCCGGGTCCTGGAAAACCGGCTGGCGGAGCTGGGCGTCCTGGAACGGGATGTGAGCCCATTGGAAGCGGTGACCACCCCCTTCCCGCGCATGAGTTACACCGAGGCGGTAGAGACCCTCAATGAAGGCGGCGTCGAATTTGAGTGGGGCGACGATTTCGGGGGCGGCGACGAAACCGTCATCAGCAAGAAATTTGACCAGCCCCTGGTGGTCCACCGTTTTCCGTCGGCCATCAAGGCCTTTTACATGAAGCAGGACCCGGAAGATACGCGCCTATCTATGGGTATGGATATCCTGGCGCCGGAAGGGTACGGCGAGATTATCGGCGGCGGCCAGCGGGAGGACGACCTGGACCGGCTCCGCCAGCGCATGGAGGCGGAAAAACTCCCGGAACAGACCTACCAATGGTACCTGGACCTGCGGCGCTACGGCTCGGTGCCCCACTCAGGTTTTGGCATGGGCGTCGAGCGGGTGGTGGGCTGGATTTGCGGGCTGCCCCATGTGCGGGAGACGATCCCTTATCCCCGGATGCTGAACCGGCTGGAGCCCTGAAAGCCTCCACTGTACTGCTCAACAGAATGCAGGATGTTCCACGGGATTTTTGTCTGGCATAAGAATGATTCTTGGATTTTGCCCAAATTATGCGCAATTTGTCTTTACAGCGTGCCCTCGCAGTCATAGAGTATAAGAAAAAGGAGGCGGTGATGAAACCCACCCGGATAGCCCTCGCCCTTGCAGTCAGTTTGGTCCTTCTGCCTGAGCACGCATTCTCCCAGGGGGGACTCAACCAACGTATTGACGAACTCAGCCAGCAGATTGCCACCGAGATGGCCGAGCAGCAGAAAACCACCATAGCCGTGGTTGAATTCACGGACCTGCAAGGAAATATCACCGATTTAGGGCGCTTCATAGCCGAGGAACTGATCACGCGGCTCTTTCAGACCAAACAGTTCAAGGTCATCGAGCGGCAATTGCTGAACAAGGTCCTGACCGAACAGGACCTCAGCTTGACCGGAATCATTGACCCCACCTCAGCCAAGGAGCTGGAGAAAATTCTGGGGGTGGATGCCATAGCATCGGGCACCATCACCGACCTGGCCCAGAGCCTGCGGGTGAATGCCCGCCTCATCAGCACCGAGACGGGCGAAATCTTTGCCGTAGCCTCCACCGAGATATTCAAGGACGAGTCAGTGATGAGACTCTTGGCGGCGGTGGCAGCGCCAACGCGCGCCTCCAGCCCAAAGGCTGCGGCTGAGTCTGCGGACGCATCCACTCCTCCGGCAGGGAGTGTTGGTCACAAAGTTGAAACCAATGGCTTTACCTTTGAGCTGGTAGCCGTGAAAAGGTCAGGTTCTAATTTGACGGTAGAGGTTCTCGCCACAAATGATGATGAGAATGATCGAACCCTCCGTTTATGGGTGGAGGGCACACGATTTCTTGATGAAGGGGGTAATGAATACGGCGTTTCGGTGAAAAAAACTCAGCTAGGAAATAGAAGTCCTTCTACCAATGACAGTGGTAATTGGAAATACTCTGCTATTAAGAACTTGCTTGTATCTGGTGTCCCTATAAAAGCAATCTTGGGTTTTGAGAATGTATCTGGAAAAGCAAGCAGGATAACATTACTAGAAATGAATTGTGATTCGGGTGACAATAAATTCAGGGCTCAGCTCAGAGACATCCCGATACCCCAGTAAATGTGCTGGATTATAGCGGGGCGTTCACATAACCCAGAGCCGTTAGT
>CAZJBG010000204.1:0-1005 GCA_964543925.1 uncultured bacterium
CAAACACCGGTCCCGGCGACTTTCCGCCTACAGGTAAGCAGGTGACACAGACGGGGATCAGTTTCATTCGATTCGCAAATGGCAAAATGGTTGAAGAAAGGGTCGAGACCAACAGCCTGAGCTTCATGCAGCAGCTGGGATTTACCCTTACGCCTCCAGCAGGCCCCTAATAGGCGTCCATAACGGGTCCGGAACGACGGCAGTTGGGGCCGTGCCTGCTCCCCGGGGAATAGCGGCGATCAACTAAGGGCTGCCGCCCTGCGCTTGATCGAAGGGTGGCTGTGGAACAGGAATTCCACCAGCGGGTGGGGATCCCGGTCGGCCAGGTTGAGCTCAGCCAGCCGGTCCAAGCCAGCGGCCAGGGCTGCCCCATCACCGGTAAGCCCAACCGAGTACCGGTCGGCGGCGAACTCGTGGCGGCGCGAAAGGGCGTTGGACAGCGGTCCCATGACAAAACCGTAGACCCCCATGAGCAGGACCAACCACGGCAGGGTGATGAGGCTTGTCACATTGCCGCTTGACAGCCACCCGTGGAGTTGGGCCACCCCATACATCCCGAGAAAGGTGATGGCCGTCCCCTGGGCCATGCCAATCCAGATATGCCGCAGGCGGAAATGTCCCAGCTCGTGGGCCACCACCGCCAGGATTTCATCATCGGTGAAGTTGTCCAGCAATGTGTCGGCCAGCAGCACCCGCTTGGCCCGGCCCAGGCCGGTAAAGGCGGCGTTGGCCTTCCTGGTGGTCTTGCTCAGGTTGAAGCGATAGATCCCCTGAACCTCCAGTCCCACCGATTGGGCGAGGTGACGAATGCGCCCCGTCAACGGATCGTCGTCTGCCAAAGATTCAAACGTGTAAAACAGGGGGAAGATAAGGACGGGAGCCAGCCGCCCCAGCACCACTGAAAACAGGAACATCACCACGCCCACCGGCAGCCACCAGCCCACGCCGAACCGGCGCAGGCAGTAGTAAAAGACCAACGCCAGCGGCAGGGCAATGATCGCGCCT
>CAZJBG010000204.1:1015-4086 GCA_964543925.1 uncultured bacterium
AATACCCGCTGGTGAACGACAGGGGCAGGGCATAACTCTGGGCCAGGGCTCCCGCCACCAGACTGAATAGCAGGAAGTGAAGGTAGGGATGACCGCCCATCTGGGTCGCCCCCGCCAGCCGGGCGGCCAGGGGCGTAAGGACCAGCACCAGCAGATAGGTCCAGCCCAGGACGGTGGAGACCAAGGAGAGGATCAGTTTCCGGCGATGGTAACGCTTTGACGGATGAGTTTTACCTCCGCTGTTCACTGTGACGCCTTCAAGTCCACCTCCGTCCAGCGCAGTTTCTCCGTGGCGACAGTGAGCATGTTATGAAAAGCCAGCAAGCCCTGGCGCTGTTGCTCCCACAGGAGGCAACCGGCGGCCTCCTCTACCGGACACCAGCGGTAAGCCTGGTGCTCTGCCGACAGGGTCACCGCTCCGCCAGCCACCTCCACGCCAAAAACGGGGATGCTGTTCATGCGGTCGTGCTCGGCCTCGTAGAAAAAGTTGACCCGGTCCACGGTCCATATCTTCAGCACCTTGAGGCTGGTCTCTTCGGCCACCTCTCGCAGGGCGGTCTGCCAGGCAGCTTCTCCCGGCTTGATCTTACCCGTCACGCCCTGCCAGATATGCTCGTAAATCTGTCCAGGGGAGCGTTGCAATACCAGGTAGCATGGGGCGCCGTCTTCCCAGCGCACCAGATGCACATCGACAACCCGTACCACCGTCTCCGTCATGCCTGTTCGCCTTCATACTGGCTGAGAAAGTTCTGTGACCACCCCATAAATTGTCCCGCCCGAATCGCGGCCCGCATATCGGCCATGAGGCGCAGGTAGAAGCGCAGGTTATGGGCCGTTGCCAGCCGAAGGCCTAACATTTCCCTCGTCGTGATTAGATGGCGCAGGTAGGCCCGGCTGAAGCGGAGGCACAGGGGACAGTCACAACCCGCCTGCACCGGCTCCAGATCGGTCCGGTACCGGCTGTTGCGGATATTGAGGGTGCCGGCGGGAGTGAACAGCTGGCCGTTGCGGGCATTGCGGGTGGGCAGCACGCAGTCGAACATGTCAATGCCCAGGGCCACCGCCCGCACCAGGTCCGCCGGGGTACCGACGCCCATGAGGTAGCGGGGCTTATCGCTGGGGAGCAGCGCGTTCATCTGCTCCAGGGTCGCAAACAGTTCCTCCTTGGGTTCTCCCACGGCCAAGCCCCCGATAGCATACCCCGAGACTCCCGAACCCAGGGCCAGGAGCTCCTCGGCGCTCTGGCGGCGCAGCTGAGGATCTGTACCACCCTGCACGATGCAAAAGAGGCTCTGGGGATGCCCGTAGCGCGGCTCTGTAGCGCCGAAACGATCCAGACACCGGCGGGCCCAATGGGTCGTGCGTTCCAGCGCCGCCTGCCACACCGCAGGTGACGCATCGCCTGGAGGGCACTCATCCAGGGCCATGACAAAATCTGAGCCAAGGACCCGTTGTATGTCGATGGCCTTCTCGGGCGTAAAGCGGTGGACGGCCCCGTTCAAGTGGCTCTGGAAGGTCACCCCGTCGTCGTCCACCTTACTCAGGGATGCCAGGCTGAATATCTGGAAACCACCCGAATCGGTGAGCAGGGGACCGTCCCAGCCCATGAACTTGTGCACGCCGCCGAATTGGGTCATCAGTTCCACACCGGGCCGCAGATACAGGTGGTAGGTATTGCTCAAGATCATCTGGGCGCCCAGTTCTCGCACCTCCCACGGCGCCAGGGTCTTCACCACCCCGTAGGTACCGATGGGCATAAAGAAGGGGGTTGTGACCGTCCCGCGGGATAGCTTGATACGGCCCTGTCGAGCTGCCGTATGCGCATCCTCTACCTCGACGGTGAGCAGGTGATGGCTAGCCATGGAAGGGGCTTGACGGCAGCTTCATAAGGCGCGAAGCTCCAGCTGCCGGCGAGCGAATATCAAGCGGATTTGTTTAGAAATCGAATCCGATGGTCAAGTACCAGTTACGGCCTCCCTCCCCTGGTGGAGGTTTATACTGTCGGGCGAAATCCAGCTGAATGGGCAGACCGAAGGCGACGAATCGGGGACCCCATCCGTAGGTAACGACAGATTGTTGGGACCGGCCAGAGCCGGCAGATCCAGAGTCGTCTGCAACCCACACGGTGCCGGCGTCGATGAAGAGCACACCGCTAAGCTGACCAAGCATCCCAAGGGCCGGGAAGTAGTAGATCAGGAACGGGAAACGGAATTCCAAGTTCGCCAGGAGCGCCCGATCTCCCACCATTTCCATGAGCTGGGTCCCGCGCAAGGGGGTGAGATATTCCGAAAAATACAGGGTTCTGAGCAACTCCCGATCATCACCTGTATTGAAAATACCAATGTTCTTATAGCGCTGCGAACCTTCCGAGCTGAAAATCCACGGTAGACCCCCTACGAGGAAGCTCTGCGCATCCCGGCCGAAACTGGCGCCCCCGCTGACGCGGGCCGCAAAGCTGGTTTCACCCGGCATCCTGAAATACCGTCGGACATCGAAGGTGAGCGTCTGGAATTCAATACCCTGCTTCCACAGTTTGGGACTCCCATTGATACCGAAATTGGTCCGCCAACCGTTCACCGGATGGAGATAACCCCACTCGGCATTATCCCATACGTACCCCACCCGGGGAATCACGGTTGGCAGTCGGGTCGTGTCGCGCGGTACATACCGGCCGGTATCATACTGGTAGACGTGATTGACGAGCTCTACAGTATTTGTGGTGACACTAAAGTCGAATCGGCGAAATCGGTTAATCGGGAGCGAAGCGGTTATGTCCAATCCGTAATTCCGCAAACGATTCAGTTCTTCCGCGGAACCCGGATAATAGAGGTATGCCGTGTGGAACAGGGTGAAGTAGTAGTTGATCCGAAACGGCAACAGGTGATAGGTCAGATAGTAATCCGAATTCTCCAAGGAAATCTGCATCTCGGTCGCCAGGGATATCCGGTGGTTGCCGAGCATATCGCTGAACTGGAACTGGGTCATCCCCTGGAAACTGTACAGTGTGCTGTACCCGGCGTAACTCTGCACCAGGTCGAGGGTAAACCGTGTCTTATACGGGTGCACCCGAT
>CAZJBG010000205.1:0-1506 GCA_964543925.1 uncultured bacterium
CAGTCTCCTGGTCGAGCACATAGTCGGTGCCGAAGATCAGGGTGCCCGAAAGATTGGACGTGATCCAGCCGGAGAACGTGGCGCTGTCCGGCCAGTAGTGATAGCTGTTGGCGTTGCGGAAGAACATGGTCGAGGGGTCGACCTGGTTCGTGCGCACGATGGTGCGGCCGTCCGACAGGTCGTGTGTGTCGTACGGGTCAGCGATCCAGAACGGCGTCACTCGCGCCATGCCGGCGTCGTAGAACCGGGACAGGCTCGACTGTTGCGACCGCGGGATGTTCTGCGGATTGAACGAGAAGTCGTACAGAGGCTTGGTCAGCGCGGTCGTCGCCTGGCCCATACCACTGTCGTACTCGGTGCCACTCTCACGCCACTGCTGCACTCGCTGAAAGTTCGACTGCATGGGCGAGTTGGGGAAAATCCTCATGCTTACCGTCCCGTCGCGTTGAGCGCTTTCTGGTTCTGGAACCCGGACTGAATGTCAGCCAGGTGACGCAGGAGGAAATCTGCTCCGCTCTGCTGGTCAATGGCCTGGATTGTCAGGTTCATCCCGCCGCCCCCTGCGCCACTGGCCTCGACGCCGAGCTTGCCGCCGGGGCCGCGCGTGAGCGGCATAATGGCCTCGGTGCCGGCTTCACCCGCGAGCCCGAACAGGGTAGGCCCTCGGACGATGTCGCCGTTGGCGAACGGCTTGATATTTCCCTTGAAGGCGCCGCCCTTCTTGAACCCCAGGAGCCCGCCGAGCGCGCCCCCTCCCCCACCGAAGCCGGTGCCCAGGCCAGCCTGGAGAGCCTTTGCGACGAGGAGCTTCGCGATGTAGTCGGCCGCGGCGTCCGTGATCCTGTCGAACATCGCGATGATCGCATCCTTCGCGGTGCCCGTGCCCTTGACCAGGCTCTTGATCGCGTCGCCCAGCGTATCCCGGATCGTGGCCCCGACCTCGGCCCATAGCTGCTTCTGGAGAAGCGCGGTCTCCGTGGTCGCCGCGGCAAGCTCGTTCAGGACCGGGATTTGCTCCTTCATAAGAGCCAGGCGCTCGCGCAGCGCGGCCGCGCGCTCCGGGTCCTTCTCGTCCACGAGTAGGTCGCGCGTAGCCTGGGCCGCAAGCTCGATCTGAACGACCTGCTCGCGCAAGTTCTCCCTGGTCTCGCGCACCTGATCAGCCAGGCTGGTGTCGAAGAAGCTGGTCGTCGGGTCGCGGAGGCGCGCCAGTTCGATCTTGTTGCTCTCGATGGTGAAGCGCTCCGTGGCTCGGGCCGCCTTCTCCTTCATGAGGAACAAGCGCTCCTCCATGTCGAGACGTATCCCCGCCAGGCGGATGGCCTCTTTCTGGTTGACCAGGTTCTTCTTTTCTAGGGCCTCGACCTTTGCGATAGCATCGGCGCGTCGCTGGGTGAGCAGGGGCATCGCCTCTGCGTCGGAGCGCATCTTCTCCAGGTCCACGCGCACAGTGCCGAACGCCTTGCCGATCTGGGCGGCGGCCTTCTGCATACGCGTTCCGACGAG
>CAZJBG010000205.1:1516-4086 GCA_964543925.1 uncultured bacterium
TGGCCCAGGGAGAGGATGCCGGTCAGAAGCACCTGGGCCTCGTCCGATGCCTTGCCGCCGGTCTTCTTGAACACCTCGTTCAGGGTCGCCTTGAGTTTGACCAGGCGCTTGTCGTCCTCGTCCAAGCCAGCGGATAGTTCGTCCACGCTGTCACGCATCCTGCTGATCTTCTGTTCGAAGGGCAGAGTCTCCACGGCGTCGATGGAAGCCCGTACGCTCTGGAGCGACTTGGCAAGCTTGCCCAATAGCTGTAGGTTCCGAGGCGACAGGTCAAGCTGATCCGTCAGGAGCTTCACCTTTTCCATCGCCGCTGCCAACTCGGCCATTCCCTTCTCGGCCAGTTCGCGCACGGCCTTATCGAAACCTTCCGCGCTGTTCGAACTCTCTGCCCATCGCCTATTGAGTTCCGTGATGGACAGGAACGTGCCCTCGATGGCGGACTTGACAAAGGCGATGCGGGTAACGAAGAACCCGACAATGTCGTTCGCGAATGTGAATGCCGGGCCGAAGACACTCACCATTATCTTGGATATTTCGATTATCGCAAAGGCAAAGTTCTTGACCAGCAGCGCACCCTGGATGAAGAACACCTTGAAGGTCTCAACATCCTCCGTGGTGAGGGAGTCGATCATCTTCTGCAACATGCCGCTGATGGTGTTGATGGTTGCGGCTATAACGGGGGCCAGGCCGAGAGTGTTGAACACCTTGTCGGCGCCCCTCTGCGTAATCTTCTTGAGGTTCTCCCAGGCGCCGGCCATCGTGTTGACCATCGCTGCGGCAACGCCGTCGAACGTCTCCTTCGACTCGCTGAAGAACGCGGTCAGGCCCACGCGCGCCGAAATCTCTCCGCGCTCGATGGCCTTGATCAACTGGCCCACGGACAGCTTCATGCCCTTGGCCATGAGACGCATCGCGAACGGGATGGCCTCGCCCAACTGCTGGCGCAACTCCTCCATCGAGATCACGCCCTTACCTGCCATCTGCTGAATGGCGATGCCGGCGCGCAAGAGTTCCTGCGTCCCGCCTCCGAAGGCGGCCACACTGTCGAGCAGGGCTTTGAGGGAACCGTCGAGCGGGTCGAGCCCGGACGCCTTGAGCCGGATGAACGAGTTGCCGATGACCTCCAGCGAGAACGGCGTCTTGCCGAACTGCTCGTTGATCTGCTCCATGACGTTGTTGACGTTGCCGAACCCGCGCTCGAACACGGCGAGCTTCGCGCGCAGCTGCTCCATTTCGGAGCCCATCTTGACGAAGCCTCGGACGACCTGGAATATGGTGCGGGCGGCAAGCAGGGACATCACCACGTCGATGGCCTTGATGCCACGCGCGGTCTTGCGTCCCTGTCTCTCCGTCTTTTTCAGCTGGCCGGTCAGGCGCCGTAGGGGCCCCGAAATCCGGTTCCGCATCGAGACGACGAGGCCAATGTCGATCCTAGCCACGCTTGCGTTCCTCCGCGATCTTCTGGTTCCAGGTTCCCACGATGGTCTCGAGACAGCGCATGAAGTAGGCGTCCTGCTCAGTCAGGGGCAGGTCGTCCGCCGTGCGGTCAAACCTGTAGCCACTGTCTCCAAGGGTATAGAGACGGGTGGCCCAAGCCAAGTAGAAAGGGAGGGAGCGTTGATTTTCTAGGGGGGGGAGCCGCTCGATCATGCTCCACCCCATGGGCTCTGTAGACCAGCGAGCGGCCCGTTCTAGTTTTTTATGTCTTCCTCGTTGGGCTGGCTGATACTGGCCAGTTCCATGAGAAGCTCGACCGCAAGCACCATGAAGTCCGGGTAGGTCACGATTTGTTCCACCGTGATCGGCCCATCGTCGCCTTCGATACCGGCGATCTGAACGTACTTGGGGAGAAGCCTGCCGGTCTCCTTGAGCAGGGACCGAATGTCCGCGGCGCTCATCGTGGCGGTATCGACCTCGCCGTCTTCGGCTTGGCGCTCCAGCGCGTCGGCCAGTTCCAGGAGGTCCATGCTTTCGAGGGCCGAAAGAACAGCTTTACACTGCTCGTCCTCGGGAAGCTCGCGATTGTCGTTCCACTCGGGAACGTAGTTGGTGAGTAGCGAGAATTTGACTTTCATCGGTTTGCCCCTTGGTTGATTGGCTCAGTCAGACTAAGCCAATTGTCTCGTAGGTGAACTACGGGAAGGTTGGGAGGGGGTGATCAGTCCCCGCCCGAATGGTTTAGTAGGTGCTCGTGACGTTGATCAACTCCGCGGTGATCATGTGGCCCGCGATGTCGTCGAACTCGGCCTTCGCCGTGAACGAGGTGGTCAGTCGGTTCGGCCCGCCGATGGGAGTGCTCCAGGTCAGGAACTTCATCTTCGGAATGTTGAAGATCAGCGTGTACTGCGCCGCGGACGCCGGGTTGCCCAGGGAGACCGCGCTGTTCTGGTTGGTCATGGTCAGGCGCGTGAACCGGCTTTCGTAGGCGATGAACGCGTCGTACTCGACCTGATTACGGAACGAGATCGTGCCGCTGATGTTCACACGCCGGAAGTCGTTCGGCTGGAACTCCGCGTAGTTCTTGTTGCCGTCCAGGAGCACCACGCCTTCCTGCGGGATTTCGATGGACA
>CAZJBG010000206.1:0-4068 GCA_964543925.1 uncultured bacterium
TGAGCAGAGGCAGGGCGGGGGCGGCCAACCGCGTCTCTCTTACCTGTCCCTCCCCCTGGACCGCAACCTGCAAAGCCTGAGCCTGGCCTTTCACCTGCCACCGACTGCGGCGGCGGGCATCAGTTACCTGCGAGCCGGGGACGACAACATCCAGGGCCGCAACAGCATTGGGGAACGCACCAAACAGCTGGCCTACGTCGAGCAGATGGCCGTCCTGACCTTTGCCAACCGGCTGGGTTCGGCCTTCAGCATGGGCGTAAACTTCAAGCTGCTCTTTATCGATCTCGATGAGGAAGGGGCCAACGGCTTTGGCATCGACTTTGGTATGCTCTACCACACACCCGGCGGATTCAACCTCGCCCTGAACATTCAGAATGTCACCGGCGCCTACGCCTGGAAAGTGCCGACCTCCGAGGGCGAAGACATCTATGATGAGCAGCTCCCGCGGATCATTGCCATCGGGGGCCGCGCGCCCTGGCGTAACTTCACCTTTTTCGGTCAGACCGACCTGGTGATGCCCGCCGATGCGAGCGTCATTACCGTGACCCGCTTGGCCGTGGAGGACCGGCTGAGGGAGCGCTATTTCTTGCGGTTAGGGCTGGAGCACACGACGCTCACCATGGGGATCGGCATGCGCTATGCGGTTCGCCGGCCCCTGGACAGCGGGGTAGACTACAGCCTCTCACTGGGCAAGAACGGCGAAGGGCTGGGGCACATCTTTAGCTGGCGATTCGGTCTATGATGCCGTCGCGACCCCGCAGCCGCGGTGCCGTGCCGGGTCTGGTTGGCCTGTTCCTGCTCGGGAACCTGGTTTCGGTGTCGTCCCTGGAAGGGCTGGGCTGGCGCAGCAGCTATCTGCCGGCTTCCGCAACGGCCCTGAGTCTGGCGGGAGCAGGCATGGCGCTGCCCAGCGATATTGCCCTGACCTCGGTCAATCCGGCCCACATATGGGGCGCAAACCGGGAGACCGTGGAATACGGCTATCTGCGCATGTTCGGTGACCTGGCCGGTCATACGCTGCGCTGGCACGGCCTATGGCGGTCGAAACCGTTGCAGCTGATCCTGCGGTCCATGGCTGAAGATGGCCTGGAGCTGCGCGGGGAGACGCCCACATCCGAACCGCTGGCCTATTTCAGCGCGCGGATGCTATCGGTGACCCTGTCGCGAGGCTGGATGTTGGGCACCACCCGGGTGGGCATATCCACAACCGTGGCCTATCAGCGGATTTTTGACTATGCCGCCCGGGGCGTTTGGCTGTCTGCGGGCTGGCAGGGGGAGTTCACGTCGTGGCTGCGGTGGGGCCTCATGGTGAGCAACCTGGGCGCAGGTGAGCAGCTGGCCAGTGAGCGGGAGTCAGTGGGTATCCGCGCCGGTTACGGCCTGGCGATCAAAACGCCTGGGCTCGACGGCGAGCTGACCCTGGACCTGCTGGTCGATGAACACCAGGGATTGCTCCCCAGCCTGGGCTGGCAGGGCGCAGGCCAGGTTTTCAGGCTCGTGGCCGGTATTAGATTGGTGACGGGGGCACCGCTCCTGGGAGCCGGTTTCCAGTTCAGGTACCACCGGTGGTCGGTATCGTACGCCTACAGCTACCAGGACCGAGCCCTTGGGCAGCCCCAGATGTTCACCTTGAGCCGGCGGCTGTAGCCGACCGGCAAGCCACCCTCAGTTTGGTCAGACCCGTTCATGTATGAACAGAACCTTTGTCATGGAGGATGATGAAACCGTTGTCCATAGAATTCGGAACGATCAGGTGAGCCCAACAACCCGAAGCGGGCAGCCGTGGATCCTTAAACTGTTGTTCGTGATCCTGGTGGTGGCCGCATTAGGCTTAATCGTGCGGCAAACCGCCCTGTCCTGGAGGCAGGCCCGGCCGCAGGTTGAAAAGAATATCCCCCGGCTGCGCGCCGATCTGGTGGCGGAGCTGGAATCCATGGGGTTTAAACGCTCGCTGCGGATTGAGGATGATGGCTCGATCCGGTTTGGCCACCCGCCGACCATGACCTCGGATGATCTCATCCTGCTTCTGCGGCGGATCATGCAGCGGTTTGACCTGATCATGACGGCCGCGGTGAACTATGAGGAGCGTGGGGACCTCTTCGTGGAATTGAGCACCCGTGAGCCGCTGGTTGTGGGGCGTTTTGTCTTTGCTCCCCTGGCGAATGAGGCCGCCCTGGCGGAAGGGGTTGTAGGACGAATCGGGATCATTATCGACGACTTCGGTTATATCCGCAACCGGCTGACGGCCAACTTCATGGCTCTCCAGGAAAAGATCACATTCGCCATCATACCGGGCCACCGCTACTCACAAATCCTCGCTGATGAGGCCGATCAATCGGGTCACGAGGTGATCATCCACATGCCCATGGAACCGGAAGACTACAACGGTCGCGATGAGGAGGAATACATCCTCCTGTACGGCATGGACGAAGCTGAGGCTATAATGCGGATCAGGAAGGCCTTCCAGAGTTTGCCCCAGGCTGTGGGCATGAACAATCACGAGGGCTCGCTGGCTACCCTGGATACGCTCCTGCTGGCGGCCATGGCTCGCGAACTCAACGACCGGGAGAAGTATTTCATCGACAGTTACACCACGCCCGGAACGCGGGCCCTGGAGATCATGAAAAGGGCCGGGGTTCCCAGCCTGGGCCGTCATGTATTCCTGGACAACGTGGACGAGCCCGATTACATCCGCGAACAGCTGGCTTTGCTGGCGGCCAAGGCGGAGAGCAACGGCGCGGCCATCGGCATCGGCCACGTGGGATCGAGCCACCTCAATACCCTCGATGTGCTGGCTGATGAGATCCCCCGGCTCATGGACCGGGGATTTGAATTCGTTTTCGTATCCGAGTTGGTCAAATGACCCTCCGGATGCGGCCACCGGACAGATTGGAAATGCGCAGGATGCATCAAGTTTATCGCATATTCGGGAAAGCCGCCCTGGCGGGCCTATTCATCCTGAGCGGCTGCTCCGATACGACCACACGAACTATCGAGGCCGGCGATCTATACGGCACCTGGGTCGGTACTACCTTGAAGGGGGGCACCAACCTTACCTTCAAAGTGGTGACGGGGATACCCGTCTACGAGTTGCGGGCCGAGCCCGGCGGCTTCCCCGATGAGCTGCCGGGCAGCAGCAACCTGCTGGTCGCGGGGAAATGGTCCCTGAGCGGCCGGGTGCTCTCCCTGTTCGATGATGATGCCGGGCTACCCTTCGAGTGTCCCGCCCTCGACCGGTTCGAGGTGACCATGGACGACGCGCGAATCTGGATACTCCTGGATCACCTGGGTGACGAGTGCGGTTTCCGTGTAACCTACCTGGATAACAGTTACCAGCGGCGGACTGATGATGAGTCCTAGCTAGATGGGACGATTGAGGGGGGCATCCCCGGCGGTGTCGATCCTTCAGGAGCGCCTGTTTCTCCTTTTGGCGGCTATTTTCATCGCCGCGCTGGTGGTCAGCAACCTCATCTTTCAAAAGTTCTTCACCTGGTCCCCTTTTAACCTGTACACCTTTGAGATATCCGTCGGTATTCTCCCCTACCCCATTACTTTTCTGGTCACGGACATCATATCGGAAATCTATGGCAAGCGCCGGGCGGATCAGGTCGTGATCGCGGGCCTGTTTGCCAGTCTATTTATTCTGGGAGTGGTCCTGTTAGCCGATGCGGTACCTCAAACGGCCTGGTCACCGGTTAGCGGCGCCATGTTCCACCGGGTGTTCGGTCTGTTCGGGCCGGCGGTGTTCGCTTCCATGGCGGCCTACTTGGTGGCCCAGTTCATCGACATCCGGGTGTTTCATTTCTGGAAGCGACTGACGAAGGGCCGGCATCTCTGGCTGCGGAACAACGGATCGACCATTTTCTCCCAGCTGGTGGACACCAGCGTGGTACTGCTCCTGCTCAGCCTGACGGGGGCCATCGAGTGGTCCCGGTTCTGGGGCCTGCTGGAGAACGGGTTTTTGTTCAAGGTGCTGGTGGCGTTGGCCGACACGCCCCTGTTGTACCTGGCCGTGTGGCTGATCCGCCGAACCCTGGCCCTGGGACCGGTCGATGAAGTCGACATGGC
>CAZJBG010000207.1:0-4028 GCA_964543925.1 uncultured bacterium
ACGGGGCGTTTGCCTATGTGGCCAATTCCGGCTCCAACTTCGTCTCGGTGATCGACATTGCCACGAATCGCGTCGTAGGGGACCCCGTATTCGTGGGCGCGAACCCGAGAAACATCGCCATCGCGACTCTGCCTCCGCCTCCGGTTGGCTGGGAACTACAAATCACGGCTGCTGACAGATCACTCGAAATCTTTGACTCCGAAAATTTTGCCGGTGTTGCCTCTGCGGCTACCGACGCATTCGATGCCGGTTTTGATGTTCCCGAACCCCCGCATGCCCCGTCCCAATACATTAGCCTCTACTTTACCCATCCAGAATGGAATCATCCCTTAGGTGCTAACTTTTCACAGGACATACGGGCAGATGCCGATTTGAGCGATGCAAATATTGTCTGGGATATCGCGGTGGATAATGATTGGGCCTATCTATTTAATGATATTCTGACACTAGATATTATACCTCAGGGTGTGCCTCCGGGATTGAACATCGTACTGAGGGACCTGGAGACGGGTCCCCCTCCTTTTGCTCAGGATATGCGAGCGGATCCGGTCTATTCCTACGTGGCTTCCCTTATCAATACCCACGATCACTTTGCCATCGATAGTACCACTCTCGCCAGTGGCAGCGTTCACCATTTCCAGCTTGCAGTGGGCGACAGCACGGCGCCTTTTGTAGCGGTAACCGCTCCTAATGGTGGAGAGATTCTAGCATTCTATTCGACTTATACCATTACCTGGGCTGCCTCAGATGGTTCTGGTATCGACTGGTTTGGCCTCCGTTACTCTACTGATGCCGGTTCTACGTTCACCGACATTGATACTGTCCCGGGAGATCGGCGAAGTTACCTATGGAGTGTGCCAGATACTTTGACTGATCAGGCCTTGATCGAAATACGTGCGCGGGATAACATGGGCAATTTCGGATTCGATCAGAGCGACAGCCCCTTTACCATTACAGACACCACACCACCTTCCGTGCAGGTTACAGCTCCTAATGGCGGTGAGATCTTGACGGGATCGACTTACACCATTACCTGGACGGCCTCAGACAATCTTGGTTTAGCATCTTTTGAGCTTTTCTACTCCTCGGACGCTGGTAATAATTACACCTCCATTGATATCGCCGACGGCGATCTAAGAAGTTACCTATGGAATGTACCCCTTGTTACGACTGAGCGAGCATTGATCGAAGTAAGGGCAATAGATATTGTGGGAAATCTTGCGGCAGATGTGAGTGATAGCCTCTTTACGATCATTTCCAGAACGCAATTACACACATACGATGCGGGCTGGAACTTGATCAGTGTCCCGCTCATTCCGGATAATGCTTTCGCCGATGCTGTGATTGGTGATAATGTGCCGCCAGAGAGTTATTATTATCTCTTCGGTTACCAGGCTGGCACTTACGTTCTCTCCGATTCGGTTTTCCTTGCTGAAGGGTACTGGCTGGCTACGGTTGATATAGTGGATGTCGATGTTCAGGGCACACCCGTGACACAAACGCAGACTCTTCCTTTGGCAGGAGGATGGAACCTTATTGGAAACCCATTCGTGGGTTCGGTGCTAAAAAGCGCAGCTGAGGTTCAGCTTGGTGAAACGACCGTAGGTTTTGAGGCGGCAATTGATACGGGTTGGATCAGCCCTGTGCTTTACACTTATACGGCTGGAAACGCAGGTTATAGTCGGAGAGATACGCTAGATCCCTGGAGCGGTTATTGGTTTGGCGCCCTGGTAGAGGGATTGAATTTGTTAATTAATCCCATTGGACCACCCCTGGCAAAGACTACAAAACCGTTGGCTCCCCAAATTGTTTCTTCTGCAGAATGGCGGGTAACAGTTGAAGCCCGCTCTGATGGCGTTGCAGATTTAATTTCTGCCTTTGGCGTGAATGAAACTGCCACCAATGGTTTCGATCCAGCTTATGACGAGCCTGAGCCACCTCAGCTGCCTTCTGGCGATGCGATTCGGCTTTATTTTCCCCATCCTGAATGGGGTGTGATATTAGGCGACAAATTCAATCAAGATATTCAAGCGTCGCTGGGAGAAAACGAGACCCGCAGCTGGACTTTTGAGGTAGAGCGAGCTGGTTATATTGAACTTTCCTGGGAGGCCATTACGGTTGAAAACTATATATTTGCTTTGATTGATATGGATGCTCAGGAAACGATCAACATGACCCAACAGACAAGTTACGGTTATACCAGTGATGATGCGATTCGCCACTTCCGGATTGAAGTGAGCAATATTGCGCTGGGAGTTCGGGAAGGGGACGAAGCGATTCCGACGGCTTACGACTTATCTCAGAATTATCCTAACCCGTTCAATCCGTTCACGACCCTGCGCTACAGCCTGCCTGAGCGCGTAGATGTCCTCCTCACGATTCATGACCTCCTGGGGAGGGAGATCAGGACCATGGTCCGGGGTATAGAGCAGCCTGGCTTCAAAGCGGTTATTTGGGATGGGACCAATGCCCAGGGCCAGCCAATGAGTTCGGGGATTTATCTGTATAGCATCCATGCTGGTCGATTCACGGCAACGAGGAAGATGGTCTTGCTGCGGTAGTGGACCTGGCTGGCATGCCGCTGCCGGTATCCCGTACGATAACCTCTACATAGAGCCCCGGCTCCAGGGGGCCCTTGCCATGATCGACCTCAAGCGTAACATTCTGGGCGGAGAGCGTGATCCGCCCGTCCCCGGGGCGACCTAGTCCTCGCGAAGGGCCTCGGCAATAACTCGACTGAGTTCCTCAGCGGAAAAGGGCTTGACCAGCATCCCCTTAAAGCCATGGTCGTGGTAATGGGTCATGATGGGATCGGTGGCATAGCCACTGGCAACAATGGCCTTCACCTCGGCATTGATTTCGCGGAGCTGCTGGAAAATATTCAAGCCACTCATTTCCCCAGGAATCGTGAGGTCAAGAATGACCAAGTCGAAGGGATGGCCGGCGCTCATTCGCTGGTGGTACTTGGCGAGAGCCGATTTTCCATCCGGCGCAGTATCCACAGAGTAGTTCAACGCCTCCAGCAACTCCACCATACCGGCACGGATAATCTTGTCATCATCCACCACCAGGAGGGAGCCGGTGCCGGTGAGCACCTCCTCTATCGGTGGTGAATCGCCAACGGCGTCAGCAAAACCGGGCAGACAGAAAGTGAAGGTGCTCCCCTTGTCCACCTCTGATTCCACGGTGATCCAGCCGTCGTGCTTGTCCAGGATTTTATAGCAGGAGAACAGTCCCAGTCCGCTCCCCTGTTCACTGGTCGTGAAGTAGGGATCAAAGATGCTGTCAATAATATTTGAGGGGATGCCAATTCCCGTATCCAGTATGGACACCTCCACGTAGTCGCCGGGGGCCAAGGACCCCTTTGGCTGGGCGTCGGTGACAGCGATATGCGGGCGGAGACAGTAATCCCGCCGCCGTGAGGCATAGCGTTGACGGCATTGATGACCAGATTGTTGATAACCTGGGTGATCTGCCCCGGATCAATTGCCACGGTCCATAACTGCTTATTGAGCTTGAAGCGGGGCTTGACCTGAGTGCCGTGGAGGGCGAATGTAACCGCCTCCTTGATGAGGGGCGCCAAATCGATGTTGGTTTTTACCGGTGCTTCATCCCGGGCAAAGGTGAGCAGCTGCTGGGTAATCCCCTTGGCCCGCATGATGGCTTCTTCGGCGGAGGCTAGCAGATCCTGAATCTCCGGATCCTGACCGACTCTCAGCCTGATGGTGTTGACCTTGAGGTTAATGCCCATGAGGAAATTATTGACGTCGTGGGCCAACCCTCCCGCCAGGACACCCAATGACTCCAACCTCTGGGCCCGCATCATTTCCGATTCCAACTGAATCTTTTCACTGCGATCCCTGAAAACCAGGACCAGGCCAATAACCTGGCTATCTTTATCCCGCAGGGGGGAAGCCCCCTCCTCGACCGGGCGGTGCTCACCGTTGCGGGATAGGAGAATACACCGGTTATCAATGGCCACCCCGTTCGCGCCCATGATAATTGCCTGCAGGGGGACTTCCACCGGC
>CAZJBG010000208.1:0-3996 GCA_964543925.1 uncultured bacterium
GAGAGAAAGGGAAAAGAATCGATGCCAACCTATAGCTACGTGTGCGAGGCCTGTGGTCACAAGTTCAATAAGTTCCAGAGTATGACGGAAAATAGCCTCAAGACCTGTCCCCAATGCCATAAACGACGGCTACGTCGCCTCATTGGCGCCGGCGCAGGTCTGATTTTCAAAGGTTCGGGTTTTTACATCACCGATTATGCCCGCCGGTCCGATGCCAGTGGAACGGGCCAAGGCAAATCGAAGAAGGGAACTGGGGAGAAGTCGGGGAACAAGGACGTAAAGCAACCGGAAACCGCCCCCACTGGGGCCACCAAAAGCGATAAATAGTTGTTCGGTTAGCTATCATTGTAATCTATGAGGAACCACCATGAGTGAGTACACGCACATCGTCAGGCCCCCTGGAGGGGAGAAGATTAAAAAGGCCTCCGGCGGCCTGCAGGTTCCCGATCGGCCCATCATCCCCTTTATCGAAGGCGACGGCACCGGGCGTGATATCTGGCGGGCCACGGTGCGGGTCCTCGATGCGGCGGTGCAAAAGGCTTACGGCTCCCGACGCAAGATTACCTGGATGGAGGTGTTCGCCGGGGATAAATCCAACCAGGTCTACGGGCCCGACACCTGGCTCCCGGATGAAACGCTGGACGCCATCAGTGAGCATCTCGTCGCTATCAAGGGACCCCTCACCACGCCCATCGGCGGCGGCATTCGGTCGATCAACGTGGCCCTGCGGCAGCGACTGGACCTGTATGTGTGCCTGCGCCCGGTGCGCTGGTTCCAGGGCGTTCCCTCACCGGTAAAGAATCCCCAGCTGGTGGACATGGTCATCTTCCGGGAGAACACGGAGGACATTTACGCCGGCATCGAGTTTCAGGCCGGCACCACTGACCTCAAGGAGCTGCTCACCCTGTTCAAGAAGGCCTTTCCCGAACACTATGGCAAGGTTCGGTTTCCCGAAACTACCGGCATCGGCATCAAGCCGATTTCCCGGGAGGGGACCGCGCGACTGATGCGGGCGGCCCTGCGGTACGCCTTAAGCCACGACCGCAAGAGTGTCACCCTGGTGCACAAAGGGAACATCATGAAGTTCACCGAAGGGGCCTTCAAGCAGTGGGGGTACGATGTGGCCGAGGAGGAATTCGGCGAGGAGGTCTTTACCTGGGCTGAGTACGACCGCGTCAAGAGCACCATGGGCGAGACGGCAGCCAACAACGCCCAACAAACGGCCCTGGACAGCGGCAAACTGCTGGTCAAGGACGTTATCGCCGACGCTTTTCTTCAGCAAATCCTCACCCGCCCCGGCGAGTACGATGTGGTGGCCACCATGAACCTCAACGGCGACTATATCTCCGACGCCCTGGCCGCCCAGGTGGGGGGCATCGGTATCGCGCCGGGAGCCAACATCAATTACGACACAGGGGTGGCGATTTTCGAGGCCACCCACGGCACCGCTCCCAAGTACGCCGACCAGGACAAGGTGAACCCCGGTTCCCTGATCCTCTCAGGTGAGCTCATGCTGCGCTACATGGGCTGGGACGAAGCGGCGGACCTGATCATCAGGGGACTAGAAGCAGCCATTGCCGCCCAGCAGGTCACCTACGATTTCCACCGCCTCATGGAGGGAGCCACCCTGCTCAAGACCAGCCAGTTCGCCGATGCCATGATCGAGCGGATGTAGGCACCTCACCCCCCGACTGCGTCGTCCCCCTCTCCTTGAGGAGAGGGGGACGGTTATTCAGTCAAGCTTATGTGCTAAATTCCAGGTATCCAGGGCAACAGTACAAATGACAGCACAGAGTAAAAGAGAACATGCCCCTCAAGGAGAATTAGGCACTTACTACCGCTCAAAAGAACTGACCGAGATCAGTCGAGGGCTGCGAAAACGTTCCACCCATTCGGAAGACATCTTATGGCAGGCGTTGAGGGGAAGGAAGTTGGCCGGACTCAAGTTCCGCCGCCAGCATCCCTTCGGGACCAGCATCGTTGATTTCTATTGCCATGAGAAACGCCTGGTCGTAGAAATCGATGGGGCGGTGCATCTGGGAAAGGACGCGCAGGAAAGAGACAGAGCAAGACAGGAAATCATCGAGCAATACAGTGTTCGTTTTATCAGGCTTCCAGCGGATGAGGTTGAGCGTGACTTGGAGGAATCTCTTGGTAAGATTAAAGCAGCGGCCGATGAAATACCTCACCCCTAAATCCCCTCTCCTGAAGGAGAGGGGACTTCACGCAGTGAAAGGGGTGAGGTCGCCGGCCACCCTGCTCAAGACCAGCCAGTTCGCCGATGCCATGATCGAGCGGATGTAGGGATAAAACAGGAGATGGATGAAATACAAAACCAAACGCAACCGAAAAGCAGATTGAAAAAAATAGAAAAATCCGTTGATGCAAAAAGATAACCGAGCATTGGTGAAACCACTTGAGGGATCATATGTGTTGGTACCTATTGCCATACTTCAATTATTCTTTCTAATTATCGCATTAGCTATATCAGGTGTCGGATCACTAATCTTTTTAATACTTTTTGGACTGATTATCATTTATGAGGTTAGCTATCTTCTGCATCGCTTAAGATCTCCATGGCGTAGACTGCATTTTCCGTTAATGGTTCGTTACCATAAATTGGTAGGGGCTAGAGCAGCCCTTGCTGAGTCTTCGCAAATCGAATTTGATCGGGAATCGGCTTTATTTACTCTTGTTAAAAGTGTGTACCCTGATTGGAACGAGAATGAAATAAGATTATTGATTGAATCTGCTGAAAAAAAGCGAACAACATATGCTGATAGGGATATTTTTGTAGAACTCTACAAAAATAAATATCCTTCGATTGATCAAGATGAAATTGAAGAAATCGTCCACAAAATTGAGAATGAATTTAGTGATCCTGAGCAAAAGCCATATTATGTGAGATATATTATTGGGGAAATAGTAAGTAGAGAGTTTGGAGAAAAAGAAAGATCAAAGTATATCCGGTCGCTTTTTACTGGAGTGGCATTTTGATTTGCTTACGATAAGGTCTCTATTATTATTCATCCATTTGTGTATCAAGACGTGAAGGTCAAGAGCAATACTGAATGGAAGCTTCATTATATTGTTCCGAACTCTCAAGTTCACTCAGCGCCTATATCTTAAGCGGTCAGCCCTTTGTGTAGAACGGTTAGCCTAGAATGGTGTTGCCTATCGTACCGTTACGGCAGCAACTTGGCCTTCAAAGACACGGAGAACAGTATGAGAACGATGGTAGATACCCGTGAGCTCAAGAGCTACGTCTTCCGCGTGGTCGTCGAGCCGGACGACAACCGGTGGTTTGCCTGTTGTCCGCTTCTTGAGAAGCAGGGCGGGGCTACCTGGGGGGAGACTCGGGAGGAGGCGCTCCGCAACCTCCAGGAGGTTCTCCAAATGGTCGTAGAGAGCATGTGGGAGCACGGCGAGCCAATCCCGGAGGCACCCGCGGGGGAAGTAACGGTCATTCCCGGCCCTACGGTCGCCGTCACGGTATGAGCGGGATTAACTATGCCCGCCTCAGATCCTTAACCGCTCGCGAGCTTGTACGCACCCTGAAACGTGATGGATTCGTCTTGGAACGCCAGTCGGGGAGCCATCGCCTGTATCGCCATCCCGACAGCCGCCAAGTGACAATCTCCTACCACCGCCCAGGTGAGACTTTTCCTCCAAAGACCCTTAAGTCGATGATCGAGGTTCAGGCGCAGTGGGATGAGGCGGACTTGGGGAGGTTGGGTCTTTTGAAATGATGCCCTCCCCTGGTTTATCTCACCTTCATGAGTGAGGCCCCGCGTTCTTCGGCATTAACTTTCCCCGCACATGTTCATCGTCTCCACTAGGATCATCGTCCCGGACGCTGACGGCGGCGTGGGCAAATAGAAATCTGGCATGAGCATCAGCATGATCCATCGTAAGGCAGGCTAACCGTTGGTATCCTCCCAGGAGGTCGAATATCGGCACGTGATGGACCTCTACGTGCGGGTCATCGAGTCCATG
>CAZJBG010000209.1:0-3967 GCA_964543925.1 uncultured bacterium
ATCCCGCCGTCGATTCGACCACCCTCACGGTGCCCGGCACGGCCAATTACCTCACCTGGCTCTATTTTACGGCCACAGACACCGGGGGACTGATCTCGCAGTCGGATACCATTTACGTGGATGTGCGGGATTCGTTTTCCCCCGTCTGGCAGCGCATCCCCGCGGCGGGGATGAAAACCAACTCGACATACCGGGATACGCTGAACAAATATATTTCCGACCGCGACACACCCCTGGCCAATCTGACCCTCAGCTTTGACCCGGCCAGCGTAGACAGCCGCATCACCGTGAGCTACGACCCGGTTACGACGGAGTTGGTTATCCAATCCTCGGGAGCGCCCAGCAGCAGCTTCCTCACCCTCTGGGCCGACGACGACCAGGGCAACAGAACCACCTACAGCCTGGAGGTCACGGTCAACCTGGCCTACGACATTACGCCTCCTGACGGCGAGATAACCTATTTCTTCCACCCGATCTTTGCCGACCGGATCACTTACGTGGTGGTGGCCGATTCCACCGCCAGCCGGTTCAAGCCCACCTATGTTAAACGGATCAATGCGACCACTGTACGGGATGAACCGTTGGCGTTCGTCCAGCGGGACAGCCTGCCGGGGCTCCAGACCTGGGTGGCGGCGAAAAAGTTCCCGGCCGGCGGCGTGTATGAACTCACCGCGAACTTGCTCGATTATTCCAATAATATCCTGAGCCTGTTCCTCAAACTCACGCTTGCTCTGTCAAAATCGAGTGGGGACACCTTCAACAGCCCTGACCAGCGGCTGACGGTCTCCTATCCACCGCTAAGCATCGAAAACGACAAGCTCATCGTCCTGGCGGAAATGCCTGAACCGGACGACTTGAGCCTGCCCGCCCGGTCGCCGGGCGCCAAGGACAGGGAGCCGGGATCGGGCACCATCTACGCCCTCGATACCAACCTGCCCAAGGCCATACTGGTCACCCTTACCTATCATCAGGACCAGGTATCCGATGCCTACTATTCATTCTACGAGGTGGAAGGGAGCGAGCTGCTTAAGATCGAGACCTACACCAGCCGGGCCGGCCAGTTTCAGGCGGATGTTCTGACCGGCAGGGATGTCATTTTTGGCCCGTCCGATTCGAGGGCTCATGACGGCCCACTGCCGGAGGGGTATCTGCTGTCCTATCCCAACCCGTTCAACGCCACCCTGCAATTGCGGTTCATGTTACGGACTGATGACACGGGCAAAATTGTAATTTACGATATCCTGGGCCGGGAGATCTTCAGCACCGTGAAACGGCCCTTCAGTGCGGGCGTGAACGCGTTCAGCTGGCACGGCATCAACAACCAGGGTCAACAGGCGCCAACCGGTCTTTACTTCATTCGGGTTCAGACCGACGGGGGCACCGTTATGACACGGAAGGTGACGCTACTCAAATGAGGTGGATGAAACTACTTATGGTCCTGCTTCTGGCAGTGGGACTCGGTGCTTGCAGGAAAAAAGGACCCACCCAGCAGGAGCGGATTGATGCCCTGGTCGAGTCCGGTTGGGAGTCTATTGAACTCGACAGTTGGGCGGAGGCCCAGCTCGATTTTCTGGCCGCCTTGGGCCTTGACTCCTTGACCGCCGCCGCGAATGTGGGTCTGGGCTGGTCCATGATTTTCCTGGGGGATGACGACCTGGACGGCGCGGCGGCCTACCTTGAGAAGGGGACCACCGATGCCCAGTGGCAAAAGGATGCCTGGAGCGGGCTGGCGACGATCAGATTGAGCCAGGAACTCTACGCCGAGGCCGATTCCCTGGCCGGTCTGATTCTGGCTTCCAACCCCAGCTATGTGTTCACCTATCGTCCCGATATCGACTGGCATGACCTGCTTATCATTCAGGCGCAGGCCCGGTTTATCACCACCGACTACACCGGGGCCTGGCAGGCCATCCAGCCGGTGATTGGAGGCTCGCCCTATCCTTATGGCACGGTGGACCCGGCCGTTCCCGCCACCTGGGTGATTGATGGTAAGACCTACCAGCTGTTTGAACTGGCTTTGTCGGTCATGATTTCAGCATTAACCGACTATTATCGAGCAGGTTGAAATCCGTGGAAGCGGTCACCAGCCAAAGGAAAGTTATGCGGAGTAAAAACATTTACCGCGCCGTAATCTGGACAAACCTGGTCCTGCTTATCGTCATGACCGGTTGCGATTTGACCAACCAGACGCCGGTTGTCGAGCAAATTGTGGCTGAGGATGAAACTCCCCTCACCGGCTCAACCCAGACACTGATGGCCATCGTTGAAGACCTGGACGAGGATCCCGTGACCATCACCTGGTCCGCCACGGCGGCGGTGTCGGACTCGGGGATGAAATTTTCAAAAACGACCGGCATGGAAGTGAATTGGACCGCCCCTGTGGATATCCAGGACGTGGTCATCAAGGTGGTGGCCGATGACCGCAAGTTCGGGGGTAAGGACTCTGCCACCATCACCCTTTCGGTCACCAACGACGCGCCGCAGATCTCCGAGTTTATAAGCAGCTCGCCCTTCGTCATTCTGGGCAACGCCATCGACCTTACGGTTACGGCCCTCGATTTCGATGGGGAGGATATTACCTATGAATTCAGCTCCCTATCCGGTGTGGGGACCTTCACTAACACATCACCTGAGCTCAACACCGCCACCTGGTTGGCCCCCTCGGTCAGCCAATCGCCCTTTTCCCGGGTCTACAATCTCATCGTCAAGGTCTCTGATGAGCAAAGTTTTTTCTCAACGGATACGCTGGCCATTCTCGTCTATTCCGAAGACGGCACCATGTGGATTGTTGACAGCGGGCATAACACCGTTTCCAAATACACCTCCAACGGAAACTTCATTTTCACGGCTGAACACCCCTTCAGTTACCCCGTTGCGGCGGCCAACAACACCGAAGCGTTCTTCGGCTGCTACGTGGCCGATCGTGATGCGGGTGAGGTGGTCAAAATCAATGCCTCCGGCCTGCCGGACCAGGTATTCACAGATTTACCCAACGTTGTGGATCTGGCCATCCACCAGGTCACCAATACCCTCTGGATCATCGACGTGGGCGAGGGGGGGCGAGGTCCGGCCCTGACGGTCATTGACGCCATTTCGAATGTAATGATCAAGCGAGTTTTTGGCTTTGTCCGGCCCAAGAGCATCGAGATCAACCAGAGGAGCGGTGATATCTGGATCGGCGATGTGGGGAACAACAGCATTGTCCAGTTCAGTATCGCCAATCTTACCATCAATGATCTGTTGGAATTTCTGCCCGATACGCTGTCGCTGGGTAATGCCACCATTTTTGCAAGCTTTCTCGATGGCCCCGTCAGCATCTCGGTGGCGAATGAGGTTGACGCAACGCTCTACATTGCCGATATCAACAGCGGTGAGGTTGAACGGCTCGTCTACAATGCGGGTAGTTATTCGCGGAGCTTCCCCGTGGCCATCATCCAACCCTCACTGGTGAGCGCGACGACGGTGGGAGGATTGGTCTGGGTCATGGATTCTAACAGCCATATCCTCCAGTATTTCTCGGAAGACCTCTCCTTACAAGGGAGCCTGACTGCCAATTATATCTTCAGACTGCCCCATGTGATGACCCCGGACAACGTCACCAGCAGCATCTGGATCGGTGATAATGGCAACAGTGAAGTGGTCCAGATCGTCAGCCCCGACTCGGTGGGGGCGATCATTGGTGGCTTCTTGCGTATAGAAGACATCGTCGTCAACCGGTAGCCCTCGCCGTGAGTGGGACCGAGAGGGGGTCTTCATCCCCTACCTTGCGGGCCAGGGCGGCAGATTGATCCGGTATAAAAGCGACCGGTCATCGACCTGGCTGACCTTGCTGGGATAAACCAGGTCGGTAATCTCGACACATCTGCCACAAGGGGGCGTTGCCAACCTGCCGGGGGTGGAGGTAAATTTCCTGTGGCGGTGTAGCTCAGTTGGTTAGAGCAGCGGAATCATAATCCGCGTGTCGGGG
>CAZJBG010000210.1:0-3800 GCA_964543925.1 uncultured bacterium
GAAATTCGCCCTTGAAGGTGTTTCCGGTAATCACGGCCGAGGCTATGCGGTCGGATTGGATATACTCCTCCAGCTCGGTGAAGCTGGCCTTCTTGAGATTACCCTCGGAGGAAAATATACTGGCCAGTAGAAACGCCACCAACACGATGGCCATCCAACCCAATGAGGTCTTCAGGGCGCGCCCCATTTGAAAACCTGGTGGCGGCAGCTCCGGTTTCCCTTTTTTACCGGGAGCTGGCCCGCGCTTCCGGTCCGGCTTACTCCTACCCCCACCGGCACCCGCTGCCTTCCCGGGACGCCGGGGACGTTTCCTCTCTGGACCGCCGGCGTTTTTTTGCCCGTCTAATTCCGACATCTCAGCTCTCCTTAAAAGCATACAATGACCCTAATCCTCGCAATTTCTGATCCACATCCAAGCCGTAGCCCACTACAAACCGATCAGGGATGTTAAAACCAACATAATCAATAGGAAAGTCCAATATTGCAATCTCGTTCTTTAACAGCAATGTCACGAAAGCCACCGAAGTAGGCGCCGCTTCGCCCATGCGATTTCTCAGGAATTTAATGGTTAAACCCGTATCGACAATATCTTCCACGATAATCACGTCACGACCGGTGATATCGGCGCTGATGTCCTTGAGCAGCCGCACGGTCCCGGCCGAAGCCGTGTCGCTGCCGTAAGATGCGATCTTTATAAAATCCACCTCAAAGTCGATGTCCAGCTTGCGCACCAGATCGGCCATGAAAATAAATGAACCGTTCAGCACACCGATAAGGATGGGGCACTTGCCCCGATACCGGTGCGAAAGTTCCCCGGCCAGCTCGGCCACCCGCTGCTGGATCTGCTCCTGAGTTAGCAGAACCTCCACCGCCTGGCCTCCAAACCGGCTCGACGCCGGGACAGCCAGCTCCTGGGGGTCTACCGGTGCCACATCAAGTTCCACCGGTCCACCTGCATGCTGGAGCGAGGTTTCATCAGGCCCGGCACCCAAATGATCTCATTGTGAGCCGTAATTACTAAAGGCCAGTGGTTTTTCTCCAGGCGGTTCAGCTGGGCATCGATAAAGATATCGCTGATCCGCTTCGGGCGGCCTTCGGGCCGGAGCCGTACCCGGTCCCCCGCTCGCCACGGCCTCAGATAAAGCCCGGTTAAACCTGCCCGGGAGCCCCCGGAAACCACCAGAAAGTTATGGCTGCCCCATTGGGTTCTACCAACCTTAAGGGAGCATTGTTCCGGCCCTGATTCCCGCTCCGGTGGATAAAAGATCAACTCCCGGCGATCCATGAGCACCCGGACATCGGGCAACAGTTCAAAAACCTTGCCTACCCGACCGGCCCGGACAAAATGGCGGAAGTTCTGCCAATGATGGCGGCTTACCTGACCGGCCGACCCCCAATAGCGCTGAATAGACCCCCGCACCGTCAGCTTGAAGATGTCATCCTCAACCGCTAACAGGGCCCCTGCCGGGAGCGTGAACGTGCCAGTCAGGTTGCCCACTCTGGCTTGCCCCATGACCTCCCGGGCAATCTGGGCACATTGGGCTTCATAGCCCTGGGCCATCCGGGCCAGGCCCAGCAGCGTGGCGGTGGCTGTGGGGTCCCCGGCCACAATCCTCTTTAACATGCCGTGCCGCAAGCGGTTGCGCAAAAAGGACGTATCGTTATTCGACGGATCATCCACCCATTGCAGCCCCTGAGCTACAGCCCACTGCCTGAGCTGCCGCCGGGTAAACGGCAGCAGCGGTCGCAACAGAGGGCCTCTGGAGGGACGAATACCGGCCAGGCTGAGCAAAGGGGCCTGCTGGTTCAACCGCATGAGCACCGTTTCGGCCTGGTCGTCGGCATGATGGCCGGTGAGGATCCACCGGGCGTCCACTTCTGCAGCCATGCGCTCCAGGGCGGCGTACCGCTCACGTCGGGCCCAGGCTTCGATTGATTCACCTGCCCGCCCGGTGGGATCCAGCGGCACTGCGCAGAACGGCAGGCCCATTCCGGCGGCAAAGTCCCGGCAGAAGGCCTCCTCCCGGTCCGCCTCGGCCCGCAGGTGGTGATTGACGTGCGCCAGAGTGACGCGAAAAGCGTGCCTGCGGGACAGCTCCGCCATGCTGGCCGCCAGTACGGTGGAATCGAGCCCGCCGGAATAGGCCACTAACAGGTGGGAGCCGGTCAGCTTGACCCCCTGCCGGGAGAAAAAGGGCTCCAGCAAGCTGGGCTGGTACGTCAAGGAATCAGGCGTTAGCGACATAGGCTCATACGGATCAAGGATGGCCGCCTGGTCAGGTCCTGGATGCAGCGGGAGACGCTCTACCCGTACCAACGGCCCGCGTAGCCGGCGAACTGTCCGGTGCAGCGCTCACGTCATCCTGATCCCTGATCACCTCCAGCACCTTCAGGGCAGCGCCGTAGCGGTTAAACGGCGGCATGATGTAGACCCCCTGGGCCAACTGCCGCACGTCAAGGAGCATCTCCTGCGCGATGGCGATACCTTCGTCGGCCTCCCCATCACCCACCTTGGCCATGCGCTCTCTTACCGACTCCGGTACGGTCATCCCGGGGACCTCGTTATGCAGGAACTCGGCATTGCGGTAGGACGCCAGCGGAAGGATACCGACGAGGACCGGGGTCTTGAGATGGGCCACGCTTTGCAGGTACCGGGCCAGGAGATCATGGTCATAGATCGGTTGGGTCATGATGAATTCGGCTCCGGCGTCAATTTTACGCTCCAGGCGGGCCATCTCACGGTCAGGGTTCTGGGCCGCCGGGTTGGCGCCCACCCCAATGGTGAAGGTGGTCTGGCCCTTCATGGAACGCCCCCCCATGTCCAGGCCCTGGTTCAGATTTTTCAGCAGGCGCACCAAGCCGATGGCGTCCACATCAAACACGCCGGTGGCCGAGGGATAGTCGCCCATGAGGGGAGGGTCACCCGTCACCGCCAGAATATTGCGGAAGTTACTGGTATAGGCCCCCAGCATGTCGGACTGGAGTCCCAGGAGGTTGCGATCCCGGCACGAGGTGTGCAGGATGGTCTCGAGGCCCACTTCCCGCTCCAGGATCAGTCCCATGGCCTGGGCGCTGATGCGGGCGGTGG
Source organism: uncultured bacterium (assembly GCA_964543925.1). Lineage (GTDB taxonomy): Bacteria > Fidelibacterota > Marinisomatia > SCGC-AAA003-L08 > TS1B11 > JADFNF01. Next base: position 3,089 of record CAZJBG010000210.1, read on the forward strand.
CCCGGGGACCATCGGCAATGTTGACCACGTCCACCCCACCCTCCTTGAGCAGACGCGCCCCTTTCAGCGCCCGGTCCAGATTAAGCCCCTTGGGAGGGTCCACCTCCACACTGACGACAAACTTGCCTTCGACCAGCTTTTTGCCGAATGGAGAGCGTTCCGCCAGGGACAGCTCCGCCAGCCGGGTTGACTCCTCCACAGCCGCAACCCGGATGACGACCTTCTCGCCCTTCCCCAGGGCCCGGACGGCGCCGGCCATGGATTGGATGTGATCGGGCGTGGTGCCGCAGCAGCCACCCACCAGCCGGGCGCCCGCGTTGACGAACCGCTTGGCATATTTGGCGAAATAATCGGGCGTAGCGAAGTAGAACAGCCGTCCATCCACATATTCGGGGCGTCCGGCATTGGGCATCACGGAAATCGGCCGGTTGGTGAGCGACGCCATATGGGTCACCACGTCCATCAGAATCCTCGGCCCGACCGCACAGTTGGCGCCCAGCACATCGGCGCCCCCCTCCTCCAGGAGCTCCACGGCTTCCTTCACCGATCCCCCGCCCAGAATGCTGTTCTCATCGGCGAAAGTGAACTGCCCGACGATGGGGATGTCCCCGTCAACCTCCCGGGCGGCCTGCAAGGCAATGGCCATCTCCTCTGTGTGAGAGAAGGTCTCGAGGATGAGTCCATCGACACCGGCCTCCACCAGGGCCGAAAT
>CAZJBG010000211.1:0-2050 GCA_964543925.1 uncultured bacterium
TCGGGGCCCAACCAGGTGAAGACCATCGCCAGCGCCGCGGAGCTGGCCGGAAGGCATATCGCCATTCAAAAGGCCTACCTGGTATCCTGTGTCAACAGCCGGGTGGCAGACCTGGCGGAGGCGGCCGGGGTGGTGCGGGGCCGGCAGGTGGCCCCTGAGGTGGCGTTCTACATTGCCGCCGCTTCCAGTGAGGTTCAGGCCGAGAGCGAGAGCCGGGGCGACTGGCAGACCCTGCTGGATGCCGGGGCCGTTCCTCTGCCGCCGGGGTGCGGGCCGTGTATTGGGTTGGGTACGGGCCTGCTGGATGATGGCGAGGTGGGCATTTCCGCTACCAACCGCAATTTCAAGGGGCGCATGGGGTCAACCCGGGCCGAGACCTACCTGGCGTCACCGGCCGTGGTGGCCGCCTCGGCAATCGCCGGGGAGATAGTCGCTCCCCCAGGTTCGGGGGATCAGGCGCCGGTGGGTTCCCTGGAGGCCGGTGCCCCGGCGGCGGTGGCGCCGGGCCCTGTCACCTCCCTTGCCGGCTTCCCCCATCACCTGTCAGGGGAACTGATCTTCTGCCATCAGGACAACCTGAATACCGATGGCATTTTCCCGGGGAAGTACACCTACCGGGACGACCTGACCCCCCAGCAGCAGGCGGAGGTGGTCATGGAGAACTACGATCCCGCGTTTGGTGAGCTGGCCAAGGAGGGGGACATCCTCGTGGCGGGGCACAATTTCGGCACCGGCAGCAGCCGTGAACAGGCGGCCACGGCCCTCAAGCACTGGGGTATCCGCCTGGTGCTAGCCGGCTCGTTTAGCGAGACCTACCGGCGCAACGCCTTCAATAACGGCTTCCTGGTCATGGAGCTACCTGACTTGGTGAGGGACCTGAAACAGCGGTTTGGTACGGAGACCCTTACGGTACGGACGGGCTTGATAGTGCAGGTCGACCTGGGCCAATGGGTGGTGACGGTGGCTGGGAAGGACTATCCCCTGACTCCCCTGGGCACGGTGGCCCAGGAGCTGATCGTGGCGGGGGGACTGGCGGCTGCGGTGAAACGCCAAATAAATTGAGAATCGCTGAAATAATACAATGCTACATTTAATGGGAGTTGGCCCGCTTGGCCAAGTATAAGATCGCCTGGTTGCCGGGGGACGGTATCGGCAAGGATGTCATGGACTGCGCCCGCCTGGTGCTGGATCGGCTGGCGTTGGAGGCTGAGTACGTCCCCGGCGATATCGGCTGGGAATTCTGGAAGCACGAGGGAGACCCCCTGCCCCAGCGCACCCTTGACCTGCTGAAGCGGACCGATTGCGCCCTCTTCGGAGCCATCACCTCCCAGCCGGGAGAGGAAGCGGAGCAGGCGTTAGCCCTGGAGCTTCGGGGAAGGGACCGGGTCTATTTCTCACCCATCGTACGGCTGCGGCAACAGCTCGACCTTCACACGAACCTGCGCCCCTGCAAAGCCTACCCCGGCAATCCCCTTAACCATCGGGATGATATCGATATCGTTATTTTCCGGGAGAACACCGAGGGGCTGTACAGTGGGGTGGAGTTTTATCCCCTGCCCCAGGGGGTGCTGGATGTGCTGAGTGCGAACCACCCCAACATGGCAAAATTCGAAAAGTATGGCCGGGAGAATATCGCCCTGTCTGCCCGTATCATGACTCGCCAGGGGTGCGCGAGGATTGTCACCCAGGCCTTCGAATATGCTTTAAAAAACGGCCGCAGATCGGTGACGGTAGTGGACAAGCCCAACGTTCTCCGGGAGACGGGGGGGCTGATGATCCGCACGGCCCGGGAGGTGGCTGGAAGGTATCCCGCCATCGCGCTGCGGGAAACCCATATCGACGCCCAGTGTATGTGGCTGGTGAAGAACCCCCAGGACATTGATATCCTGGTGGCTGAAAACATGTTCGGTGATATTCTGTCCGATCTGGCAGCCCAATTGGTGGGGGGATTGGGGTTCGCCTGCTCGGCCAATTTGGGGGATGAGTATGCCGTATTCGAACCGACCCACGGCAGCGCCCCGAAATACGCCGGGCAGTACAAGGTGAACCC
>CAZJBG010000211.1:2060-3774 GCA_964543925.1 uncultured bacterium
TGAACCCCATGGCTATGCTGCTGAGCGCCAGGATGATGCTGGACTGGTTGGGGGAGAGTGACATGGCCCAACGGTTGGAGGGGGCCATCATGGAAGTTATTGCTGAGGGCCAAATCCGGACTTACGATATGGGGGGCAGCAACACCAGCCTGGAGGTGGCCGCAGCGGTGGCGGGGAAGCTGTAATTGACGGGCAAGGACGCCAAGAGAATGAAAGAACCGGAAGAAGAAATCGACCGGCTGGTCCCCATTCATAGGGCCCAGGTATTTTCATATCTGAAATCCATCGGCTTTCACCTCGGCCTACTTATCAAAATCAATGTCACTAGATTAAAGGCTGGCATTAGGCGCATCGGCGTAGCTTAATGATCTAATCTTTTCCTAGCGTGCTTGGTGGTTCAAAATAAATAGCATGGGTGTTGGTATGGATGTAAGCATCTCCCGGCAACTGGCCCGTTTCGCCCTCGCTCTTCAATATGAGGAGCTCCCCGGCGAGGTGGTTCACGAGGCCAAGCGGCACCTGTACGACACCATCGGCTGCGCCTTTGGCGGGTTTCATACCCGGGGCGTCCAGATCGTGCGCCGGATTTACCGGCAGTTGGGGGGCACCCACGAGGCCACCCTCCTGGTGAGCGGCGAGCGCCTGCCGGCGGTGAGCGCCACACTGGTCAATTCCCTGGCTGTCCGGGCCCTGGACTTCAACGATCTGTACGTGCGGTCCGATCCCGCTCATCCCTCCGACCTCATCCCCGCCGCCCTGGCCGCAGGGGAAATGATGGGGGCCACGATGAAAGCGGTAATCGTGGCTATCGTTCTGGCCTACGAGATTGAGCAGCGTCTGTGCGAGTTCGCCGTGCCGGGTCTGGCAGAGCGCAAATGGCACCACGCTACCCTGACCCAGTTCGTCTCGCCCCTGGTGGCCGGAAAGCTCATGGGTCTGTCGGAGGACCAAATGGTCCATGCCCTGGGTATCGCCGGGAGCCACAGCCACACCATCGGCGCCCCCGCTACCGGGCCGTCGACCATGATGAAGCATACCGTAGACCCCATGGCGGTGCGGCACGGAGTTTTTGCGGCCCTTCTGGCCAAGGAGGACTACACCGGCACCGAGGACATATTTGAGGGCGAACAGGGACTGATGGAGGCCTACGGCCCCGATTGGGATGTATCCAAGCTGATCGATGGACTGGGCGAGTCATATAAGATTATGGCCTGCGCCATGAAAGCCTTCCCCACCGATGTGCAGACCCACAGTCATCTTACTGCCGCCATCAAGGTGGTGGCTGAACACGACCTTCAGCCTGAGGACGTCGAGGAGGTCGTGGTGCTGGCCGATCCCGCCACCTGCGAGCGGTTCTTCAGCCCGGCCAGCTACGAACCTGCCAACCGGGAGACGGCAGGTCAAAGCCTGCCCTACTGCCTGGCCTGGGCCATCCTGGAGCGGGCCGTCACCATCCGGATATTCGATGATGAGCGGTTCGACAATCCGGGTTGGAAGGGGCTGATCCACAAGATCAAGGGTGAAGCCAGCGAGGCGTTTGAAGGGCTGTCGCCGGACATGCAGCCCTCAACGGTGACCATCAGGACGACCCAAGGTGAGGCACACACAGTCCATGTAGAGTATCCTCGTGGCGACCCCCGGGAGCCCCTGACCGAAAGGGAGCAGGACGACAAGTTCAGAGACCTCACGGCGGCGCACCTATCGGAGGAGGGGC
>CAZJBG010000212.1:0-2487 GCA_964543925.1 uncultured bacterium
GCGCCGAGCCATTCCGCCAGCTGAGTCGTGACCCAGCGGCGGGCCGTGGTCATCTTGCGCCCCAGATGAAATGTTCGCGCCGGTTGCGCCGCCAGTACCACCACCGGTCCGGCCAGGAGCGCGTCCACCCGCCGCCCCCACAGGTAGAAGCGGTAGTCAAACCCGTTGGGGTTGCGGCGACCGTCGGGCCAGGCGAGGCGGCCGTGGAGCAGCAGGGTATCGCCGGGCAGGTAAGGGGTGATCGCAGCCGCCGGTGAAACCTCATCGTGGGCGACGCGCCAGAGCAGGCGGGTGATTCCCAGGGAATCGGGGAGACCGTCCAGGACCTGGAGCGTGAGGTGGGTCCGGTCCCGGCGGTCATCTACCCCCTTGACCACCACCCTGGTGATGTGCGGTTGGGCCGCATCGAGGCCGGGCAGCTGGGACTCAGGGAGGTATTGGGGGACCAGCCAGCCGCCCAGGGAGAACACTGCCAGGAGCAGGGCGCCATCCCAGCGACGCGACAGGGCCAACCCGGCCAACCCGCCGCCGGCCCACAGGCCCCAATGCCAATGGGTAGCGAAACCCAGGACCATCCCAGCCATGACGCTGAGCGCTACCGGGAGCAGCGGAATGTGACGAAACAGGGGCAGTTTATCAGGTCGAGACGGCTGGTCAGGTCCCAGGGAAGACATAGAACGCGATGGCGTCAATGGCGGCGCAGGGTCATATGATCAATGAAAAATGAAAAGTGCAAAGTGGAAAATGCAAATTGATAGCGAAGACCAGAATTGAGGCGCAGCGCTCACTTGCCCTGGAGGACGTTCCGCCGCTCCTGTTGGAGTAGAAAATCGGCCCGTTCACGATCCCCTTCCTGACGCAGCATGACGATGCGGATGGCTTCCGGCGTGGGGATCAGCAGGTTGTCCGGGTCCTTATAGAAAGCGTCCAGCAGCTGGCGAAGCAGGTTAAAGTCATACTTTACCTTGCGAGCATAAAACTTCTGTCTTTCAGACCTATAACGCTCGATAGTTACAGTATCCCTTTGATTGGAACCCCGGCGGCGATGGTCCCGTTCCGCCTGCCTGAGGACACCTGCATCGGCCTTGAGGCCCGCGTAAAACCCAGTCAGGTAGGCGACCTGGCGGCTCTCGTTCCAGCGGGTCCAGGTCTTCCCGGTGATGTCGGGCTGGGCAAAGAGCTGCGAGCAGCACAGGATGAGGAGCACGGGCCAACGGACCCCGGCTGGAACGGTTGGACCGAATCGGTTTGGCAAGGTTTTATTCATCCCCTTGACGCCCCTCAAGGTCATACCGGTTCACTATGGGGTAGCGCCATCCGATGCCAAAGGCTTTGCCCGTAACCCGAATGGTGGGGGCCGCCTGCCGCCGCTTGTGCTCGGCCCTGACCATCAACTCCCGCAGATGCCGGATGAGGGCCCGATCATACCCCTTGACCTGCAGGTCATCGGCGGCGGCCCGGCTGAAGACCAGCTCATCCACCAGGGGACTGACTACCTCGTAGTCAAAGGGGTCCACCTGGTCCTCACGCAGCTCGGCGCTGGGCGCTTTTTCCAGGACCCGCCGGGGGATCAGCTCCCCGCTCTCCTGGGCGTTCAGGTAGTGGCACAGGGCGTAAACATCGCTTTTGGACAGATCGCCGATGGGGGCCAGGGCGCCGGACATATCCCCATACAGGGTGGCATAGCCCAGGGCCAACTCGGTCTTGTTACCCGTGGTCAGGAGCAGGGCGCCCTGCTTGTTGGCCACCGCCATGAGGAGCGTCCCACGGATGCGCGCCTGCAAATTTTCCTCGGCGATCCCCGATGGGGTCTTCTTAAAAAAAGGGTCCAGGACCTGCAGCACCTCCCGGCGCAGGGACTCGATGGGCAGCACCTCGAACCGAAGGCCCAGATTGGCGGCCAGTTGACGGGCATCCTCCTCGCTGTGGCCCGAGCTGTAGGTGGAGGGCATGGCGATACCGGTCACTTCCCCAGGACCCAGGGCCCGGGCAGCCAGGGCGGCCACCAGGCTGGAATCCACCCCGCCGCTGAGTCCCACCACCGCCTTCTGGTGGCCGGTCTTGCGGAAGTAGTCGTGGAGTCCCAGGACGATGGCGCTGCTTAGTTGTTCCTCTCGGCGGGAAGTGGCAGTGGCAGGAACAGTGGCAGTGGTAGTGTCCAGAGGGAAAGGCACCAGGATCAGATCCTCCTTAAAAGCGGCCCCTTCCTGCCGCAGCCGGCCCTCACCGTCAAACACCAGGGAGCGCCCATCAAAGACCAGCTCGTCCTGACCCCCGATCAAATTGCAGTACAGGAACGGCATGTGCCACTGCCGGACTTTCGCGGCGATGAGTTCCCGTCGCCGGGGATCGCGATCTACCGTGAAGGGCGAGGCGCTGATGTTGATAAACAGGTCCACCCCCTGCTCACCCAGTTTATCACAGACGTTGGTCCCATAGCCGTGATCCCACAGGTCCTCGCAGATCTGCAGTCCCACCCGCAGTCCG
>CAZJBG010000212.1:2497-3730 GCA_964543925.1 uncultured bacterium
CAGTCCGCCAGCTGGCGGATCGCCGGTGGAAAGGGTCAGGGTTACCGGCTCGATCCTTTCGGCCGGTGTGAAGTAACGGTCCTCGTCGAATACGTCGTAGGTCGGCAGGAGGGTCTTATCCCGGTAGGTGACGACCTTCCCCTTGTGCAGCACCGCCGCGGTATTGTATAGCGTCCGACCGCCACTGCTCCTGCCACTGCCACTGCTACTTCCTCCACCCCGGCGCACCGTGCCGACGATCACCCAGCGGTCGCCTACCTCCCGGGCCAGTGCTGCCAGCGCGTCATCGAGCTGGTCCAGGAAGGGGTTCTCCAGCAGTAGATCCTGAGCGGGATAACCCGGCAGGGCGCATTCGGGAAAAATGATCAGCTCGGCCCCATCGCCCACCTTATCGAGGTACCGGCGACACAGCTGCAGATTTCCCCGGATATCTCCGACGGTGGGGTTAATCTGGGCCAGGGCGATGCAGGTGTTCAATGTTTATAGCCCAAAGCGGTTAAACATGAGAGTACGGGTTGGGAGAATGTTACCTATTTCCCGGACGATCAACAAGGCCGGAATCACCGTGGCGGCCCATCGAAGGGGAGATGCACCAGTAGCAACAGGTAATTTCATTTATTTGTCGATAGACAATACTTTCGGCATGTATATTTAGCAGCCCTGTAAATCGTTCACCATGACACTATAAGGAGATAAGGAAATGGGTAAATATGTAGAGGATAACTTGGTGAAAGACGAAAGTGTGGTATATGAAACAAAACTCCACTGGATAGTTTTCATCTCTCTTCGTGCCTTAATAACGCTTTTTATTGCACCAATAATCGCTTATACCACAAGTGAGTTCGCAATAACTAATAAACGGGTCATTATTAAAGTTGGATTGATTAGGCGAACGACCCTTGAGATGAATTTGCAGAAGATTGAAACTGTAAATGTTAATCAAGGCATCCTTGGTAGAATGCTTGGTTATGGCACGGTTACTATAGTTGGCACCGGGGGAACGAGGGAATCATTTCCACGTATTGCTAATCCACTTGAATTTCGTAAGCGATTCCAAGAACTATCATAGAAACGTTTAACAAATAATAGCGGTAGCCGTTTTTCCCGCCATTGCTGGTGGGGTGGTCAACTGCGGGGACGACGACGGCTGGCTCTACGCCGTCCGGTGAGCCTTCTCAACTAACGGCTCTGGGTTATGTGAACGCCCCGCTATAATCCAGCACATTTACTGGG
>CAZJBG010000213.1:0-3716 GCA_964543925.1 uncultured bacterium
GGGATCGGTGGTGGACGTGGTGGGTCCGGTTGTCACGGGAAGGGGATCGGAAGGGGTCACGACGGTAAAGGTGCCCCCCGATCCCACGAAAAAGTTGGGGGCGCCGACATTGCCGGATCGGTCCCTCGGGAAGTCGGTAAAGACCACACCATATACCGACGTAATAAGAAATCCGATCAGCGCCAGGACGGCAACGCCGATGACCGCATTCGATAGCCTTCTGCTCATAGATCCTCCTCTAGATCGGCCAGAACCATCCGCCGATCCGGGCCGCGATGTTGACACCAATGGCCCCCGTGTTCACTGCCAGGATCGAAAAAACATCCCTGGGGGTGAGCTCGACCGTCACATGGCTCGGAACGATGAGCGTCCCGACCTGCGCCCGGAGATCCGAGAAGGGGCGGACCGGCGCCCCGTTGATTAAGAAGCGCCAGGTCACGATAGAGAAGTCGTCCGCGTTCTGGCCGAAGTGCCGCACCACGGCGTTATAGCCCGCAGGGATCGTCACCACGAGCAGGACCGCGCTCGCGCCGGCGGCAATCAGCGTAAGCGGGGCGAGCTCATCAAAGTGGAACGCGCCCGATGGGGGCTCGACATGCGGTGGCCGGGGATAAATCGCCGGCGCCGTGGCCCCAGGAAGCGGAAACGCCTCTCCCGTAAAGGGCTGGCCCTGGGTATGCCGACGCAGGGCCCGGATCGCCGGGTGCGGCCTGGGCGGCCCGATGCTAATGGGTAGCTTGGAAACCGGTTTGTCGTTAGGCATAGGCTTTCGCTCCGTGGAAGGCGACGTGAACGGTGTTGGGGGCGCCGCTCAGATCGAGGACCCGCACCGAAAGCGTGGACGCCGGCGGGACCATCTTCGGAACCGGCAATCGGAACTGGTACTCAGCCGGTGAGACCGGCGCAGCGCCAACGGCGGCGGCCCCCAGGTTGTCGATATGAATCGGCCGATCCATCCAGCGGCCCATCGGCCCGCTGTTTTCAAGGATGATCGTGGCGGGTCCGGTCCGTGTGATGGTCAAGAAGTGCACTTCGAACCAGCTATCGGCCTGGATCTGAATCGCATCGATGGCCTGGTCGTTTGCCGGCACCGCCGGCGCGGTCCCCAGGGCGGAAAAATCCGCCATGTAAACGAAAGGTTGCTTCTCGGTAAACCGAGGCATCTGCATGGGGGCGGCCGGCCAGACCTTCGCGCCGATGAATGCTCCCCGGATCGTGTTGGGCGCTCCGCTTTGGTCGAGGGTGACTACCGAGATGCTGCCTTTCCGCTTGACGATCTTAGAGGGCTTCAAACGAAACGGCCGTTGGCCCGAGCCAAGCCAGTTGTCGGCGGGAATGCGTGGCTGAGATTCATCGGTCCACTGGAATCCCGATGAACTGTCAGAGATCTGCAAGAGATAGTTGGTGCTCGTGGCAACGTGGACCTGGCCGAAGATCTCAAAGTCCGATGCTCCGTCGATCTGCGTGAGAAACCGCGCCGTCGCCGATGCGGCCAACGGCAAAAACTCAAATGCGTAGATGAAGAAATCTTTGAACATGTGACCCTCCTCCGAGGCCAGCGCCGGACCTGAGACGGCAGGCCGCTTTCGCTAGTGAGAGGGGATGGACCGGAGCCGAGCCGCTACGTAGGCAACCGTTACCGCGCGAGGCGGCCCCGGTCCCCCCTCCGGGTTATCGGTTTACCGACCGATGGTGTGTGGCCGGTTGACGACGACGCGGATCTGAGCGCCCGCCGCTCCGCTTCCGGCGCCGACCCCCTTGGTCAGCACCACGTTGGTCGCATCGATGGTGGTCGCTGCCCAGGCGGAGATGGCTGCCTCAACTTGCTGGAGCTCCGTCACAAAGACTTCCAGCGGCACCGCGCCCAAGCCATGCGGGATGGTCGCGGTCGTGTCCGCGTCGGCCGTAGCCTGCACGTCCGCGATGTGCTTATCCGTGCCGGCGAGGACCGTGGTGATCGTCACGGCCCCGCGCTGGTTGAGCAGTGGCGATAAGAGAAAGAACGCAAGCCGTCTCATCAGTCGCCACCTCCTTTCCCATGCGCCCTGCCCTTTCGCTTCTCGGACTCAGGCGCGTGGTGCTCCCCGCTCGCAACCGCGTGCGGGGAATCCGCCGTGGCGCAGCACGCGGGCCACGCCACTGTGCTCGTGGCCCCGCAGACGCCGCACCGGTACGTGATCTCGTTTGCCATGCTTTCCTCCCTGTTCGCGCCGGGCCACTTGGGCCCGGCGCCGACGCTTCGGGGGCCGCTCCCGCTTACTGGATCGGCCGAATGAGATACCCACTCAGGACCACGCCGATCCGGCTGTCGGCGGCGACGGGGATCGCTGCATCGAACGTGATCTCGACCGTGAAGAACCGGTTCGGTGGAATCGCCACGGCATACGGCTTTAGTTTGTAAACCGCGTCACTGGTCGCCCACCCGTTGCTTACGATGTGGGAGGCGGTGTCGGTCATGACCCCGACGGGGCCGAAGCCGGCCGGATACATCGCAATCGGAGCGCCCTGGTGGTACGGCTTATGCGACACGGTAAACTCCAGGGCTCCGGCCTGGAGCACGTTCACGTTTTGGGCAACGGTCACGGTGGGATCTGGCAGCCAGGGAACCCGGATTTCTTCCACCACCAAGATCTGCGGCGCCGGGAGTTGCCCGTTCCCCTGCATGTTGCTGGCGCGAAGGTTCGCGCCGGCGGTTGCGAAGAAAGCAAACCGCGTGGCGCCGGCCGACGCATAGGTCAGATAGTCGTACAGGTTCCATTTCACGATCTCCGGCTCACCCTGGAACTCGGCCAGATACCGGCTCACCTGTACGGGGCGCCCGGTGCCAGCCTCCAGCACTCGCTTTGGCATGCCGGGCGGAAGGTTTCTGTTGGTTACGTTGGGCATGATTGAAGGTCTCCCTTGCGGTCCCTCATGGGGCTCCCCGCGTTAAGGGTTGGTGGATCTAATCGTAGGCGTAGGCGTACTCGTTCGCTTGCTCCTGGCCGAACGGTGGCGCCTCATCGAGGGTCTGGGCCGGATTCATATATTGCGAGATGCCCTCGGGGTAAGACTCAAGGCCGGGCGGGTAGTAGCTGAGCGCCGGCAGCGTCCCACCGAAGATGAACTCGTTGAGCGCCCCAAGGAAGGCGACCGAGCTCCCCACGATGAAGAAGGCCCATCCGGCCTGTTTCCCGCCGACCCAATCGGCAACGTAGGAACCGGCCCACGCCGTGGCCCCCCTGGCAAGGTGCTTCATAAATCCCGTTTGGGGCGCCATGCCGATCATCCCCAGAACTTGATCGGGGACATAGGCGACCGTCACCGCGCCGGCCGCCCCTGCGACCATCTGCGGCATGTAGGCAAAAACTCCGCCTAGTGTTCGGGGGACGGCCCTCGCCGGGTTGCGGCGGTGGCGCCGGCGGTAGTAACGCTTTGGCCGGCTGGATCTCGCCGGCATGTTTCGCCGAGAGCGCCGGCGCCTGCCGGTCGAGGCAAACCGCCCGGATTTCGCGCGTCTGCGTTTCGGATTTATCGCCATCAAAACCTCCGCTCCTGGGTTGGCGTTGCGCCTGCCTTGCTTCCGGCGGGCGCCGCCGGCATGCTTGCGGCGCCGCCGTTTCCGCACTCGCTGCGGGTTAATCAAAAAGGCCTCTCTCTCTCCTGGCATCCTTCACCCCCTTTCTCGCCCAAAAAAAAGGAGAGCCGTCCCGCCGTGCACGGAACGGCCCTCCTCT
>CAZJBG010000214.1:0-3647 GCA_964543925.1 uncultured bacterium
CAAAATACCCGTAGCTCAACTCGACCCGCCGCTGGGTGCTGTCGGTGCTCACCACATAGAGGCTCCAGTCGCCCATGCCCCGGTGAGCGCGTCCCACGATGGCGATCCGGCTGCTGTCCGGGGAAAACGACAGCCCCCTGATGGCCGCCATTCGGGGGAGGGACACCGGTTCCCCCACGTCATCGACCCCTTCCTTCTGGCCCCGCAGGCTGTAGTAGGTGGTATGCATGGCCCGGCGCCATTCCTCGTTGAAATGGTCCAGGCGCTGGCCGGTAACCTCCTTGAATGCCCGGCCAAACCGGTAGGGCCGGTTGAACAGCACCCGGCCGCCGACCCGCACTGGATCGCGGTAATGAACGATTGCGGTGATGGTCGAATCACCATACTTATCGGCCATGTACAGCAGCTTCGCATAACCGGCGTCATGGGGATCGAGCCGGTCCATGACATTCTTGTAGGTGTGGATTTTCAGCTGGTTGTCGCTGCGTCCCACCCGCCAGGTTTCGGTGTAATACTCTGCGGTCCCCTCGATGAACCATAGGGGTACCCCAGGGAGGTTCCACACGCCCAGCCAGGTCTTCAGGCCGTTAAACAGGGCGACGTGCTGGAACTCGTGGGCGATGACGGTCCTCAGCCACTTCCGGGAGCCGGTATGCCACCCGGCCACATCGTTTTGGAGCGCCCAGACAAACATCCGGTTGGACGGGAGGGCAAACCCGTTGGCGATTTCGTCTTCGGCGGTCAAGACCAGATCGGTCCGGCCGAAGTCGTCCAGCTCCAACTGGTCCATGATCGGTTGGTAGACCTGCTCGGCGATGGCGGCGCCCCGCCGGGCCACGCTGTCCAACCCCTGGTGGTAATAAATGTTGAAATGCTCGGTGGAGATGACCTGCCAGCGCAGCTCCGAATGGGTCCGGCCGTTGGTCAGCCAAAAACCCTGACCGTGCAGGAGTGAAAGGGTAAAAAGGGTGATCAGGAGGCAGCGGAACATAAGGCATTCGGCCCGGGCAGGGTCCACCCACATGCTGCTGTGGTCTTCCTTATATGGCCATCATTCACCGGCGCCCCACAAGGAAACCGGTCGGACGCCAGCCCCGGGGTGCGGGTGCACGACGGCAACGGTGGCCCGGTAAATCAGGCTAAGGGCCTCACACGGAGGCCAACCGTCTAGGCTCAGGCAAAGCCGCTGCCCGGAGGTGCGGCGCATCCTGAACTGGAGGCGGAAGCGCCTACTCCACCGAGGATGGCAGCTTTCATGCTCAGTAATTTTTCGGCCTGGTATTCCTTGCACCTGGGGCATTCAATTTCTCCCTCGGGTGTCGTGCTGGAACCAACCAGCGCACTGAAGGTATGGTTGCAGGCCTGACATTGATAGTCGTACATGGGCATGGGCTCGATCTCTCCGAAATAAGGTTAATTGTTTTCCGCAAGGCTTTTCCAGGCCTGCATACCACCGGTCACATTGGTGGCCTCAAAGCCCGCTTCCCGCAACATGCGGGTGGCGGTGGCCGAACGGTTACCGCTGCGACAGATGACGAAAATCTGATGATCCTTCACCTCTGAAAGTTCCTGCATACGCCGGGACAGTTCCTGGACGGGGATGAGCCGCGATCCGGCGATGTGCCCCAGGGGACCATCATATTCCTCGGGTGTTCGCACGTCCAGAACGAAGGTCTCCCGGCCATCGGCGATCCGGTCTTTCAAGGCCTGGGCGGAAATGGTGGGCAACTCCTGGAGGGCCGTCCGGGGCGCGGCCTGCTTTTGGCCGCAGCTTACCCAGGCCAGACTGCCCAGGAGGATAAGGGAAAAATAGAATTTTACGTTCAGCATGGTTTCACTTTCTAGATTGCGTCGATGGCATTTTGAAGCTGGCCGGTCACCTCTTCCGCTAGCTCCATCAGTTCCGGGTGATCGACAATCCCCAGCATGGCCATGGCATTGATGGCCGCCACCCGCACCGTGCCGTCATCGTTTTGGGAGACGGTGACATTACACGGCAGGAGCAGGCCAATCTCCGGTACCGCGGACAGCGCCCGGTGCGCACTGGCCGGGTTGCAGGCCCCCAGGATTTTGTAGGGCCGGAAGTCCACATCGATCTTCTTTTTTAGGGTAGCCTGCACATCGATCTCGGTGAGCACACCGAACCCCTGTTCCTGCAAAGTGGCGCGCACCCGGGATTCGGCTTCTTCCATGGTCATATCCATGTCGCGATGATATCCTATATTCATAGCAGTTGACCTTTCATTTCATGCAGGTTGGATGTATCAAACGATAAAAGGTTACAAAAAGGGGTCGGCTAGTCGCCGAAGTCATGGCCGGGGGCCTCATACCACAGCTCGGGGCAGTCGCGCAGCCGGGCCAATATCTTTTTCCCCAACTGCTCGGTGATCCCGTAGAATATCGATGTACCCGCCCGCCGCCGCTGGATGAGGTGCGACTCATGAAGGATCTTGAGGTGCTGGCTGGTCATCGCTTGGGTGAGCCCCACATGCTCCTGAATCGCCGTGACGGTCTCTTCATCGCCTTCGACGAAATAGAGGATCTGCAACCGGGCCGGATGCCCCAATACTTTCAGCAATCCCGCCGCGTAGGCCAGACTGGCCCGGGTGGGGGTGAAAACGGCTTCAATATCCATAGCTGAATTTACACGTGGATATATTACGATAATACAATATTTACCATTGGACCGCCCCATCTGCCCGCACGTGTGACTTCCATCACAGGCACCTCCACTGACGCTGGGGATACCTTGTTCGGTTCTTCGTTAAAGGGGCCAGAGTTTGGGGATGAGGTAGGAGCCGATGAGCCAGAAGCCGAGGTTGAGGGCCACCCCGAACCGCAGGTAATCCTTGAAGCGGTAACTCCCCGGCCCGTAGACCATCATGTTGGTCTGATACGACATGGGGGTCATAAAGGCCGCCGACGAGGCGAAGGCGACGGCGATCAGGAACGGTCTGGGGTCCACGCCGAGCCCGGCGGCCAGGCTGATGGCAACCGGCGCCACGATGATGGCCGTGGCGTTGTTGGAAACCATTTCGGTGAGCAGGGACGTGGACAGGTAGAGTAGAGCCAAGGCCACCTGGGGAGCCAGGTGAGGTGGAAAGGAGTCGATCAGCCGCATGAGTCCGTCGGCAATAAACTGCGCCGTTCCGGTATTCGCCATGGCATACCCCAGCGGCACGAAAGCGGCGATGAGAAAGAGGACCGACCACTCCACGGAACGGTAGGCCTCCTGGATGTCAACCGCCCGGATAAGGAGCAGGATCACCACCGCCAACAGCGATCCACGCAAAATATCGACCACCCCGGTGGCCACCAGGATCAGCATGAGGGGCAGAAGGGCCATGATCACCCACCAATAACGGCCCCGGTGCAGTTCGGATTTGACTTCGGAGATGATGATCATTTCATCTGAGCGGCGCAATTCGTTCAGCCGGTCCCTGGGGGCCAACATAAGCAGAGTGTCCGAAATCCGCAGGGGAATGTGGGCGATTTTCGACCTCAGGGTGGCCCCCTGGTGACGGACCGCCAGGACAAAGGCCCCGAAATGGCGCCGGAAGTCGATCTCCCGCAGCGTCTTGCCGATGAGACTGCTGGTGGGCGTGATGAGGCCCTCGGCCAACACCTGCTCGTCGGTGGAGAGGGCC
>CAZJBG010000215.1:0-3641 GCA_964543925.1 uncultured bacterium
TCCCAGACCAGGGGCTTCTCTCCCTCTTTGACATAATGGCCATCGGGGCCCACCAGGTAGGCGCCGTTGGTCCGACGCTTGATAAAGTCGGCGTCATAGATCCCCAGCTCGTTGACCAGCACGTTGACCATCCCATTCATGAAGGCGCCGTCTGTCCCCGGGCGAATAGGTATCCATTCATCGGCCTTGGCGCCGGCATTGGTGCATATGGGGTCTATGGCCACCACCTTCATCCCTCTCATCCGCGCTTCGGCCATCTTCTGGGTAGTGATCATAGGGGACAGGCCAACCATGAATCCCGACTGGTTGCCCAGGAGGATAACATAGTTGCAGTGGTCTATATCATAGTCTGAGTGGAAAGTCCCGTTGGTCAGGTACATGGAGGAGTGTAGATAGTTGCCGCAGAAATACCCCACCCAGAATGTGTTCGGGGTTTCGAAAGCCGGGCCCCAAACCCCACCAATGAATTTAATCCCCGGCCCATCAAAGGTGGACATGACCAGCTTCCTCGGGTCGTCCTCCCTGATCTTCTTTAGCTTTTCGGCGACGATGTCCAGGGCCTCGTCCCAGGATATCTCCTGCCACCCGGGATCGATGCCGATCCCTTTCTCGGGGTTGGTACGCTTCATGGGCTTGGTGAGCCGGTGGGGGTCATACAGGTTCATCAGGCCCGCTTGACCCTTGGCACAGACCTTGCCGTTATTGTGCGGGCAGTCGGGATCGCCCTCGATTTTCACCACCACGCCATCGACCCGGTGCACTATTATGCCGCACTGGCAGAAGCACATGTCGCAGCAACTGTGAATCCAGACATCTTCCTTGATTTCTGAGACTTTGGACTTTTGTGCCGTCGTGCTTTGCATGTTTCCCATCCTTTCCTGTTAAGGAAAAACTTATCCCCCCATCATGGGGAATATTCCCACAGTGAGGGCCATCTCGTGGCAGCCCTCCAGCTTTGTCTTCACCCCGTCACCATCCCTGACGTTCTTGCCATCCACTATTACCTTGGCCAGGGCGCGCAGCCTGCCATCCGGCCGAAGCACGGCAGAGGTGAATTGCTCCCCATACTTCTCACTGAGCAGCCGGAGCACATCCCCCACGTCTTTACCCGGCGGGACGGAGATCCGCTCCTCTTCCAGGCCCAGGGTGCTTTTCAACAACCCAAAGTAATTCACCTTGACCTCGATCTGTTCCATAATCACCCGAATTATATTAGCGGACCATACACGCCTGCCCTGAGCAGGCAATAGCGCATCAGCAGTCCACCGCCCAGGATGAAAACCCCGGAGATGAAGAGGAGAGGGACGGCCTGGGAGGCCCCTCCCAGGTAGACCGCGATCAGCAGGGCCGCCGGAACAATCAGGCCGGCTCCGGCTACCCCCAGGAGAAAGGGAAGGGCCAAACGGCCTCGCGTCAACAGCCTCACCGCCTCCTGACTGGCGACGCCCCCCTTAAGCATGACAACCAGGTGGATGAGGGTCAGGATGGCGGCGGCCAGAAGCACCCACAGGCCCAGGGCGGGCAGGGTGTCAACGCCGGGCAGCACGTTGGCCCCCGGCGCGGAAAGCATTATGAACAACGCGGCCACTCCCCCCAGCAGGGCATAGATGCCAAACAGAAGAGGCAGGAGGGGCGTGTTCCAGAAGGGAATGGCCGGAGACGAGGCGAAGAGAAAGCCCGGATAGAGCACAATGATCACGGCCAGAAAGGCGGCGACATACCCCAGGGCCGTTCCCGTCGCCCAGGGGAGACCATTGATGACGTTGGGGGCCAGGTCCAGGACCCCCAGGGCGATGAACAGAAAAACCACTATGGCGCCGCGGCTCATCCAGGCTGTGGCCGCCCGGGAGAAGGAACGCCACATCTGTTGCGGGCGCGCCAACTCCCTCGTTAATATCAGGGAACCGATCACCACCAGGGCTATGCCCAGGGCCGAGCCCAGGGCGAAACCGGCAATTTGCGAGATCAGATAGAGGCCGGCGCCCATGCCGCTTAAAAAGAGATCGATGGCCACCAGCCATGACCATGATTCCTGGGTCCTCAGTTCCAGAGTAAACTCTCTTTGCACTTCCTTACCTCTTGTCAAAGTTTTAACCCAGGTAATAGATCGATGGATCGGTGCCCAGATCGGACCGGAGCTGAAAATCGGTCCGTTGCCGTCTCAACATGGATACCTCACTGTTGGAGTCATCCAGGTCGCCGAAGGCCAGGGCTTTGGTGGGGCAGGTCTGGACACATGCCGGGTCCAGCCCGTTGCTTACGCGGTCGGAGCAGAAGTCGCATTTTTGAACCGTGCCCGCCCGGTGCTTTTGATATCCCTGGACCTCATAGGGGGTGAGGCTGTCGCCGTAGTAACCGTGGCCGTTCTCCCACAGGTAGCGCGCCTCGTAGGGACAGGCAATCATGCATGACTGGCACCCTATACATTTCTCCTGGTCGATGAGCACCAGGTTGTCCTCCGCACGGTGGGAGCTGGCCCCGGTGGGGCAGACCTCCACGCAGGGCGCCTTCGAACAGTGGTTGCAGCGCACAGGCAGGAATATCTTGTGCACCGTGGGGTATTTCCCCTCCTCCCGCTCCATGACCTTGGCCCAGAAGATATCCGGCGGTGTGGCGTTCTCCGCCTTGCAGGCTATTACACATGATTCACACCCGATACATCGTTTGAGGTCTGTAACCATTCCCAATCTCATGCTGCGACCTCCTTGCGGACGGCTGGATACACCCGATATGCCTTTTTCGACCCCTATGCCCCATTGCCCAAGATGCGCGGCACCCGTTTACAGCGTGGAGGACTCCCCCGACCCACGCCGATACCGGGTGACATGGGCATAGATCATTCCCATAATCAGGTTCAGCGCCATGGCGCCGGCGAAGATGAGGATGAGCGCTGAGTACATCTCCGGCATCCTGAGCTCACTGTATTGATCGATGACCATCTGCCCCAGGCCGGCTTTGGCCACCTTGGTCTCGGCCATCAGAGTCCCGATCACGGCAACTCCCATACCCACCCGGGTCCCGGCCACGATGGGACCGGCTATGGCCGGTATATAGACCGTTCGGTAGATCTGGAAGGTGCCGGCCCCCAGGGTGCGGGCCACCTTGACAAACATGGGGTTCACCATTTGGATGCCCACGATAGTATTGATAGCTATGGGAAAGAAGGCCGAGCTGGCCCCCATAGCTACTTTGGACCATATTCCTATACCTAAGAAAAGGATAAAAACAGGGTAGATGATGATCTTGGGCACCACCGCCACATAGTTGACAAAGGGCTCCAGGACCCCTCCAAAAAATTTGTTGGAACCCAGAAAGATGCCCACCAGGATGCCCAGACCCGCACCCAGGGCAAACCCAAACACCAACTCCTGGCCCGTGACAATCAGGTGCTCGTTGAACTGGCCGGCGGCCAGCATGCGCCATCCCGCCCTGAGGATCATTTCAATAGAGGGGAAGAACATATCCAGCCTGGGCATGGCCCGGCCGACTATCTCCCAGGCAAGGACCAGGACCAGGACGGTACCCACCTGAATGAGTGGGGCTACCCCCCGCCGGCCGAAGCGAGCCTTGGCGGTCGCCCCTATCATCTCAACGTCCTCTGAATCCTGTTCAGGCCGTACATGACCACCACCGACAACGCA
>CAZJBG010000216.1:0-3566 GCA_964543925.1 uncultured bacterium
GCTATGAAATCGACGAGGTGGGGGTCTTCCGGATGAAGCGCGAGCCGGTGGACCGCCTGTCGGCCGGTGACGTGGGCTACGTCGTGGCCAGTATCAAGGACGTGCGCTACCTGCAGGTGGGGGATACCCTCACCACCCAGAAATCGCCCGCCAGCGAGCGCCTGCCCGGTTACAAGCCCATCAAGCCGATGGTGTTCACCGGTCTGTTTCCCGTGGCCACCGAAGATTACGAGACCCTGCGCTCGTCCCTGGACAAGCTGCGCCTGAACGATGCCTCCCTGCACTATGAGCCGGAAACCTCCATCGCCCTGGGGTTCGGCTTCCGGTGCGGGTTTTTGGGACTGCTGCACATGGAGATCGTCCAGGAGCGCCTGGAACGGGAGTTCGACCTCAACCTCATCACCACCTCGCCCAACGTGGAGTACGAGGTGATCACCAAGGTGGGGGAGACCGTCACGGTGGACAGCCCCGCCGATATGCCGCACCCGGGCAGCATCCGGGAGATCAGGGAGCCGTATGTGGCGGCGGAGATCATCGCCCCGCCGGACTATCTGGGGAGCATCATGAAACTTTGCCAGGACAAACGGGGCATCTACCAGAACACCCATTACCTCTCGCCCAGCAAAGTCCAGCTGAAGTACGAGCTGCCCCTGGGCGAGGTGATTTACGACTTCTTCGACCGGCTGAAATCGGTGACCCGGGGCTACGCCTCCTACGACTACGAGTTCATCGGCTACCGGCCCGGCAACCTGAAACGGCTGGATATCCTCATAGCCGGGGAGGTGGTGGACGCCCTGTCCACGATCACCCATACCGACCATGCCCAGGCCCAGGGGCGGGCCCTGTGCAAGAAGCTGAAGGAAGTGATCCACCGCCAGCAGTTCGAGGTGGCGATCCAGGCGTCCCTGGGCAACCGGATCATTGCCCGGGAATCCATCAAGGCCCTGCGCAAGAACGTGACGGCCAAATGTTACGGGGGTGACATCACCCGCAAGCGAAAGCTCCTGGAGAGGCAGAAAGAGGGCAAGAAGCGGATGAAACGGGTCGGCAGCGTGGAGATTCCCCAGGAGGCGTTTCTCTCCATCATGCAGGTGGATGGCGGAGAGTGAGGGGGCGGGTCGATCCCATGAGACAGTCCATGTCCGGGCCCCAATGACCGAGCTGCTGAGCGATTACGTCCGGCTTTCCCGGACACCGTGGTATAGCCTCATATTTATCCTGCCCCTGGTGGCCCTTTACGAGGCGCTGGCGGTGATCGTTAATTGGGCGTCACCGCTGGAGCTGCGCAACGGCGCGGACGTTCTGCTGCGGCAGCTGCTGGAGCTGTTTGGCCTGAGCACCCCCTACGTGCTGGGGGCGGTGTTTGCCGCCGGTGCCGGGGTAACCTGGTTCTGGCAGCGCCGGCGGTATGGCACGACCCGGGTGGCCGTGAGCTACCTGGCGGGCATGCTGTTCGAGAGCATCATCTGGGCGGTGTTCCTGCTCCTGGCCCTGCATGTGGCCGATCAATTCCTGATCATTGCCGCGTCGGATACGGTGTTGCGCACCGCCTTTCTGTCCATCGGGGCGGGCATCTACGAGGAAGGGGTTTTCCGCCTTATGCTGATCACGGCCCTGGTGACCTTCTTCCAGGGGGCCATGGCTTGGCAGCGGCCCATCGCCTGGGGCGTGGCTGTCGGCGTGGCAGCAATCCTGTTTGCCCTCTTTCATTACGTGGGGGTCGCCGGTGAAACTTTTGCCTGGAACTCCTTCGGCTACCGTAGCGTAGCAGGGGTAATCCTTGGCCTGCTGTTTGTGTCGCGAGGCTTCGGCATTACGGTCTATGCCCATACCATCTATGATTTATTGGTTCTCGGTTTGCACACCATCCAGGTGGATGCTTCCGGGATGGCGTAATATAAGGGAAATACGTATGCGTTTATTAAGGTCAGGTCACATGATTGTGCTGGGACTGGTGATGTCGGTAGGGCTTCCCCTGGGGCCGGGCAGCCTCAAGGGCCAGACGGAAAGCCCGTTTACCAGCTTCGATATCTACATCTACCCGGAGTACGAGCACCCCGGTGTCGGCATCGTTGTCGAGGGCGTTGTGCAAGAGGGGCAGTATCCCCGCTACCTGGAGATGCAGGTGCCCCAGGGCACCACCATCGCCCTGGTGAGGCGGGGGACCGGGGAGGCGATGGGTGAGGGTGAACGGATCGATATACTGGAGCGCGATGGGAAGTCCTATCTCCCTATCGATGTGAGTGAATCGGGCTTTCAGGTGCAATATTACTTCAACCCTTTCGCCGAAGGTGACGAGCGGTCCTTTACCTATGAACTGTCGACCAACGAGGTGTTGCCCGAATACCATTTCATCATCCAGCGGCCCATTGCGGCCGAGAATTTCCAGCACTCACTGGCGGGCGCCGAGGAGTTGGAGGGGGAGTTTGGCATCGTATTCTACCGTCATCATTTCCCCGGTCTACAGCCCCAGGCCGTCCAGACCGTCACGATCAGTTACGCCAACCCGACCCATACGCTGACCCTGAGCCGGTTGCAATCGATGATGGCCGAGCGGCCGGCTGAGGGGGGGACCGGCTCCACGGCAACCGGCGACCCGACCTCGAACCTGGGCACCGTGCTTGTCGTGCTGATCGGGGTCGGCGCGGGGATGTTCATGATCCTGAAGGTGATGGGGCGCGGCAAGGCTCTGGAGCCGGTCCTGGCCACCCAATCGGCCCCCAAAGCGGCCGCCGGGACCAAGGGGAAGGGCAAAGGGTCCGGCTCGTCCAAGTTCTGCCCCCATTGCGGGAGCCCCCGTCAGGTAACGGCCAAGTTCTGTGGCCAATGCGGAAAGGAATATTAATGTACCCGGAACTGCTGCATCTCGGTCCCTTCGTGATCTCATCCTATGGATTCATGATGGTGATGGCTTTCCTGGCCACCTACGTGTTCCTCCAGCGCGACGGCAAGCGCCTCGGCTGGCAGCCGGAATTGGCCCAGGACCTCGTTTTCTGGGCGGCCATAGGGGGCGTACTGGGCGCCAAAATCTATTATCTCATCGAAAATATCGGGCGCGGTTCGGGGCGCAATATCGCCGGTTTGGGGGACATGATCGCCGGACTGTTTACCCTTGATCTCGGGCGCATTGCCGATGGCATCCAGAACTTCGGCGCCGGCCTGGTCTTCTTCGGCGGCCTCATGGGGGGGATGCTGGCGGTGACCCTCCTGCTCCGCCGCAGGAAGATGAAGTGGCTGCCTATGGCCGACGTGGTGGCCCCCTACCTGATCCTGGGGTATGCGGTGGGCCGCGTGGGGTGTTTCCTCGTCGGCGATGACTACGGTGTGCCTTCCGATCTGCCCTGGGCCATGGCTTTTCCCAACGGCCTGCCGCCCACCATGGCCACCGTCCATCCCACCCAGCTCTACGAAATTATCCTCGGGCTGATCATTTTCGGCGTTCTATACCGGTTCCGTCCCAAGGCCAAATTTGTGGGACAGGTTTTTGCCCTTTACCTCCTGCTGGTCGGAACCGAACGCTTTCTCATCGAGTTCATCCGGACCAACCGCCAGTATGCCTTCGGGTT
>CAZJBG010000217.1:0-3545 GCA_964543925.1 uncultured bacterium
AACTCATCGCACCACCCCAGAAACGTGCGCAGATCTTCATTTTTTGCCGGATCAACGGCGATAAGGGGCAGTTCACCAACGTAGACCGTTCCCCTGGTACCGTTCAGCGTGATGACGTCACCTTCCTGAAGAACAGTATTATTCGCCCGGATCTCCCCGCGCGCCAGGTCGATGGTCAGGTCCTGGCAGCCGACGATACAGCACTTGCCCCATCCCCGGGCCACCAGGGCGGCATGGCTGGTCATTCCGCCCCGGGAGGTGAGGATGGCCTCAGCGGCGTGCATGCCGTGGACATCTTCCGGGCTGGTTTCCGTGCGCACCAGGATAACTTTTTTCCCATCCTTGGCCCAGGCTTCCGCCCGGTCGGGGGTCAGCACAATGATGCCGGTAGCGCCGCCGGGACCGGCCGGCAGGCCTCTTAACAGGGGGCGGTGGCTCTTTTCGGCCTCGGGATCCAGCATTGGATGGAGGAGTTCATCGATCTGGTCGGTCTTCACCCGCTGGATGGCCATCCGCTTGTCGATGAGGCCGCCGGCCACCATCTCCACGGCCATGCGCAGGGCCGCCAGCCCGTTGCGCTTGCCCACCCGGGTCTGGAGCATGTAAAGGGTGCCGTCCTGAATAGTGAACTCCAGGTCCTGCATATCCGTGTAATGGGATTCGAGCCGGTCCCGGTAACCCACCAGCTCCCGGTAAAGGTCGGGCATGAGGGTTTCAAGGGAGGGCAGGGTATTGCCCTGGTTGCGGCTGGTTTCACTCAGGGGGTTGGGGGTGCGGATGCCGGCCACCACATCCTCACCCTGGGCGTTGGGCAACCATTCGCCGAAAAAGGCGTTTTCGCCGGTGGCGGGGTTCCGGGTAAAGGCCACCCCGGTAGCGGAGGTATCACCGAGGTTGCCAAAAACCATGGCCTGGACGTTGACGGCGGTGCCCCAGTCGCCGGGTATGCCTTCGATCCGGCGGTAGGCAATGGCGCGTTTGCCGTTCCAGGATACGAAGACGGCCCCGATGGCACCCCACATCTGCTCCATGGGATCATCGGGAAAGGGGTGTCCCAAAGTCTTTTTGATCCGGGCCTTGTAGTCCGTGACGAGTTCCTGCAGATTCTCCACCGTCAGCTGGTGATCATGTTCGTAGCCGTGCCGTTTTTTCAAGGCCTCCAGGAGCTGATCCAATTGGTACCGGATGCCCTGGTCCTCCGGGGGTTCGATACCGGCGGCTTTTTCCATGACCACGTCACTGTACATGGTGATGAGTCGCCGGTAGCAGTCCCAGGCGAAGCGTTCATTGCTTGTTTTCTTGACGAGGCCGGGGAGGGTTTTTGAGGTCAAGCCAATGTTGAGGACCGTTTCCATCATCCCCGGCATGGAGATACGGGCCCCGGACCGGACCGACACCAGCAGGGGGTCGTCCGGGTCACCAAATCGCTGTCCCATAATTTTTTCGGTCTGCTTGAGGGCGGCTTCCAGTTTTGATGCCAAAGGCGAGGGATAGTCTCGATCATGCTGATCGAAGTACGTGCAGACCTCCGTGGAGATCGTAAAGCCGGCAGGCACGGGCAGGCCCAAGCTGGCCATTTCAGCCAGGTTGGCGCCTTTGCCTCCCAGCAGTTCCTTCATGTTCGCGGAACCTTCGGCCTTACCGCCACCGAAAGCAAAGATATAAGGGCTCATGCGCTTCAATCCCCCAGAAGTAGACAAGTTGGTCCTGAAAATTGGAGATCAAGTTAGGCAGACTTAGGGGCTGCGTCAACGAGGGGAATCCCGACAGGAGATAAAATCATGGGCCACCCGGCCGGTAGACTGTTACTTTCACCCCCAGGCTCATGCGAATAACCACCGTGAAACTTTCCCGGCGATGGCGGCAGTGGCGGCCGGTCCACCTTGCAGGCTTAGCCCGCTTGACGATCCTGGTGACTCTGGCTGCCGGGTGCGCCACCGGCCCCGATCCCCAAACGCTGACCCTGGTTTTAGAGGGCGATCCGGCCAGTCTCGACCCGGCCTACGCCACCGATGTGCGCATGGGCGAGGTCAATGCCCTGCTGTACGATCACCTGGTGCGCTTTGATCACGGGAGCGCGATGCTCCCTTCGTTGGCCCTCCGCTGGACCATGAGTGACGATCTGCGCCGCTACCATTTTTACCTGCGGAAGGACGTCACCTTTCAAAACGGCGACAGCCTCACGGCGACCGACGTCCGTTATTCCTTTGAACGCGTTCTGGACCCGGCGACCAAGTCCCGCCGGACCTGGCTGTTTGACCGGGTGACGGGCGCCCGGGCCTTCATGGAGGGTGAGGCGGACAGTGTGGCCGGTTTCGAGATTCCCGGTCCCTACGAGCTGGTCATCAACCTGCAGCAACCGTTCGCCCCTTTCCTGGGTTTCCTGGCCATGCCGGCGGCGGCGGTGGTCAATCGACGGCAGCTGGCGGACCGGGATTTTCGTATCGGCGAGACCGGCGCCGGGTCGGGACCGTGGATACTGGATTCGTGGGTGCATGATGGTAATCTCCAGTTCCGGCGCAATGCCGATTACTTTGGGGGGGCGCCGACCTTTGAACGTCTGAAAATACGCCTGCTGCCGGAAGTGCTGCCCCGGTCGGCAGAATTCACTACCGGCTATATCGACATCTTTTCCGTGCCGGTGATCGAGCTGCCCTTCTGGCGGCAGGACGGGCTCTGGGGGCCACGGATTCAGGACATTCCTGAGCTGAACATCGTCTACCTGGCCCTCAACTGCAGCCGTCCGCCCTTTGATGACCCCCGGGTACGGCTGGCCATGAATTTGGCCGTCAACCGGGAGTTGATCCTCGAAAAAAATCTTTACGGGCAGGGGATTTTGGCCAACGGGCCGGTCCCGCCGGGGCTGGCCGGTTACGATCCCGATCTGGCACCCCACCCCTATGATCCTGAACGCGCCGGGGAACTGTTGCGGGAAGCCGGTTATGCGGATGGATTCAGCGTGGAACTGTGGCAGGGGCAATCGGTGGGACTGGCGAAAATCACTGAGGTGGTACAGGCCCAACTGGGCCGGATTGGCGTGCAGGTGAAACTGGTGCAGAACGACTGGAACCTGTTCACCGAGGCCGTGGTCCAGGGGCGGCCCGATATGTACTACCGGTCCTGGTGGGCCGACTATCCCGACGCCGAAAATTTCCTGGCGCCCCTGTTTCATTCCCGGGAAAGCATGCGCCGGTGGAACCGGTACCGCAACCCGCAGCTCGATGACCTGATCGATGCGATCCAGCGGGAGGGTGACCAGGGGCGGCGGGAGGCGCTGGTCCGCCGGGCCGTGGCCATCATCCATGACGATGCCCCATGGATATTCCTGTGGCACACGACCACGCCCTACCTCACCCAGCCCACCATTGAAGGCTGGCAGCCCAGTCTCATGTTCAACGCGGAGAAGTACGTGAACGTGAGCCGCCGGTTGGAACCGGTCCCCTGATGGGGTATGTCCTGAAGCGGCTCCTCCAGGCCGTGCCGGTGGTGCTGGGGGTCATGACCCTCACCTTCATCCTCATGTACCTGGTTCCCGGGGACCCGGT
>CAZJBG010000218.1:0-3542 GCA_964543925.1 uncultured bacterium
TTGTGGTGGTTGGGTATCAGCACGAACTTGTGGAAGCTGCCCTGGAGGGCCGCGGCGTCATTTTTGCCCTCCAGCACCCGCAGTCAGGCACGGCCCACGCCGTGGAGCAGACCCGCAGCCACCTGGTTGATTTCCAGGGCGATGTGCTGGTCCTCTCCGGGGACGTACCCGCTATTTCCGCCAGGACCCTCAAAAGCCTTATCAAACGGCACCGGGACACAGGAGCGAAGGGCACTATGCTGACTGCGGAGGTCGACCAACCCACCGGCTACGGGCGGGTCATCAAAGACGATAGTGGCCACCTGGTCCGGGTCGTGGAGGAAAAAGATGCTCGTGAGCATGAGCGGGGCATCCGTGAGATCAACAGCGGCATCTATGTCTTCGATGCACACGCGCTGTTCGCCACCCTCCCGCTCATCCAAAATAATAATAAACAAAATGAGTATTATCTACCGGATATACTGTATATTCTCAAGGAACAAAACCAAGTTGTTGCTGTTGAAAAAGCAGAAGACTTTCGTGAAATTCAAGGGGTCAATACCAAAGAAGATCTTAGGAGGATCCATGAAGGCATTCGCCATTAGTGGACATCGGTTTGTGTTTGTTGTGTATCTGCTATTTGCAGGTTCTCTTTTGGGCCAGCTCAGGTCTGATGCCCAGCGGATTCCCGCGTCCCAATCCCTGAAATCAGTGGCCAATTCCTCCTGGCTCAATCCCCAACGGTTCAGTATGAGCCACGGCTTGGCCTTCTCAGTCATGTCAGGTAGCGGCCTGGGTTCCGGCCCCGCCAGTATGAGTGTTTACACCAATCAGATGCGTTATCTTTTAACCGAAAATATGGTTATAAACAGCCAGATCCACCTGGTGCAGCCAGGCATCATTGGCGCCCCCGAACTGGGCGGAAACAACCTGCAAATGTATTATCAAACGGCCCTGGATTGGCAGTTGTCAAATAATGTGAGGATGCATCTGGGAATCTCGAACCTACCTTACTCGGGGTACGGGTCCGGCTGGGGGCGTCGTCAGTATTCCCCCTACTTTGAGAGCCAAAGATGGGGCGCCTCTCCCGCCATGGATTGATAGACTTTGGCCCGTTCCAGTCGTAGCAAGCGCACCAGTACCACCCCGCGTTCTACGTTCATCAGCACCCGTCACCCATTCAGTAAACGAAGGCGCGATTTCCAGCACTGGTTATTCAACCTGACCCTTGGCGTTATGGCGTTGCTGGTGGTGGGATTCATTATCTCAGCTCTTACCACCCGTTCCGGGGTCGAAGTGATCCTGACCAGTGAGGATTTGGCGAACCGGGCACGCATGCTTTCTGCTCCCGCCGGTAATGTCGAGGAGGAGGCAGCAGCCCCAACAGAAAATATTGCCGAAGGCCGGATTGAAGTGGAGGTGCTCAACGGAATCGGGATTTCCGGTCTGGCCAATCATTTCACCGACTACCTTCGGGCCCACGGTTATGATGTGATTCGGTTTACCAACGCCCGGCGATACGATTACCCCCGAACACTGGTGATTAATCGAGGGACCGACTTCACCCAGGCTCAACTGGTGGCCCAATCCCTCGGTCTAGAGCCCAGCGCGGTGGAAAACATGCCTGATCCCTCCTTGCAACTGGATGTGACGGTGGTGCTGGGACATGATTATGCCACGCTAACATCCTACCGAGAGATGATGTCTTCCGGACGCTAGCAATTTCTCTGTATTCCATATCCACCCCCTCCAATCATCAGCATGGCGCGCAAACAGCTGCCGACGAATAATCACGCCTTAAGCTCCCCAGACCTGGCGGACCGGGCTGCGGCCCTCATGCTGGACAAACATGCCCGGGATGTGACCATTATGGACCTGAGAGGTCTCACCTCGGTCACCGATTTTTTCGTGATCTGTACGGGGGACTCGGATGTACAGGTGAAGGCTATCGTGGATCATATGGACGATTCCCTTCGTAAGGCCGGTGACAAGCCTTATCACATCGAAGGCTATGGCAAATCCTCCTGGGTCATCGTTGATTTCGTCGATGTGGTGGCCCATGTCTTTTCCCCCAGTTCCCGGGATTACTACGGCCTCGAGCGCCTGTGGGCCGACGCAAAAATAGCGGACGTCACTGACCCCCAGCCATGATCGAAGTCTGCCGTAAGGCCGTTGCCACCGCTCTGGCCGATCTGGGATACAGTCCGGAGGCGATCCAACTGGATCGGCCCAAGCAGTTGTCCTTCGGAGATTTGGCCACCAACGCACCGTTGGTTTACGGCAAGCAGGCCGGTAAGGCGCCCATGGATCTGGCCCAGGATATCAAGGACCGCCTGGAGCTCGATCCCGATATTTTTACCGCAGTCGAACTTGCGCCGCCGGGATTTCTCAACTTCACCCTGGCCGATGAATTCCTACGCGAGCAGTTACGTACCGTATTCAGAGACGGCTCCGATTACGGCCGCTCAACCCTTGGTCAGGGACGCCGGGCTCTGGTGGAATTCGTCAGCGCCAATCCTACCGGGCCCTTGACGGTCGGTCACGGCCGGGGCGCCATCCTGGGGGATACGGTGAGCCATATCCTGGCGTGGAACGGCTACGAGGTGGAACGGGAATACTACTATAACGATGCCGGTCGCCAGATGCGCCTGTTGGGCGAGTCCGTTAAGGCCCGGTATCGGGAACTCCTGGGGTTGGCTAGCGAGTTTCCCGAAGATGGCTATCAGGGCGAGTATATCCGGGACATCGCCCAAGGTATGCAGGAGCAGCACGGTAAGTCCCTGGCGGAGGAATCGGATACCCATATTTTCACCCAGGCGGCCGAAAAGGCCATTTTCCAGGACATCAACGCGACCCTCGCCGGACTCGGCATAACCTTCGACACATTTTTCAATGAGCATACTCTCTATGACTCCGGCGCACTCGACGAAGCTATTGCGGCCCTTAAGGCCAAGCAACTGGTCTACCAAAAGGATGACGCCACCTGGCTGAAGGCCACCGCCCTGGGTCGCCCGGACGACCGGGTTCTGATCAAGTCTACCGGTGAGCCGACCTACCGGCTCCCCGATATTGCCTATCATACCGACAAACTCCGCCGGGGCTACGACCTGCTGGTGGATGTCTTTGGGGCCGATCACCGCGATACCTATCCTGATGTGCTGGCTGGTCTGAAAGGTCTGGGCGAGAACACGGATAAAATTAGAGTGCTGATTCATCAGTTTGTCACCTTAACTAAGGGCGGGCAGCAGGTGAAAATGTCCACCCGCAAGGCCACCTACGTGACTCTGGATGAATTGGTGGCTGAGGTCGGTCGGGACGTCGTGCGCTACTTCTTCGTCATGCGGGGCATGGACACCCACCTGAAGTTCGACTTGAATTTGGCTAAGCAACAGTCTGATGAGAATCCGGTTTTCTACCTCCAATATGCCCACGCCCGCATGTTCAACATCAAGCAGCGCGCCGCCGCCTTTGAGCACACCATCGATATTGACCAGGCCCCCCTGGACCTTTTGGCCTTACCGGAAGAGCGCCTCCTGCTGCACCTGTTGTGGTGGTTTCCCGAA
>CAZJBG010000219.1:0-3538 GCA_964543925.1 uncultured bacterium
CAACCAGGGTGGTCTTCCCGTGATCGACATGGGCAATGATGGCGATATTGCGAAAATTGTCTTTGAGCATGAGCCCTTTCCTGCCTGACCCGGTGGCCGGACGAGTATCAACCGGAGGCAACCACAGCCCCGGACAGCCCTGATGTTACCCATGCAGCGGGTTGGGTGCTGGTGTTTATTTGGGGATGCACATGGCCGTCACTAACTTTGGGGCCGTGAATTTCGCCCGCCAGCTCCGTCGCCTGTACGACTGGGTCCTGCACTGGGCCGAGACCCCCTACGGCGTGCCGGCCCTGTTTCTGCTGGCCTTCGCCGAGTCGTCCTTCTTCCCGGTGCCTCCAGACGTGCTGCTTATCGCCCTGGCGGTGTCGCTGCCGGCACGGTCCCTATGGTTTGCCCTGGTCTGCCTGGCCGGGTCCGTCACCGGCGCTTACCTGGGCTATGCCCTGGGCTATTTCGGCTGGGAGACGGTGGGGCGGCCCCTGGTAGACTTTTACCACGGTCAGGAGACCATGGAATGGATCCGCCTCCAGTACGAGACCTATGGTTTTTGGGGCGTCCTGGTGGCCGCCCTGACACCGATCCCGTACAAGGTTTTCACCATTGCCTCGGGTGTGTTCCACTTCGACCTGGGGACTTTCACAACGGCGTCGATCCTGGGGCGGGGGCTGCGCTTTTTCGCCGTGGGGACCCTCATCTACTTTTTCGGCCCCCCCATCCGCAGCGCCATCGACCGGCACTTCAACCTCATGGCGGCGATTTTCCTTCTGCTGCTCATCGGTGGCTTTGTGGTGATTAAAGTATTACTTTAGGCCATGGACCGAATGGCACTTAAGAATTTGAGGGCACCCCTTTGCAGCGCGTCGTCATAACCGGGGCCAATCGCGGTATCGGATTGGAACTGGTGCGTCAGTACCTAAGCCGTGGAGACCGCGTATTCGCCGGTTCCCGCGACCCGAAGCAGGCCACCGAGCTCAACAGCCTGCAGGATAAGCATGGCGACCGGCTCACGGTCCTGGCGCTGGACGTGACCGATCAGGCCGCCACCGAAAAGGCTGCGGCCACCGTCACGGGGTTGGTCGATGGTCTCGATCTGCTGATGAACAATGCCGGTGTCGGAGGCGGGGAAGACCCGTTCGGCCACATTACCGAGCAGAACCTGGTCGACACCTTCAGGGTCAATGCCGCTGCTCCGCTCCTGATGGCTCAGGCCCTCTTGCCCCTCCTCAAAAAGGGCCGGCGCCCCACGATTGCCAGCGTGACCTCGCGCATGGGTTCCATTGCCGACAACGGGAGCGGCGGCTATTACGCCTACCGGGCCAGCAAGGCGGCCCTCAACATGCTCAACAGGTCCATGGCCCTGGATCTGGCGCAACAGGGCATCATCGCCGTGGTGCTGCATCCCGGGTGGGTGCGAACCGACATGGGGGGCCGTGGCGCCAGCCTGTCGGTCGATGAGTCGGTGGCGGGTCTGCTCGAGGTAATTGACGGGCTCAGTGAGACCGACGGGGGCCGGTTCTTCGATTGGCGCGGGAAGGAAATTCCCTGGTAAACAGCCGGCCCTCACCAACCGTGGACGGAATGACCCTTGTCGTTGTCGCGGCACATCCGTAATTTCATCCGTCGATTGATCCATTTTGCGGGGCATGGCGCAGCCCGGTAGCGCGCTTCGTTCGGGACGAAGAGGTCGGGAGTTCGAATCTCCCTGCCCCGACGGTAAGATAGTTGCAGTGGCAGTTGCAGTGGCAGGCAATAGCGACCCTAGTATTGGGAAGGCCCGGGGGAGACCCGCCGGGCTATTTTATTAGAGGATAAAGCATATGAGGTTCACGATCAGCATATTTCAGGACGAAGACGGGATGTTCATTGCGGAGTGTCCGTCTATCCCTGGCTGCGTGAGTCAGGGTCAAACCGAACAAGAGGCCGAACAGAATATTCAAGAGGCCATCAAGGATTGTTTGGCGGTGCGGGCTGAAAAAGGGATGCCGTTAACGGTGACCACCCGCGAGGTAGAGGTTCATGTCTAATGCCCCCGGTGCCCGTTTTGACACCTCGGGAGGTTGTAAAGGTCTTTGAGAAACTTGGCTGGGCAGTTGTCCGTCACCGGGGTAGTCACATCATTATGACGAAGAAAGGGCATATGGCGACGCTATCGGTTCCAGACCATCCCAATGTGGCGCGTGGCACATTGCGGAGTCTGATTGCAAAGGCCGGGATAAGTGTGGCGGAATTCTTAGAAACATCGAAAAAATAACGTGTAAGGCTCTTTTTCACGGTATAAGAAGGTTTACCCCGCTATTATTTGGACGAAAAAGTCGGGCGTTCCCACGAGGAATCCATTGGGGAACATCTTTCGACCCCGACAGGCAGATTCAGGCATTCAGGCCCGGTGGAGACCCGCCGGGCCTTTTTTGCGCCCCTGGGAGCCCGGTCCAGTTTTTCCCCTCGACGGCCGGTGCGGCAGTCGCTAATTTAGCGGTAATCTTTTTCCCGTTAGAACGGCCAACTGAATGAAGGCTGATCATTGAATGCCAAACCATGAGTGAATCCTACCCTTTCAAGGACATCGAGGCCAAGTGGCGGCGCAAATGGGAGCAGTCCGGGGCGCATCAGACCGATCTGGACCAGCCCGGCAAGAAACTCTACAGCCTCACCATGTTCAGCTACCCATCGGGCGACAAGCTGCACATCGGCCACTGGTACAACTACGGCCCGGCCGACACCTGGACCCGTTTCAAGAAGATGCAGGGCTACAACACTTTTCATCCCCAGGGCTTTGACGCGTTCGGGCTGCCGGCGGAAAACTACGCCATCAAACACGGCGTCCATCCGGCCAAGAGCACGGCCGCCAACATCGCCACCATGCGCAAACAACTGGACCAGATCGGCGCCATGTACGACTGGTCCAACTACGTGGATACCAGCACCCCTGAGTATTACCGGTGGACCCAATGGCTGTTTTTAAAACTGTATGATATGGGTCTGGCTGTGCAGGAAAAGGCTCCGGTGAACTGGTGCCCCCACGATCAGACGGTCTTGGCCAATGAACAGGTGAAAGAGGGGCACTGCGAGCGGTGCGGTTCTGCGGTGATCCAGAAAGAGCTCACCCAGTGGTTCTTCAAAATCACCCAATACGCCGATGAACTGCTGGCAGGCCTGGACGATATCGACTGGCCGGAGCGCACCAAGACCATGCAGCGCAACTGGATCGGTCGTTCGGAAGGAGCGTTCATCGAATTTCAGGTAGCCGACGCCGATCAGCAGGTTATTTCGGTTTTCACGACGAGACCGGATACGGTTTACGGCGCCACGTACCTGGTTTTGGCACCGGAACACGAGCTGGTGGGGGCGATCACTACGCCAGAATGGCAGAAAAAGGTAAAAAAGTACCAAAAAACGGCCCAACAACAGACTGAACGGGACCGAATCGCTCAGAAAAAAGAAAAAACCGGTACTTTTACCGGTGCGTTCGCCATAAATCCGCTTACAAATGAAAAAATTCCGATCTGGATCGCCGATTATGTGTTAATGAGCTACG
>CAZJBG010000220.1:0-1081 GCA_964543925.1 uncultured bacterium
CTCAGGTAGCCTTCGGCCCGCGATACCCCGGCTCACCCGGCCACGAGGCCACGACCGCTTTCCTGGAAAACTATCTGCGGTCCCGGGCGCACCAGCTTCGTATCCAGAAGACCAGCCGGGACCATCCCTACAAGGACGAACCGTTGTCCATCATCAATTTTCTGGCCCGGTTCAACCCGTCGGCCCGGAGCCGGGTGATGATATTGGCTCACTATGATACCCGGGAGTGGGCCGACCAGGAGGACGATCCCCGGAAGTGGTCCCTGCCGATTCTGGGAGCCAATGACGGGGCCAGTGGGGTGGCCATACTGCTGGTGCTGGCCGATGTTCTGGCCCGGGACGCCCCTTCCATCGGGGTGGACCTGCTGTTCGTCGATGCCGAGGACGTAGGGAAATCCGGTGAACTGGAAAACTACTCGTTGGGGATCAAGGCTTTTCTCCCTGAAATGACCGAGCTGTTGGGGGGCACGCGGCCCCGGTACGCGGTGCTGCTGGATATGGTGGGTGACGCCCAGCTGAGCCTTCCGTATGAGTACTATTCCTGGCGGGACGCAGAACAGTTGACCCGGCGAATCTGGAACCTGGCCCTGGAGCTGGGTTACACCCAGTTCCGGCCCGAGTTGGGCGCCGCCATCTACGATGACCATATTCCCCTCCTGGAAGCGGGCATCCCCACTGTTGATATTATTGATTTCAACTATCCCAACACCGAGGAGAATTATTGGCATACCCTGGAGGATACCCCCGACAAGTGCTCGGCTGAAAGCCTGGAAGCGGTGGGCACGGTCATCACCCACCTGATCTATGGTGAGCGCCCGTGAACCTGGCCCAACCGAATCCGGCCGTCATGGCGGTTGTCGCTGCGCGGCGCCGGGAAAATCGTCGTGGCCATTCACCGGGACCTCACCGACCGAAGGGCAGGAGAAATAAATTGAGCAGGCACACTCTACCCGCCTATATTGCGCGCTCTATGAGACCTGCAATTCATTGGTTTAGCGTGGCGGGCGCGGCACTGGCACTCATGGTTGGCTGCGGCGAAACGGGGGTGGGGCCGGAAGATGAGACGCCGGTGTTGTCCAAT
>CAZJBG010000220.1:1091-1988 GCA_964543925.1 uncultured bacterium
TGTCCAATCCTGAAACGTCCTACAACGACAGGGACAACCGGTTCTACGCCGCCATTACCGTGGTCCCCCCGGCGGGTGGTGCGGGGGTGGACAGCATCTGGATCGACCTGTTCCTGGTGACGCTCGACAGCTCAGGGGCCGATTCATCACTAGTGAGGGCGTCCTTGGCGGACGACGCCACCGGCGGGGATATCCTGCCCCAGGACGGGGTCTACGCCCGGACATTTGATTCACCCCTCTCCCCGGACGAATCGGGACCGGTGCGGATCGTATTTACAGCCATCGTAGCTCCGGACACGCATACCGTTATCGATACGCTCTTCCTGGACAATGTCCCGCCCGCCATCGATTCGGTGGTGGTGTCGGCAGGGACGGTGATCCGTCCTGCCGTTGAGGGAACCGGGGTGGTCGATACGCTCTTTGTCTTTGCCAAGGATGCCAACGGCGCCGCTGATCTCAAGACCGTAACGTTCAAGATCGTCAAGCCCGATGGATCGTGGGGCGTGGGCGTAGACGGCAGCACAGACTTCCCCCTGTATGATGATGGTACCCGGGAAGATGTCACGGCCACAGACGGAATTTTTTCCGGAGGCATCACCTTTCGAAGCAGTAACCCCTTGGGCACCTATACCCTGCGCTTCGTGGCCCAGGACTTTTCCGGTGCGCGCAGTGATACGACGGATCGGGGGATCGAGGTGGTCCAGTGAGAGGCGGCCTGCTAATCATGGCGGTCCTGTCCGGCGTGCTCTGGGGACAGCTAACGCCCCGGCAGTTTGCCCTGCACAAGAGCACCACGGACAGCGCCGCCTCCTACCTGGTCGATACGACCTCCTTTGCCGGCTTGGCCAGCAACAGTATCGTCGATATCCGGGCGGCGGGGGATTCCCTGCTGTTTTT
>CAZJBG010000220.1:1998-3521 GCA_964543925.1 uncultured bacterium
GCCTATCGCTTACCACCGACCGGGGAACGACTTTCCGATCCTACCTGGCCAGCGCAGTCGGTTTGCCGGTAGGCGGCATATCGGCCCTGGATGTGGTCGACTCCCTGATCGTCGTGGCCGGTCTGGCTGATACTGTGGTGAGCGGGAGCGGCGAGATCATGGGAACCGGCCTGGCCTACTCCCGCGATCTGGGGCATACCTGGACCTTTCGGCCCCAGCCCCTGGATTCACTGGCCGCCGATTCGGTCTTTACCACGTTTACCTGGGGCGACAGCACGATTCGGCAGCTGGCCGTCACCACCCGCATCAGCAACATTACCTACGACGTGGCTTTTTCCCTGGGGACGATCTGGGTGGCGAGTTGGTCCAGCGGTCTACGGCGCTACGACATCACATCGGGGGAGTGGTCCGTCGTGCCCCTACCCCGGGATGGAGATACGACCCTCTCGTGCACCGATATACCGGCGGGCTACGTTCTCAACCCCCGGGACCCTGCGGGTGGCGGCCATCACAACCACAAGGGCTTCTCGGTGGTGGCCTATGATTCGTTGGTGTGGGTCGGGACCGCCGCCGGGCTCAATAAAGGGATCGTCGATTCGACCACCGGCTGCATCCAGTGGACCCATTACACTTCGCAGTGGGACAACCTCACCGGCAACTGGGTGGTGGCCCTCCATCGCCAGGTCACCGGGTCCACCGAGCGCATCTGGGCGGCAACCGTGAGCACCGTCACCGGGGAGCGCCAAGGCGTGAGCTATACCGAGGATGGGGGGCAGACCTGGCGCGTCACTCTGCTGGACGAGCGGGCCAACAACATCACCTCCTTCGGCGAGGTCATCTACATCGCTACGGATAGCGGGCTACAAAAATCGTCGGATGGCGCGAACTGGGCGCGGTTTGGCAGCGCCGTGGACCAGCTGACCGATGAGCGGATCTATGCCGAGCGGGTGTTCGGCAGCCTGTGGGACAGCCGTGACAGCAGCCTGTGGGTCGGCACGCCGGACGGTCTGGCGAAAACCGATGATGCCGGGGTGAGCTGGGAGATTAAGCGCAGCTTCATATCCACGACCACCGCGGGGGAAGATCGTTTCTACGCTTATCCCAACCCATTCTTTATATCGGAGCATAATGTCCTTGACGGGGCCGGTCACGTCCGTTTTCAATACCACGTCACCGAGTCCGAAACCGGCGTTTTTGCCCGCATCGCCATCTTTGATTTTGCCATGGATCCCGTGGTGGAACTGCCTCGCCGGCAGCATGGGGCGGCCGGGGATTTCAGCCTGGCCTGGGACGGGCTGAACCGTTCCGCACAGGTGGCGGCCAACGGGGTCTATTACTGCCGCCTCACCCTGGGACGGTCGCAACACTGGACGAAAGTCATGGTGTTTCGATGAGGACTGTTGCGGTACTGTTGAGCATGGTTATCGGGCTCTGGGCAGGCGGTCCGGCCACCGGTGGGTATCCCGGCGCCTTTGCAAGGGTGGGCAACAACGCCCGCAGCATGGCCCTGGCCGGCGCCCTGG
>CAZJBG010000221.1:0-3520 GCA_964543925.1 uncultured bacterium
CTCTCCATGGCACTGCTGCCCCAGCGGCGGCGCTGGTGGGCGTAGATCAGATAGGCCTTGTCCTGGGCCCGGGTCAGGCCGACATAGAACAGACGCCGCTCCTCTTCATCGTCGGTTTCGTCCTCATCAGCACGCAAGAGGGGGAACAGCCCTTCCTCCAGCCCGGTGAGAAAGACCACCGGAAATTCGAGCCCCTTGGCACTGTGCAGGGTCATGAGGGTTACGGCGTTGGTGTCATCGTTCCAGCGGTCGATGTCGGTCAATAGGGAGACCTCCTCCAGGAAATCGGGGAGGGTGCCGCCCTCGTTATCCCGGTGAAACTGATCAATGCTGCTGATCAGCTCATCGATGTTCTCCTGGCGGTCCCGGGCATCGGAGCTATCCTGCCGCCGGTAGTAATGGACCATCCCAGCCTCTTCCATAAGGGCTGACACCAACTCGGCCACGCTCAACTTTGCCGTCCCCTCGGTCACTTTAACGCCCGTATACTCGTCAACAATCGGGCTGGTATCCCCATCATCGGCAGGATTTTTCGACAGGGCCTGATAGCGCTCGATGACGGCCTTGAATTCGGCCATGGCCTGGGCCTGCTTCGGCTGCACGCCGGCTTCCAGTCCACGATCCAGGGCCTGGAAGATCTCCATCTTTCCGCTTCGGGCATAGGCCCGCAGCCGGTTCATGGAAGTCTCGCCGATGGCTCGGGGCGGGAAGTTGATGATCCGCTCCAGGCTGACCGAATCGGATGGATTCACCAGCAGCCGGAGGTAAGCCAGGACATCTTTCACCTCTTTCCGGTCGTAAAATTTGGTGCCGCCGACGATGGTATAGGCGATAGCGCGGCGCCGGAGGGTATCCTCCAGCACCCGGCTCTGGGCGTTGGTGCGGTAGAGGATCACCATGTCCCGGAACCGGCGCTTACCGACCAGGACTTCGTCCTGAATACGGCTTAGAACCAGCTCAGCCTCATCACGTTCATTGAGGGTAGCGTAAATCTGGATTCGGGCGCCACCTTTCCGGGTGGTCCAGAGACTTTTCTCGGTACGGCGCTTGTTGCGGGCCACCACGGCGTTGGCCGCTTCCAGGATGATCGAAGTGGATCGGTAGTTCTGTTCCAACTTGAAGACTTTTGCCGTTTTGAACACCCGGGTGAAGTTGAGAATGTTGGAGATATCGGCCCCCCGCCAGGTGTAGATCGATTGATCGTCGTCCCCCACCACACAGATCTGCTGGTGTTCCTGGGCCAGTCGCCGTACAAACTCAAACTGTGCCCGGTTGGTATCTTGATACTCATCCACCAGGATATATTGAAACTGGCCCCGGTAACGCTCCAACACTTCCGGGAACTGGTCGAACAGGGCGAGGGGCAACAGGAGTAAGTCATCGAAGTCGAGAGCATGATTCTGTTTCAGGGTTTCCTGGTATTCCCGATAGATGGCGGCCGTGATTTCGGCTTCTTTGCTTTGGGCTTCCTCCAGCAGCTGATCCGATGTTTGCATGCGGTTCTTGGCACGACTGATGCGGGACCGAAATGATTGCGGGGGGTAGAGGTCGAGGTCGTACTCGTTTTGCTCCAGCACCGATTTGAGCAATCGGAGCTGGTCATCGCTATCGTAGATCACAAAATCCTTCCGATAGCCCAGCTGATGGATTTCCTGGCGCAGGAGACGGGCACAGACGGAGTGAAAGGTGCCTACGCGGACACCGGAGGCTCCATTGGTTAACCCGCGCCCATTTTTGGCGGCTGCCCGGCCGGCGCGACCGTTGTGATGCCCC
This sequence comes from uncultured bacterium, assembly GCA_964543925.1. Lineage (GTDB taxonomy): Bacteria > Fidelibacterota > Marinisomatia > SCGC-AAA003-L08 > TS1B11 > JADFNF01. The sequence goes on from CAZJBG010000221.1 coordinate 1,774, forward strand.
ACCAGGTCATCCACCCGGGTCCGCATCTCGTGGGCGGCCTTATTGGTGAAGGTGACCGCCAGGATGCTCTCGGGCGGCAATCCCATTTCATCCAGAATATAGGCGATCTTGTGGGTCAGTACGCGGGTCTTGCCACTCCCCGCACCGGCGAAAATAAGGACGGGGGAATCGATACACTTTACCGCCTCGGTTTGGACAGGATTTAACTCACTCAGGTCCATTGGCCATTATCCCGATTGATAGTGATCCTTGGGGTCTCCAGATGCGGCATTATTTACGTTGGCGTACATCACGAACAGCCTGGTTATGTTCCTCCAAAGTACGGGTAAACACATGGTGCCCCCCACCATCGGCCACAAAATACAGATAATCCACATCTTTGGGATTAACCGCCGCCGCCATGGAGGCCCGTCCCGGACTGTTCACGGGTCCCGGAGGCAATCCCTTGTGGAGATAGGTATTATACTCCGACGGAAAATCATAATCTTTGTAATACAGGCGCCTGGGACCATCAGGAATGACATATTGTACAGTCGGATCAGCCTGCAGGCGCATCCCCCGGCGAAGACGGTTGTGATAGACCGCCGAAACCAAGACACGCTCGCTGTCATACATGACCTCACCTTCGATGATGGAAGCCATGGTGACGATTTCATGGGAAGTTAACCCCATCTCCTCCCCCTGTCGGATAATTTCATGGTCCAGCGACCGCCGGGCAGCTGTTACCATCTGGGTGATGATGGTCTCTTCCGTGTCCCCATTCCGAATCAAGTAGGTATCGGGAAAGAGGTACCCTTCCAGGGTGGCGACATCCAGGCCCAGCCGGCGGATAAACGTGGTGTCTTCGGTCAGGGCCGTGAAATGGGCTGCATTGACAGGATATTTCGGCCCGAAGAAGCGGGCAATATCCCCGCGCGTCCGTCCTTCAGGAATGGTCACGATCACCGGCCGAAGCCTGGGATTGAGCAGTTGCTCGACCAAATCCCCCATCTGGCGGACATTCAAAAGTTGAAATTTACCCGGCTTGATGGACCGCGTGCTAAATCTCAACCGAACGGCGGTCACGAACAGGTCCGCGTTTGAAATGAGCTGCCGGTCTTTCAATAGGTGGGCCACCCGATAAGCTGACGCACCCTCCGGGATAATCACGTGATCCCTGAAGGTAACCGGCACCGGCCAACTCATCACCAGGTGGCGGAAGGCCAGCAAAGTGAGGAGACCAACCAGACTGATGGCTACCACCCATCTCGCCCTGCTGTTATGAAGTAGATTCCGCCCCATGAAGGTGGCTAAATTAAACCGGGTTGGGTAGATAATTCAACAACGAGTGTGCCTGACAGTGGCGTCCCTTGACGGTGCCGAAGGGGTATTCTTAACTTTAGAGGTTATATGGCAGGGAAGCGATCCAAGCAATCGACGACGGCGATCTTTGGCGACTGGGGGTTCGGGCGCGCCAACTATCTGATCTTCCTGGTAGGCATTCTGGATATCGTCCTGGCCTACGTGATCATGGCACTGGGCACCACGAACAGTTTCCAGACCCTTACCCTGGCCCCGATCATGCTGGTTGCCGGATATCTCGGGATCATCCCTTTGGCCATTCTTTACCGGTCCAGGGCAAAACCGGGACAGTCAGGGAAATCCTAGCCCGCAGTCATGGCCTTTCCCCAACGATTTCACTAATTTCGTACCGGTTAAAAAGGGACCGTAGTTCAGTTGGTTAGAACGCCGGCCTGTCAAGCCGGAG
>CAZJBG010000222.1:0-3494 GCA_964543925.1 uncultured bacterium
ATCACTCTATGGGGAAACCATGAAACGGACCGTTCTCCTCACTATCATGACCGTATTGGCCGGGGCCGCGAGTCTCCCGGCCCAGACCGATTGGCGTCTCTCCGGCCAGATTCGCCAGCGGTTTGAGATTGACGGCAAAGATTTTGACAAGATCACCAAGACCAGCAGCTTCAACCTCCTGCGCTCCCGGCTGAATATCACCTTCACCCCCGGGGAAAACATCACCGGGTTCTTCCAGCTACAGGACTCCCGGACCTTCGGGGACGAATCGGGCACCATGGATGGGCAGGCCAATGCGTTCGATCTGCACCAGGGCTATTTCCAGCTGGCCAACCTGTTCGACCGGCCCGTGGACCTGAAGGTGGGCCGCATGGAGGTCGTCTACGGTCCGGAGCGATTGATGGGGGCCGTGGGCTGGTCAAACATCGGCCGCAGCTTCGATGGGGTGATCGTGAACGTCCATGGGAAAAGATTTTCCGTGGATCTGTTCAATTTCAAGGAAGATGAACAGGGTCGGCCCGGAGATACCCTGGATGTGAACGTGCTGGGCGCCTATGCCGATGTCAAACTGGCGGTTGGGCACACCACCCAACTGTTCTATATCCGGCAGCGCCAACCCGAGTTGCTTGATCGCTACACCGTGGGCCTGTATGCCCAGGGGACCGTGGGGCCGGTGACCTACGAGGCCGAGCTGGCCAAGCAGGGGGGAAAGGGGGGGACATATTCCAGCAACAAGGTAGACGCCTTAATGGCGGCCCTGAACGTCGGCTATGATTTTTCGTTTCTACCCTTTCGGCCAGCCCTTTTCATCGGCGTCGATTACCTGAGTGGGGATGATGATCTCGGGGACCAGACCGCAAAATGGTTCAACACCCTGTACGCCACGAACCATAAGTATTACGGTTTCATGGACTACTTCCCGGGTTACACCGACGGGCGGGGACTCACCGATATCCACGTGAAACTGGCCGCCCAACCGCTGGAAAGCACCAAAGTCAATGTGGCCTATCACAGCTTCAGATCGAGCCAGGACTATCCTTTGGCTGACGGCAATACGACCAGGGACTATCTCAACGAGCTCGACCTGACCGTCAATCATCGCTACAGCGCCAACGTCTCCTTTATGGGGGGCGCGTCTCTCGCCATGCCCGGCGATTTTTTCAAGGAATGGAAGGGCGAAGACAATGCCACCTGGGTCTACCTCATGACGGTGGTGAATTTTTAGTCCCAACGACATAATAAGTTGCGCATGTATCTGATTAATTGACACCTCGCACCCACCCCCTTTCCGCCAGCTGGCGGAAGCCCCCAGAAGTCACCCACCCCTGACACTCCGTGTCTTCCCCTCCCTCATTGAGGGAGGGGACTCGGCGGAGGCGAGAGGGGTAGGCGGGTTACGGGCTTGAGACGCCTCCACTCACCCCGGTCACTTCGTGACTCCCCCTCTCTCGCGAGAGAGGGGGCCCGCCGCACCTACTTATCACCGGCGTAGAGCCGGGCCACCATGTCCGCCGAGGTGGTGATCCCCTTGATCATGGCCGAGCTGAACCCCTCGTGCTCCATCTGGTTCAGGCCGGAGATGGTGGCCCCCTGAGGCGAGGTCACCTTGTCAATTTCGGCCTCCGGGTGGTTGTGGTCGTCGGCACTGAGCACCAGGGAAGCGGCTCCCCGGGCGGTCTGGGCGGCCATGAGCAGGGCCTGCTCGGGATGGAACCCGATCTCGATGCCCCCCTGTGAGGCGGCGCGGATGGCCCGCAGGAAAAAGGCGATGCCACAGGCGCACAGGGCCGTGGCCGCCGTCATGAATTCCTCGGCAACGACCAGGGTCTTGCCGGCCACGGAAAACAGGGCGGTGGCAGTAGCCAGGGCGTCCTGGGCGCCCGGCGCATGGGCCAGGCAGGTCATGGACTCGCCGATCTCTATGGCCGTGTTGGGCATGGCGCGGACCACCGGCATATCCTGGCCAATCTGTCTGGTGATCTCCTCGATTTTAACGCCTGACACGATGGAGATCACCACCTGCTCGCCAGGCCGCAGATCGGGACCGATCTCGTGAAGGACCTCCACCAGTTGTTGGGGCAGCACGGCGATGATCACGATAGCCGCCCCTTTGACGGCAGCGCGGTTGTCGGTCTGCACCGGGAACCCCTGCTTGCCGAGGGGGGCCAGCTGCTCCACCTGTCGCCGGGTGAGGGTGATCTGCCCGGGATGATACCGGCCCGATCCCACCAACCCCCGGGCAATGGCCGAGCCGATACTGCCGCCGCCAATGATGGCGATGCGGTCTGACGGTTTCTGCTTCCCTGTAGCTGCTGCCATCCTTGAAATCCTTATATTAGTGCGCCTGTAATGCTCAACCGTTAGATTGCCCGCTACGACGAGTTGGAGGTTAAATCCTCAAATCCCCGAAGGCAACGAGGAAGCATGGGGCGGTTCCCGGTGGCCGGAGCGCGCTTTAGCCGATTACCCCCGGGCGCCACTCTTCCCTTCCACTTACGTTTTTGCACCGATAAATTCCCTGCAACTTGCTATCATGTCCATAACCGTTTCCCCTTACCAACCGTCCTTTCACGCGGAGTGGGACCATTTTGCCCGACAGGCCAACAACGGGACCCTGTTTCACCTGCGGCGGTTTCTCAGCTATCACCCCCCGGAACGCTTCGAGGATCACTCCCTGGTCTTTACCGGGCGCAAGGGTCCCCTGGCTCTTTTTCCGGCAGCCGTCAAGACGGTGGAGGGTCACCGGCACCTGGTATCCCATCCTGGCGCGTCCTATGGCGGTTTTATAACCCCGGTGGGCCTCAGCTTCCAGCAGAGCAATGACCTGGTGGAGGGCCTGTTGACCCACGCCCGGGAGCAGCAGTTCGAGCGCATCACCCTCACCCTCCCCCCGACTATCTACAACCGCCGCCTCTCCAACTACCTGGACTTCGCCCTGCTGCAACACGGTTTCACCTACCTCAAACGTGACGTGTCGAGCATCCTTTTCCTGGAGCAGACACCGGAAAATAACCTGGCAAAGTTCACCGATGCGTCGAGGCGGGCCGTAAAAAAAGCGATCCAATCGGGCGTTCAGGTGCGCCTGAGTGACGATTATGCCAGCTTCTACAATATCCTATTGCATAACCTCAAGCGCCGCCATGGGGTTCAGCCGACGCACACCCTGGAAGAGCTGCACCGACTGGTCGACCTCTTCCCGGGCGAGATTCAGTTACTGGCCGCCTACCGGGATGACCGGATGATCGCGGGCATCACCCGTTTCGATGCTAATGTCGACGTGACCCTGGCCTTTTATATCAGCCATGACGAGGCTTACCAGGAGTACCGGGGGGTCAACCTGCTGGTCTACGAGCTGATCGTCCAGGCCATACAGGACGGCTTTAAATACCTGGACTTCGGTATCTTCACCGTTGACATGCTGCCCAATTTCGGCCTGGCCCGGTTCAAGGAAAGTTTCGGCGCCAGCGGCATGTTCCGCGATACCTTGACGATTG
>CAZJBG010000223.1:0-3479 GCA_964543925.1 uncultured bacterium
CTTACAAATGAAAAAATTCCGATCTGGATCGCCGATTATGTGTTAATGAGCTACGGAACCGGCGCAATTATGGCTGTGCCAGGTAGTGATGAGCGTGATTTTGAGTTTGCAAACACGTTTAAGCTGCCCATTATCGAAGTTGTTTCACCTGATGGCGAGCTTCACGGCACCGAAACATGCTTTACCGGGGTAGGGGTTGCTGTCAATTCGGCAGATTATTCGGGGCTATCTACTAAAAGAGCATTTGATCAAATATGCAATAGTCTCGAAAAAATGGGGCGGGGCCGGCGAACGGTGCAGTATCGCCTGCGCGATTGGTGCATCAGCCGCCAGCGGTACTGGGGGGCACCTATTCCCATGGTTCACTGCCCCCAATGCGGCCCGGTCCCGGTGTCTCTGGACCAGCTGCCGGTTGCGCTGCCCCTGGACATCGACCTTGCCAAGGTGCGGGGGAAGGATATTTCACCCCTGGCCACCATCGATAGCTTTGTGAAGACCCCCTGTCCCCGGTGTGGCGTTGCCGCCAGGCGGGACACCGACACCATGGACACCTTCGTGGACTCCGCCTGGTATTTTTTGCGCTACGCGGACGCCCATTATGCCGCGGGACCGTTCAACCCCGATCGGCTAAAAGCCTGGCTCCCGGTGGACATGTATATTGGCGGCGCCGACCACGCCACCATGCACCTGCTGTATGCCCGGTTTTTCACCAGGGCCCTGAGGGATGGGGGACTCGTCGACTTCGATGAGCCGTTCACGACCCTGCGCCACCAGGGGGTCATCACCGCCCAGGGAGCGAAAATGTCGAAATCCAGGGGCAATGTCGTGTCGCCCGACGGTTCGGTGGAGCGGTACGGCTCCGATGTCTTTCGGGCCTACCTCATGTTCATGGGGCCCTACGATGAGGGGGCCGACTGGAATGATTCGGGGATCACCGGCCTGGCGCGCTTCCAGGAAAAGGCCTGGTGCATTGGACGGTTGCCGCTGGATGACCGGGATGAAACCGATACTGACCTGCTCCGGCGGCTGCACGTCACCATCCGGGACGTCACGGGAGATCTGGAAAAGCTCCGCTTCAATACGGCCATCAGCCGGCTGATGGAACTGGCCAACGCCTTATCCGGGCGCAGCAGCCTCAGCCGGAAGGTCGGCACCACCTTCATGCAGCTGATCGCGCCGATCATGCCCCATCTGGGGGAAGAGCTCTGGGAAATGGCCGGGCACCGGGACAGCGTGTTCGCCTCACCGTGGCCCGATTACGATCCCGAGCTGTGCAAGGCGGAGCTGCTCACCATCGGTGTGACGGTCAACGGCAAGCGCCGGGGGGAGGTAACGGTACCCAGTGGGGCGGATGAGGCCGCAGTCATCGCCGCCAGCAAGGCCGTACCCGCCGTTCAGCGCCAGCTGGATGGCAAAGAGATCGTGCGGGAGATCGTTGTCCCAGACCGGGTGGTGAATTTTGTAGTACGGTAGGGGGCCCGCTGGGCCTGCGTCGGTGACTTTACGTAATATATATTATACGCAATTATGATCCCCTAATAATTGTATCTTATCCTTGGCATTTGACCTGCCCTGCTCCCAATACCGTTACAAGCACCAACCGATATCCTAATGTATGCGGCTATCCATCTGAATTGGCAGGGTCCCGATCTCTTTCGCAACGGGCGCTCCCCATGGCGGGCCGCCGGATCAGGACCCGAGGCAATCCCGCACCCAATCCAGGTAGGGCTTGTGCAGCACCGCCCCGTCAATCTCGATGATTTCCGGCACCTCGTAGCTGTGGTGCTCTTCAAGTAGTTCTTGAACCTCCGGCACCTTTTCATCGATGGTCTTGATGATAAGCAGGATTTCGCTCTCGCTCTGGATCGCACCGTCCCAGGTGAAGACCGACATGATATTGGGCACCATATTCACGCAGGCGGCGGCCCGGCTTTCCACCAGCAGCTGGGCCAGATCCTGGGCCTGGAGCAGGTCGTCGTGGGTGGAGAGGATGATTTTGATCGTGTTGTGTTTTGCCATAGGTGCAATGTAAACGCGGCGATCCATCCGCCGCAAGAGTCCCGTGACCCCGTCCCGACGGAGGTGCTTCCGGCAGGCAGCTGCCCGCCACAATGGTTGACAGCGCCCCAGGCTGGCCTTAAACTCGGTTTCCCTGATTCGATTCCAACGAGAAGTCCACCAGGTATGGAAGGAGATGCCCATTATGGATACCGTAAAATACACTCTGCCCGAAACCGCCATTCCCAAGAGCTATTACAATATCATCGCGGACCTGCCCACGCCGCCGCCACCGGTGCTCCATCCCGGGACAGGCCAGCCCATCGGTCCCGACGACCTGGCCCCCCTCTTCCCCATGGCCCTGATCATGCAGGAGGTGTCCACCGAAAAAGCCATTGAAATCCCCGATCCGGTGCGGGCCATCTATCGGCAGTGGCGGCCTACGCCTCTTTTCCGGGCCCGGCGGCTGGAGACCCTGCTGGATACCCCGGCCCACATCTATTATAAATACGAAGGGGTCAGTCCCGTGGGCAGTCATAAGCCCAATACGGCCGTCCCCCAGGCCTTTTTCAACAAAGAGGAAGGGGTCAAGCACCTCTCCACCGAAACCGGGGCCGGTCAATGGGGTTCGGCCCTGGCCTACGCCGGCCAGATGATGGGCCTGGAGGTGGAAGTCTTCATGGTGAAGGTCAGTTACCAGCAGAAGCCCTACCGCCGGGCCATGATGGAGACTTTCGGCGTCAAGGTCTACGCCAGTCCCAGCGACCGCACCCAGTCAGGGGCCAAAGTGCTGGAGGAGCACCCCGACAGCCCCGGCAGCCTGGGCATCGCCATCAGCGAGGCCGTGGAGGTGGCGGCCACCAATGACAAGATCAAGTATTCACTGGGCAGTGTTCTCAACCACGTCCTCTTGCACCAGACCGTCATCGGTCAGGAAGCCATTGAGCAGATGGAACAGACCGGTGACCAACCCGACATCATCATTGGCTGCGCCGGTGGCGGGAGCAATTTCGCCGGTCTGGCCCTCCCCTTCCTGGGGGCCAAGTGCGGGGTGAGCGGGACGCCCGTTTTATCGCCGTAGAGCCGGCATCGTGCCCCACCCTCACCAAGGGGCCCTACGCCTACGATTTCGGCGATACGGCCAACCTGACGCCCCTGGTTAAGATGCACACTCTGGGTAGCAGCTTCATGCCGCCGGCCATCCACGCTGGGGGTCTGCGCTACCACGGCATGGCCCCCCTGGTGAGCCACCTGCTTGAGCTGGGCCTTATCGAAGCCCGGGCCGAACACCAGATCGCCTGTTTCGCCGCCGGTGTGCAGTTCGCCAGCGCCGAGGGGATCATTCCCGCGCCGGAGACCAACCACGCCATCAAGGCGGTCATCGATGAGGCCCTGGTGTGCAAAAAGGAAGGTGTCGGGCGGACGATCCTGTTCAACCTGAGCGGCCACGGCCACTTCGATATGCAGGCCTATACCGACTA
>CAZJBG010000224.1:0-3473 GCA_964543925.1 uncultured bacterium
CCAAATCCCATTCCACCCGCATGAAAAAGACCTGTTCCTGGACCTCGACGTGCTGATCGAGGTAGAGAATGTTGCCATTGCTCTGATGGATGAACTCGGTCACTGCCGCTACCAGACCTCGTTGGTCGGGGCAGTGGATCAATAAGATTGCCGAAGGCGGCGAGAGTGCCTGTTCGCTGGCATCGGTCATGTCACTGCAAATTTGCCGCTCCATGGGCGCAAGGCAAAGGGAAAACCTGGGGCGAGGCTTGATGCGTTGCGGCGTTGCGTGTTACCGGGTCTTGATGACCACCAGCTTATCCGCCGATGATTCGGCGCCCCACACCTCCCCGGGCCGTCCCAACAGCTGGCGCACGCTGGCCGGTGAACTCGGCAGGGCAAAGACCTCAAAGGCTTCCTTGGCTGGGTCGAACCGCACCAGAGTGTTGGCGCCGAAATCGCTCAACCATACCATATCCTGATCGTCCACGTAGACGGCATAGGCCCGCGGCCGGTCACCGGGCAGCCGCCACTCGCGCCACTGGCCGTTGGCCGGGTTGTACTGGGCAATCTGTCCGCCGTCCCATTCGCTCACCCAGATATGCCCCTGGGAATCGGACCACACCCGGCGCGCCCCCTGGCGGGACGTGGGCGGCTCCAGTACCGTTACCTTGCCGGTCTCGCTATCGATCCGCCCAATATAGCTGCCCGCCAGGGAGGCGTAGTAGACCGTGCCGTCGGGCGTGGCTGCGATACCGTAGGGACCCCGGCCCCGCGGCGCCTTGAACACCTCGATCTTCCCGGTTGCGGGATCCAGGCGGCCATAGATACCTGATTGCCCGGTGAACCACAGCGTGCCGTTGCCGTCGAACGCCGCAGTGTTGAGGTTGGTGTAACCGGTGTTGGTCGGCAAGGGGAAGCGCCGCACCTTCTCCGTTTCAGGGTCCACCCTTACGATGGCGTTGAGGCCGCCATCGGTAACCCAGGCCGCACCATCAGGCCCTACGATGACGCCGTGGGGCGCTGAATCACCACCCAGCTCGATATGGTGTGTTTGGCTCGTGGCCGGATCGAGACGGCCCAGTGCACCCAAGCCCTGGGCGGTATACCAGACGGTTCCATCGGGGGCGGGGGCCACATCGTGAGGGTGAGATCCCGGCGGCACCGGGTATTCCATTAGCGCCGCTTCCCTGTCTTGAGCGTAAGGACCGGCAGTCACTACCGGCAAAAGCATACCTAACGTGCATGAGAGTGCGATGAAACGATACATGGTGGACCTCAATGAGGGTTTCGTTCATTCCGGGAGGTTTTCACGATTTTAATCATTGTTTTGACCACACACAACAATCGAAAGGATGAAGGCGTAACTGCCCATCAGAAACCAGCCAAACAACGACTCAGCCTCGGCGTAGCCTACGGCGAGCCCTTTGCTACAACGAGCTGAAGTTATGGGAAACGTACCTGGGGCGTGTAAGCGTCGAGGGGTATCTCAAAGTCAGTTCTACGAGTGTCCTGTTAAGATCACTCTTAACTCTAGTGGTGGGCAGTTATTTCGTTTGGTAGTTCCATGTGGAGTATAAGCGCTTAGACGGGGTACGAATCCAAGATATCGCGTGCGAGCCGTCTAACCTCTCGGGACAGTTTCTTCTTATAGCGTTTGCCAGAAGCCGTGGCAACAGATACGTATAATTTTATTGAATTTTTCGTTTCCCGCCTAGAATTATTCACATTAGGAAAAAGTTTAATTAAAGAACCTTCAAACTCTGTTACATTTACTTTGGCTTTGAAGCTCTTTCCGTAGCCTAATGGCTCCGAGAAGACTGAATCTACAGAATCCCCGTTAGGGTGCTCAAAGGGAATGGGTACAATTTGGCCTCCACTTCTAGCAGTCAAAAGGTAAAATCCCTCTAATAACTCAGTTATATGCCCTACGTTGGTAAGGTGAATGATTATGGATACTCTTCTATCTGTTTCTTGGTCGTGCTTAGGTTTCTTGACATAAGCAGATATTTTTAACCGTGGCTTGTCATTTCTTCGAGCAAGATAGATTGCAGTAACAGATGCCACTAGTCCTCCAAGTCCAGCGAGAAAAGATGAAATTGCATTTAACGAGTTACAATCCATAATGTGTATATGGTAGAGTTGACACAGGGAATTTACACGATATCAGAGCATTCAGCGCGGATACACTTGGATAACTTTGCCACTCTATAATTCTTCGCCATTAGGCCGATGAGCATCCGACTCCTGGGGGACATTCATGAAGGGTTCAACCGAAACACTTATTTAAACAAGTCCGCGTGGCTTCCCGTGCGCACTAGGATGAGGGCGGTTTCGGTGCGGCAGTAGATCAGTAGCCAGTCCGGTTCAATATGTCCTTCCAAGAATGCTGACCACTCACCGCTCAGGCGGTGCTCCCCGAATGAAGCTGGAAGCGGTTGCTGTTGAACCAGCCGGGTGATTATGTCTTTATATCGCTCAAAGGATTTCCCCCGCTTTTGCATGCGCCTGATATCTCGGCGGAAGCGAGTGGTTTCCTGGATCTGTAGCACAGGCGTCTATATGCCCAGCGACTTGAAGTGCTCTTCGGGTGTGGCGTACTCGGTGAAGTCCCTCTCGGTCCGGGCATCCTCCATGGCGGCTTGTGTTTCAGGATTGGGAATGCGTACATCGAAGGGAATGCCCTTCTGATGGACGATTTGTTTGAAGTACATACGGATGGCATCGGTCATGGATAGGCCCAAACCTTCCAATATGTGTTCGGCCTGTTCCTTCAGTTCCGGCTCCATCCGGGCGTTGATTTTGGCTGTCTTAGTCGCCATCGGTTCCCTTTCTCCGTCGTCAAGGACGGTCAGTTCCATTACGCTCGAATGTACTCCAAATGACGTACAAGTTCAAGAGCTTATCTCAGACACTGCTTCACTCTCCCTTTCCACTCCGCTAATCTATTATGTACCTTCCGCCTATGAGCCACGCCCTTGCTGATACCGACGCTGCCAACCTCCAGGGGCAAGCCCTGTTGAACCACATTGCCAGCGATTTTCTCGGCCTGGATACCACCTATCCATTGGCCACCGGCGAAGTCACCCGCCGGGTCTACCTGGACTCCACCGCCTCGACTCTCATGATGGGGCCCGCCCACCGGGCCATGTCCGCCTTCCTGGAGCACTATGCCAACACCCACAGCCTGTTGCACAACAGCGCCCGGCTTGCCACCCAGGCCTACGGCTGGGCCCACGACCGCATCCTGCGGTTTGTCGGGGCCGACCCGGATACCTACACCTGCTTTTTTACCGGCAGCGGCGTCACCGCCGGCATGAACCGCCTGGCCCGGGTCTTCCGGGACCTTAGGCCCGATAAGGATACGGTCCTGGTGTCCATTATGGAGCATCACTCAAACGACCTGCCCCACCGCAAGCACCTGGGGCGGGTCATCCACCTGCCGGTCGATAGTCGTCCCGAGGGGCTGGGCTGCGTGGACCTGGAGGCCATGG
>CAZJBG010000225.1:0-1872 GCA_964543925.1 uncultured bacterium
CAGGCTGGGGGCCATCGCCGACCGCTACCTGACCAGGCCCCCCTGTCCCACCAAGACCAACCAACAGCCCCGCTACCAGCACATACTGGACCTGGTCCGGGATTACGGGGTCCAGGGGGTGCTCCTGGTCCAGCAGAAATTCTGCAGCCCCCATGCCGTGGACATCCCCGACCTGACCCGCTTCCTGGGGGACCACGGAGTCCCCAGCTATTTCTTCGAGCTGGATGTGACCCTGGCCCGGGGCCAGCTCCGCACCCGCACCGAAGCCTTTTTAGAGACCATGGACCTGGAGCTGGTGTAAGGCAGGATAATGGCATATAAGACAAAGAAACTGGAAAGCTGGCAGTGGGCCAAGGAGATCAGGTACCGCCATTACCAGAAGCTCCAGGGGGCCCGGGAAAACGGCATCCCCATATTCACCGGCAGCGGCCATGCGCCCTGGGCCATAATTTCCGGCATCGGGGACTTTGCCGCCCTCTGCGGCGAGCCCTGGTCGGCCAGTGTGGGCTATTTCCCCGAACTGGCCCAGGAGTGCTCCGAGGCCATGGAGGCCCAGGGCTGGGGAAGGGACGTCTGCGGCTACCTCAAGCAGTACGTGGGCTCCATGCTCATCGACAAGGGCCCCTGGGGCCCCTTCCCCAAACCCGACTACATCTTCCAGAGCGTGGACTGCGACCTGGAGTCCTCCTGGTACAACATGGTGGCCCAGCACCTGGACATTCCCCTGTTCTATACCGAGATCCTGCACGATGGCCACCCCCGGACCCCCAAGGACACCACCGTCCAGTACCTGGCCGACCACTATGCCCGGGCCGTGGAGTGGCTCCAGGAGGTTACCGGGAAGGAATACAACGACCAGGCCCTGCTGGATGCCATGACCCTGACCTGGGAGAGCCGCAAGCTGTGGTCCGAGATATGCGAGATGCAGAAGGCGGTCCCCGCCCCCCTGGACATGAAGTCCATGTATACCCTCTATCTGCCGGCGGAGATCGAGCCCCACAACCCGGAGGTGGTGGACTTCTACAAGTCCCTCCGGGACGAGGTCCGCCACCGGGTGGACAAACACATCGCCGCCGTGGGGAACGAGCGCTGCCGGGTGCTCCACGATGACATCCCCCCCTGGCACGCCCTGCACCTCTTCCGCCTCATGGAGGAATACGGCGTGGTGGTCAGCGCCAGCGCCTATGTCTTCGGCCTGAGCGGTATCTGGGAGGAGGGGGAGGACGGGGTCTACAGGTCCCAGGTGACACCCCCCAAGATAAATTATCCGCCCCGCACCCGTGAGGAGGCCCTGTGGCTTCAGGCCTGGATGGATATATCCGTGGTCAGGCCCATGACCAATGTCCAGAGCGCCATATCGGTGTGGCGCAGCCTGATCCGGGACTGGAACTGCCAGGGGGCCATCTTCCACATCAACCGGGGGTGCATCCTGACCTCATACGGGGTGATGCAGGGAAGGAAGACCCTCAAGGACGATGGCGTGAACACCATGATCTACGAGTCCAGCCACGTGGACAAAAGGGAGTGGAACGAGACCGAGGTCAGGGACCGCATCGAGGCCTTTATGGAGAGCCTGGGACTCAAGCAGCTTTAGCCCGTCCAGGTTCCCGGCCCACCCATGATGATATGGGATAAAACCCTCGAAAAGACCTTCGTTTTGGCCTATCCGAGAGGCAGGTCCGAGCCCATCGGCTCCACCAAAGGGAGATTTTCCCACACCGGCCCCCGGAGAAAATCTCCGGCCTCGCCATTTTTCATGCCTGGCGAGCCCGCACCAGTTCGTCGCGAGCAGGTCCCGCCCGCTCAGGCGGCGAAATTCGCCCGCCTGGCCGCATAAAGCAATCGCCTGGAACTCCGACTTTCAAAGTGGTA
>CAZJBG010000225.1:1882-3099 GCA_964543925.1 uncultured bacterium
ACAAAATAAGGCAGGATGTCATAAAGTCCCTGACCGAGGCGGGGTCCGGCCATTCGGCGGGTTCGTTAGGTATGGCCGACGTCTTTGCCGCGCTGTATTTCAATGTCATGAAGCATGACCCCAAGAAGCCGGACTGGGGGGAAAGAGACCGCTTTGTACTCTCAATGGGACATATCTGTCCCGTACTCTACGCCGCAATGGCCAACGCCGGATATTTTCCGGAGGCGGAGCTGATGACCCTGAGGAAATCGGGGACCAGGCTGCAGGGCCATCCCCACAGGCTTGCCCTTCCCGGGTTGGAAACAACCTCCGGGCCCCTGGGTTCCGGTTTGTCCCAGGCTGCGGGGATGGCATACGGTTTAAGGATGGACCGAAGGCCAAACCGGGTCTTCTGCCTGACCTCCGATGGAGAGCACAATGAAGGTAACATGTGGGAAGCGGTGATGTTTGCCGCCAAGAACAAACTTGGTAAATTGACCGCCATAATGGACAGGAACTATATTCAGATAGATGGCAATACAGAGGATGTAATGCCCTTTGACCCCGTTAAAGAGAAGTATTCGGCGTTTAACTGGAACGTCATCGAGATAGACGGAAATAACATGGAGGAAATCCTGACCGCCCTGTCGCCGGCCGGGGAGCTCACAGACAAGCCAACCATGGTCATCGCCAGGAACGTTCCCGGAAAGGGGGTCTCATTCATGGAGAATGATTTTACATGGCACGGTAAACCTCCAACACCGGAGCAGGCCGAAATTGCCCTGGCCGAATTGGAATACGGGCGGGAAAAGATCATCGCGGGGCAAGGGCGATGATAAACAAGAAGATGCACCTGGCAGGCGATCTGTATGTAGAGGATATCAAGCAGGCTCCAACCAGGAACGGCTACGGCGATGGCCTGATTGAATTGGGGGAGGAAGATAAAAATATAGTCGTTTTGTGCGCCGACCTGACCGATTCAACGAGGAGTAAGCCCTTTGCGGATAGATTTCCGGACAGATTCATCGAGATCGGCGTTGCCGAGCAGAACCTGGTTACAGTGGCCGCGGGATTGGCTGCCGTAGGCAAGGTTCCCTTTGTAGCCTCCTACGCCACGTTTTGCCCCGGAAGATGCTGGGAGCAGATAAGGTCGACCATTTGCTACAACGACCGGAATGTAAAAATAGCCGGGGCTCATGCCGGTATTTCAGTGGGTCCGGACGGCGCCACTCATCAGG
>CAZJBG010000225.1:3109-3466 GCA_964543925.1 uncultured bacterium
CATCAGGCTTTAGAGGATATTGCCCTGATGAGGGCCCTGCCCAATATGGTGGTGGTCGTGCCCTGTGATGCCATTGAAGCCAGGAAGGCAACTGTTGCGGTGGGCAAAACTACAAAACCGGCTTATGTAAGGTTTGCCAGGGATAAAACGCCGGTTTTCACCACGGAAAAGACGCCTTTCGAATTAGGAAAAGCCGAGATCTATAGAGATGGTAAAGACGTGACCATTATCGCCTGCGGAATCCTGGTCTATCAGGCATTACTGGCTGCCCAAGAGCTGGAAAAAGAGGGAATAGAGGCAACAGTTATCAATTGCCATACCGTAAAGCCCCTTGACGGCAAAACCATACTGAACTCG
>CAZJBG010000226.1:0-3446 GCA_964543925.1 uncultured bacterium
CGGGCCTGGCCGGCACGGTGATCGATGGCCTGGGACCGGTCTTGAATCGGATTGGCACGGATAGGGTCACCCTCTTTGGTTGCGGGCCGCCGCCCATGCTCACGGCCTTGAAGCACTTCGCCAACGCCCACGACCTGCCCTGCCAACTGGCCCTGGAGGAAATGATGGGCTGCGGGTTTGGCATCTGTCAAGGGTGCAGCGTGGAGCTCAAAACCGAGACCGCCAAGGACCAGCCCAGCTACCGGGAGCGCTTCCAGCTGGTCTGCCTGGATGGCCCCGTCTTCTGGGCGCACCAACTGGTATGACTGCTGCGATGGACCTCACCGTCAGGTTAAGTGACCAACTGACCCTCCAGAATCCCGTGCTTACCGCCAGCGGGACCTTCGGCTACGGGGATGAGACCCCCGAACTGGTGGATGTGAACCGGCTGGGGGGGCTGGTGACCAAGTCGATCACGCGCCACCCCAGGGAAGGCCATCCGCCGCCGCGCATCGCCGAAACCCCCGCCGGCATGCTCAATGCCATCGGCCTGGCCAATATCGGCGTGGAGCGGTTCTGCGCCGAAAAGTTACCTTTCCTCAGTGAACTGACCACCACCGTCCTGGTCAACATTGCCGGCTCCACCATGGAGGAGTACGTGGCGGTGATGGAAATCATTGAGACCCATGGGGGCCGATTCGCCGGCTACGAGATCAACATATCCTGTCCCAACGTGAAGCGCGGGGGCATGGAGTTTGGCGTCGATCCGAAAATGACCCGGGAGCTCACCGGCCGGCTGCGGCGGCTGACGACGCGGTTTCTCATGGTGAAACTGAGCCCCAACGTCACCGAAATTGGTGATATCGCTCAGGCGGCGGAGGATGGGGGCGCCGACGCGGTGAGCGCCATTAATACCGTCGTGGGTATGGATGTTGACCCCCATACGGGGCGTTATCTGGTCGGTACCGGCCTGTGTGGACTTTCCGGCCCGGCCATCCGGCCCATTGCCCTGGCTAACGTCTACAAGGTCGCACAGGCGGTGACCATCCCGGTCATCGGTCTCGGCGGTATCATGACGGCGGAGGATGTGGCCAGTTTTATCCGGGTGGGAGCATGGGCGGTCCAAGTCGGCACGGCCAACTACCGGGACCCGGGTGTGGGCGTCCAGATCGCAGCCCGCCTGGCGACATTTCTGGCCGAGCTGGGAGTGGCGGGTCTCGGCGACATCCGGGGCCAGGCCCATCCATGAGCCTCCGGTGGCAACGCGTCCTGGTGCTGGGATTGAGCGGTCTGCTCTGGGCCGCCGCCTGTGCCCCGGCGCCCCGGTACCGGTCCGGCGGCAAAGCACCGCCCAAAAGGGGCTCGCGCCGCGAAGCGGTCACGCCCCGGGCCAAGATTGTACCCCCAGCCAATTTGCGGCCCGGGAAAGTCATGCTCGGTGTCGCATCCTTTTACGGCCCTGACTTTCACGGGAAACTGACGGCCAACGGTGAGGTTTACGATATGTATGGCCTTACGGCGGCCCATAAAACGCTGCCGCTCAATACCGTCATTCGGGTTACAAACATGGCCAACCGCCGGAACCTGATCGTGCGCATCAACGACCGTGGCCCCTACGTGGCGGGGCGCATGCTGGACCTGTCCTACGGCGCAGCCCTGAAGCTCGGCTTTGTGGCCCAGGGCACCACCCGGGTAAAAATTGAGATTATCGAGATTGGGGATGACGAATACATGAAGCATCTGCCGGCAAAACAATGATCATAGCATTCATCTCCGCCTACCGAAGGAGTCCCGCCCGTGCCTGATTCACCCGGCAATCCTGCTTCTACCGGTAAAAAGGATACCGTGAAGGCCCGCATGCTGGTCAATGTATTGGGTATCCCCGCCCTACTGTGGATCATCTGGTTGGGGGGCGCGCCCTATGCCGTATTTGTCGGCGCCCTGGTGATCCTTGGTCTCCGGGAATATCTGGCCTTGCTGCGCAGGGGAAATTTGACGCCGCGGCCCATCTTAACCTACCTGGCGGCCGGGGCCCTCCTCGCCGCCTTTGCCCGGCACGTGGGTCTGGTGGGCTACGTCCCGCAAGGTGGGGCTTTGGGGCTCCATTTCTTCACCATCATGGTGCTCCTGCTGGTGGCGCTGCAAATTGCGGAAGTCGTGCGGCCTTCCAGCGCGCCCTGGATGACACTTTCCACCCATCTGGCGGGCGTGTTGTGGCTGGCCGGTTTCGGCGGCAGCTTTATCCTTGTCCGTTCCGCCGATTTTTCGGCCTTCGGCTTATCAGTCGATGTGGCCTATCGCCTGACACTGGCCCTCTACGTCTCTGTTTGGGTCTGCGATTCGGCGGCCTATCTGATGGGCAAGCGCTTCGGGAAAAGGAAGCTCTTTCCCCAGGCCAGCCCCAACAAAACCGTCGTGGGATCGGTTTCCGGCCTGGCCGTCGCCATGGCGCTGATGCTGCTTTTTGGCCTTTTCGGCTGGCTGCCTCGCGCCATCTTCCCGCCGGCCTATCTCCTGGCTTTAGGGGTGATCACCGGCATCTTCGGCCAGCTGGGGGATTTCGTCGAATCACGCCTGAAACGGGATTTCGGCGCAAAAGATTCCGGCGCTCTGTTGCCGGGGCATGGGGGGGTCCTCGACCGCTTCGACTCCCTGCTCTACGTCATGCCGTTGACTTACCTGTTCCTGGTGCTGGTGGTATGGCCCTAAGATTAGCTAGGTTTTTGATTCGTCCATGACTTCGTCCCCACCGCTTTTAAATGTCAATCACCTCAAGGTATCCTTTACGACCGGTACGGGCCTCGCCAGGGCTGTGAATGACGTCAGTCTGCGGGTAAACATGGGTGAGACCCTTGGCATCGTGGGGGAATCGGGGTGCGGTAAATCGGTCACCGCCCTGGCTATCATGGGCTTGATCCCCGTGCCGCCCGGGCGCTACGACGGTGGGCAGGTCTGGTTCAATGATCGGGATCTGCGAACCCTTTCCAGGGCCGATCTGCGCCGCATCCGGGGCAACCAGATCAGCATGATCTTCCAGGAGCCGATGACCTCTCTCAACCCGGTGACGACCTGCGGGGATCAAGTCGTGGAAGCGGTGCGGCTGCATCTGGGTCTGGATCGTCGCAGCGCCTGGGACAAGGCCATCGAGCTGTTCCGGCAGGTAGAGATTCCCGACCCGGAGCGACGGGTGCGGGAGTACCCCCATCAGCTCTCCGGCGGCCTGCGGCAGCGGGTTATGATCGCCCTGGCCCTGAGCTGCAATCCGGCCCTTTTGATCGCCGACGAACCCACCACCGCCCTGGACGTGACCATTCAGGCCCAGATTCTCGACCTGGTCAGGCGGCAGCAACAGGACCGGGAGATGGGGGTGATCATGATTTCCCACGACCTGGGAGTGATCGCCGAAGTGGCCGACCGCGTGGTGATCATGTATGCCGGTGAGGTCGTCGAGGAGGGGACCGTGGAGG
>CAZJBG010000227.1:0-3404 GCA_964543925.1 uncultured bacterium
TTGGCAGCGTCGGCCTCACCCTTTCCTGACGGTGCTTCCTTTTCCAGGTGATCGACGTGAAGGCCGGCTTTAAGCAGGTCCTGGTCCTTTTTGACACCGGTCTTGGCAGCGTCGGCCTCACCCTTTCCTGACGGTGCTTCCTTTTCCAGGTGATCGATGTGCCGGTCGGCTTTGAGCCGGTCCTGCTCCTCTATGACACCGGTCTTGGCAGCGTCGGCCTCACCCTTTTCAGTGGGTGCATCCTTTTCCAGGTGATCGACGTACTGGCCGGCTTTGAGCCGGTCCTGCTCCTTTTTCGCACCGGTCTTGGCAGCGACGGCCTCACCCTTTTCAGCCGGTGCTCCCATTTCCAGGTGATCGACGTAACCGCCGGCTTTAAGCTGTTCCCGGTCCTCCTGCACATCGCTCTTGGAAAGGTCGACCTGAACGGACTTGATCCCGTTGGCTAAGATGCGCTTGATCTGCTTTTGGGAGGTAATCTTGAAATTGGGTTTCAGGAAAGAATGCTTCAGCCAGGACATGCCCAGCTTCACATACATGCCGACCTTCAAATCCTTGGTTTTAACTGTCTTCAACATAACAATAACACCATCTTTCGGCTAAAACTCTTCAAGGCAAATTCGGGGGTTGTGGTTAGCGCCGTGTACCCATTCTTTCCATTGCATGACTCCTGGGGCGCAGCAAATGTAGGTGAAAAATGGAATAAAATCAATCGTTTGGCGGCGGGTAAGTACCTGGGTCGTGATATTCGTCACATTTCCCTATTGATGCGCTGCCCTCACGCGAGGGGCAATAGGTCGTGGGGCTGTCATATGAGGTCTGCAGCGAGCCGGAGCCAACCCCCTACTTATTGAACAGCTTAACAAACTCGGCGAACAGGTCCTGGTTAAAGAAATGGTACATTTCCTCCTCCATGATGCGCAGGGCTTCGTCCGACGAGACATTTTTCTTATACGCTCGTGTAGAGATCAGCGCGTCGTACACGTCGGCGATGGTGCAAATCCTCGCGTAGTCGTGAATATGATGCCCCTTGCGCCCAAAGGGATAGCCCGAGCCGTCCTCCCGCTCATGGTGCTGCATGACGATCACACCGCACTCCGGGGTGAGCTGGTTGGCTTCGGCCAGAACCCTTTGACCAAAGGTCGGGTGCTTGCGCATGATCTCCCATTCCGAGGCGCTCAGCTTGCCAGGCTTATTGATCAGGTAGGCGGGGACGTCGCACTTGCCCAGGTCATGGAGGAAAAAGCCCGCTCCCAATTCACCCATATCATGATCTTCGGAATCCTTGTAGATGGCTTTGGCGAGCAAGACCGACAGCAGCCCCACGTTCACCGAATGGGTATAGGTATAATAATCGTGGGACGTGATTTTGGTCAGGTAGTTCGCGGTGTGATCATCGACCAGAATATGATCGACTATCCCGGTGATCATCTTTTTCCCCTTGAGAATATTCCCCGGGCTCGGTTTCACCAGTATGGAGTTCATCATCTGGATGGAATGGTCGTAGACCGCTTTTGCCTTGGTCTTCGGCGGCGCATTGGCATCTTCGAGGGTCTCCCTCAACTCCTCAGCGATGTCCTCCAGGGGATTGAAGTCATCGGGCACGGGAATCTCGGTCATCGTCCGGCCGTCGCCATGATCGAGAATGTCACTCTTCTCGGTATCGATCTTGACCTTCTCGATGCCCTTATCCATGATGTTGACAATCTGCGCCTTTGTGGTGATCTTGAACTCTTGATCCAGGAAAGAATATTCCTCAGCGAGATCACCGAGGGTCACATACATCCCGATTTTCAGATTGTCAACTTTAACCGTCTTAATCATATCACTGTCGTCCACACCTTCCATAGTCATCAGGTTCCGTATGGGTTTCCCGCGCAGAGTGGGACCTCCATACATGGCAAATGTCGATGGGGGAGCAAATGTAAGTGAAATTGGCGTGCAATTCAAATTTTTTTAGTTCCGATTGACGGCACCTCGTGATATCCGTCACACCACCCCGGCGTGCAGCTGTGGCGCTCGGCCATGCATCCGGGTTAAATTCCTTGAGGAAGGCAGCCACTTTTATACCTTGAATCCACATCCTTATCCCACTGCGCCAGCTCCCTGTTATCGCATCACCGGTTTGAGGAGGTCTGCGCGTGGTAAGTGCCATTATATTATGATGTTAGATAAGACAATATGTCGTTGACGAACACCGGCTACGACCTCATCATTGTGGGGGGTGGCCCCTCCGGCTCGGCGGCGGCCCTGTATGCCCGGCGGTATGGGCTCAAAACCCTCCTGCTGGACAAGGCCACCTTTCCCCGGGACAAGGTCTGCGGCGATGCCCTCTCGGGCAAGTCGGTGGCCATCCTGCGTGATCTGGGCCTGTTGGAAAAGACGGCCCAACTCCCCGGCGCCGCCGTCCAGAGGATCATTTTCACCAGTCCCAACCATACGGAGCTGGAAATCGACCTGGCCAACAGCCACCTCAACCAGATTCCCGAGGGTTTTGTCATCCGCCGGCGGATCTTCGACCAGTTCCTGTTCGAGCAGGCCAAGGAGGCCGCCGATGTCTGCCTGGAAGGCTTCACCGTCACCGGTATGGTGCTGGAGGATGGGCAGGTGTGCGGCGTGCGGGGCCGGGAGGCGGGCAGTGACGCCGAGGTGGCCTACCGGGGCCGGATCGTTCTGGGCGCCGACGGCTACAACTCCATGGTGGCCCGGAAGATGGGGCTTTACCGGCACGAACCGAAACATATCGTGGTGGCCCTGCGCCAGTATTACGAGAACGTCGGCGGCCTGACCAACCAGATCGAACTGCACTACGTGGACGAGGTCATTCCCGGCTATTTCTGGATATTCCCTTTGGAGAACGGCTATGCCAACGTCGGTATCGGGATGCTCCACGCCTACATCAAGCGCCAGAACATCGACCTCAAGGCTGCTCTTCGGGCGGCCATCAACAGTCCCACCTTCCGGGACCGGTTCGCCGGTGCCAAACCCCAGGAAGACCCCGTAGGCTGGAACCTCCCCGTGGGCAGCCGCCACAGCCGGATGGTGGGGGACGGGTTCATGCTCCTGGGCGACGCCGCCGGGCTCATCGACCCCTTCACCGGTGAGGGTATCGGCAATGCCCTTTATTCGGCCCGCTATGCGGTGGAAACGGCCCGGGACGCACTGGCGGCCAACGACCTGACCGCAGCCTTTCTGGCCCGCTACGATAACGACCTGTGGGCGGCCATCGGGGACGAGCTCAGGATCAGTACCCTGCTGCAGAAGATCGGCCGCTCCCGGCTCCTGCTCAACCTGGTCATCGGCAAGGCGGCCCGCAACCGGGACATCGCCGATCTCATCGCCGGCATGATCGCCAACGAGGTGCCCAAGGCTAAACTGGCCAATCCCCTGTTCTACCTGAAGCT
>CAZJBG010000228.1:0-3391 GCA_964543925.1 uncultured bacterium
CCAAAGCTGCCATGTTTGAGGCGTTAATCACGATTATTCCAGCGCCTGGGGTGCTGCTGGGCCAGTAGATCCTGCTATTCACGACATCCCAATAAGGCCGACTATTGAGCCCTGCAACGATTGACAGCGTCAGCTCACTAGTCTCGGCGAGCGATGAGGAGGCTATCGCGCGTAGCCGACCTGTATCTGTCAGGTAAGCCAAATGCGTTGAGTTCGGATGGGCCATCGCTGCTTCGCTATTAGCAGCCCGCGCATCGGGCAAAACGTCTAGATTTAATTCCAGATCAGGTACTGCTGGTAATACGCCATTGACGTCGGGAGTCCAGATTCGTCTGGTCTCTTGAGTCGTTTCAAACGGGACCTGTTGCACCGTCATAACCCGGCCATCTGGAAGCTCCTGGGAGACGACCCAGGCCCGGCCAGCGAACAAGGCTGCAGAAAGTCCGCCAGACGCCCAGACCGCGGGAGCAGCAGCGCCGATCGGAAAGTCGCAATCGAATACTTCAGCGATACAGCCTGCCTGCGTGCGACCTCCTGTGCCGTCATCCTTGATCAACCCGACGTCGGGCTTCAGGTCGCGGTTCGGCGACCCGTCCGGCTGCAGGCCGGCCAGCACGCGCTCCGCCAGAATCCGTATGGCGTTCTCGAGCGCTTCGGTGTCGCCGGCACGGATCCCGGCGTAATCGAACGCCGCTGTGTCGAGCTCGGATTCCCTCATTCGGTCATCCCCGGGAGAACCTGGAAGTGGTAAATGAAGTGGTCGAGCTCCCAAGGATCTCCGGAGCCGGTGTCGGTGACCCTAAAGCGGATCACCTTGGAGACCGGATAGTTGCCGCTGGTGTTCTTGAGTACAGCACGCACCTGCACATGCGAACCAGTAGCGTCCAGCAGGCTGAGAGACTTGGTTCCGAACACAGTTGCCCCAGCTTCCACGAAGCCCGTAAACCAGTCGAACGTCACAGACCGGGACGAATCGTGCGCCGAGAACACCAGGTCGACCCGGCGCGATCGCTTGCGCAAGTGCGGGGCGGCTTGGCCATCGCTATGGCCGAATATCGGCTTGGAGAAATAGGTCGAGGTGATGTTCGCACCGTCGAACGTGTTGCCGTTCCACCACTTGTAGGTCAGGCCACCGGTGGCAGTCGAGTTGGATCCTACCAGGGCGTCCCGGTCGTCGGTCAGCATCGAGGAGAGGAACGGGGTGGTGTCGATCTCGGTCCACACCCCCTGCGCGTAGTTCCACATGACGCCTGCATTCGGCACGGTGGAGACACCGGTCGGCACGAACCAGATGATCGCCGGCTCTGTCGGGTGGTGGATCGCGTTGATCGTGTCTCGAGCATCCCAATTGACCGTGGCCAGGAACGTGCTCTTGGCGGTGGAGACGACGGTGTCCGCGTCGCCATCGAGCACACGGATGTCCAGGTTCGGCGTGAAGAACGCCAGTCCCGGTCCCGATGTGCTAACCGGCCGGCCGGCTTCGTTGGTGAACACGGCGTTCTCAGGCACCTTGACGACCGATCTGGATGACACCGTACCCACTCGAGACGAGGTCTGCTCGCGTCGCAAGTCCGGGACGTTGTTGACCAGGGTTCCGGTGCCGGAGACCCTCCAGACCGATTGCTCGAGCCAGATGATGAACGAGCGGAAGAAATTGCCGGTGCCGCCGGTGATCTTGTCGGCACCACCGTTCTGCGCGGTCAGGTCCAGGAAGCTCGCAGCACCGACCTCCTCCGCCCGGCCCCGGTCCGAATAAAACGCCTTGCGAGGATCTTCATCGGTACCCAACCACCACATGCGGGTCTCGTGCGGCTCACAGAACCGCACCCCGTCTGGAGGAGGATCGCCGTGCTCCTGAAGGATGCGCTTCTGGAAGATGACGCTGTCAAGGACATTGTCCTCGAACGTGACTGTCAGGCGCCCTTCGACCGTGCCCGCCAAGTAGAAGAGCTCGCCGGTGCCGGTGGTTCTGTAGATCTCATAGCCGATCACCGTCCCGTCCGTATCTGCCGTCCAACTGACCGTGTGTTTCTTGAGGGAGACGATGATCTCGGTCGAGACCTCTGAGGCGCCTTGACGATCCTTGTTCGGTTTCATCGAGACGACTTTGTACTCGAACGAGCCCGAAAGGATGCCGGCGCCATTGGTGACGATGGTCGGCTTCGGAGACTGCGTCACGCCGACGCTGGCGAGCGCCGTGCTGTTGTAGACCCGCGGCGTGCCTTTGCCGAAGGTCAGGTAGCGCAGGTTGCCGAACGCTGCGGAGTCGGGAATCTTGCCCGAGAACCCCGACCCCAGATCCTCCAGCAGCGTCCAGTTGGCGCCCTTGTCGGTGGAGACGACCACTTCGTACTCGTCTGAGGCATCGTCGAATACGCCGAGCGTCTTGAGCGTGGTGACCCCGCCGGTAGCAAAGCTGTAGGGGAACAGGCCCGGGAGCTTGGTGGGGCTTCCACCGACGTTCGTAGTGTAGGCGGTTCCCTGCCTGAGGTAGCCAAGGATCCGCGCGAGCCGCGCTATCTTGCTGACGTAGACGTTGATCGAGTCCCGGTGAGAGATACCGGCCGAGAGCAGCAGCAGGGCGATGGACTCATCATCGCCAGCGAATGCTGCAAACGTCTGGTGAACGATCGGGACCTTCGCCATCGAGCATTCCCTTGTAGGGCTTCAGTTGGCCTTCAGGGCGAGCGTCACCACCATGTTGGCGATCTCATTCGGAGTTGCCGTCAGATCGATGCAGATCGTGTCGCCGGCGGCGATCGCTAGATTCGCGGGGGTTCCGTGCAACGATCCGGCGGTGGTGGTGTCGGCGGTAGCTGTGGCATCGATCACCGCCGATAGCATGTCGGTCCCGGACCCGCAGGCGGTCACGCCGACTAGCTTCTCGACCATGATGTCCATCGCTCCGGTCGTCTCTAGGATCCCCCACGTAGCGTCTACTTTCGTCAGGATGTAGGCCCGATCGGCAACGAATACGATCGTGTCGAGATGATCTGCAGGGGTGGCTCCGAAATAGACCGGAATCGTTATGTCGCCGATCGTGACGACCCCAGAAGCCGCGTCTGGTACGTCGACGACGACGTCTTGGCTTGGGTCTCCGGGGTCGTAGCACAGTTCGAAACCGTCGTCGGTCGCACCCTCCATGCAGAGCTGTCGATCAGCGACCATTTCCAGGCTGGTGGCGTTGAATCGATAGTCGGCCGAGAGGATCTCGAACAGCGTATCGCTCCAGCGGTATTGCTCGACCTTCGGGTCTGCAGACTCGTAGACCAGGATCGGCGCGACAAGCGAGCCGGCATTCGCCAACTGCACGTGCCTGATGGCCTGCCCTCCATAGTTGAACCCGATCGATTCGTAGGCTGGATGTTGGAACGCTGCTGCGCTGACGAGG
>CAZJBG010000229.1:0-3373 GCA_964543925.1 uncultured bacterium
TTGTGGGCGACAAGGGCAAATTGATGTGCGGCGAGTACGGCGACAATCCGCGGCTGATACCCGAATCGCGGATGCAGGATTACGAGCGCCCACCGAAAACGGTGGCGAGGGTCAATGGGACTCACGAACAAAACTGGATTGACGCCTGCAAGGGCGGTGAACCGGCGTGCTCGAATTTCGACTACTCAGGTCCCCTTTCCGAAACGGTATTGATGGGCAACCTGGCCATTCGCTCGGAGGGGAAGCTGGATTGGGATGGTCCGAACATGAAGGTAACCAATGTCGAGGCGGCGAACCAGTATGTCCGCCGCGACTATCGTGAAGGCTGGTCGCTGTAGGTTTTCATGGAGCCATTGCCTGCAAGTCAACTCAATGAAGGCATTCAACCATATAAGGAGACGAACAACATGAATGATCAGAAAGAAGTTCCCGAGTCGCAGGGCAAATCACTGTCCCGGCGTGAATTTCTGGGCAAGACGGCGGTAGCGGCTGCGGCCTTTACCATTGTTCCCCGGCACGTGCTGGGTGGCCCCGGATATTTCGCACCGAGCGAAACCGTCAACATGGCCATGATCGGTGTAGGCGGCCAGGGCACTTTCGATATGAAGCAGTTCCTGCAGAACGAGGGGGTACGGATGATTTCCGTGGCCGATCCCAACACGGAGATGGACTACAGCAAGACCTACTTCGGTGGTGTGGCGGGCCGCAAGCCTGCCCAGAAGATCGCGGAGGAGCACTATGCCGCGGAGAAAAAATCCGGACAGTACAAGGGCTGTACAGCCTATGTCGATTACGACGAGATGCTGGCCAAGGAAACGGACATCGATGCGGTGGGGATATCCACCACGGACAACGTCCATGCGGTGGCTACCATGGCGGCCATCAAGTTGGGCAAGCACGTGTACACCCAGAAACCGATGGCCCACGATATCTACGAGGTCCGCATGCTCTCCGAGGCGGCCCGGAAATACGGGGTGAAGAGCCAGATGGGCAATCAGGGCCATGCGGGTGAAGGCATCCGCCTCATAACCGAGTGGATTGCCGATGGCGCCATTGGAGAGGTCAGTGAAGTGCACTGCTGGACCAACCGGCCCATCAGGAATTGGCCCCAGGGCGTCGACCGGCCCACAGGCAGGGCGCGTGTGCCCAGAGGTTTGGACTGGGACAAATGGATCGGCCCGGCGCCCATGCGTCCCTTTAACCCGGCCTACCTGCCATTTGTCTGGCGGGGCTGGTGGGATTTCGGCACCGGCGTCATGGGTGATATGGGTTGTCACGTTATGGATATTCCGGTGGAGGCTTTGAAGCTGGGACATCCTGACAGCGTGGTTGCCAGTTCCACCCCGGTCAATAACGAGACGGCGCCGTTGGCCTGTCTGGTGAACTACGAATTCCCGGCCCGCGGCAGCATGCCTCCCGTAACCATGACCTGGTACGACGGCGGGTTGCAACCGCCCCCCGGCCCCCGGAGTTGGAGGATGGCCGTAGAATCCCCAGCAGCGGCACGATCTTCGTCGGCAGCAAGGGCAAGATCATGTGCTCCGACTACGGTGATAACGCACGGATTATCCCCGAAACGAAGATGAAGGCCTACACCCTGCCGCCGAAGACGATCCCCAGGGTCTCCGAGAGTCACCTGAATTTCGTGGAAGCGATCCAGGGCGATTTCCAGGCGACGTCCAACTTCGATGTCGCCGGTCCCCTCACCGAGATCGTCCTGCTCACCAACCTCGCCATCCGCGCTGGCCGGAATGTAAGGTTGCTGTGGGATGGGCCGAATATGAAGGTGACCAACGTGGAAGACGCGAACAAGTATGTGAAGCGCGAATACCGCAAGGGTTGGTCCCTATAGTCAACCGTAGCCCCGTGACAAAGTACGAATACCGGCGGCTTTGCCCGCCGGTATTCGTTCAGGCGGGCTGCTGTTTGGCAGGCGTTTGGCCGCTGAAAGCGGAGCGGTTGCCGGGGGAGCTGCCGTCGCGTGAATGGACGGCTGACTGAACCTGCGACTTATGAAAGACGCGAAAAAGATCCCCGGTGATGCTCCCCGGATGACCCGCCGCGAGATGGTGGCCAAGTCGGCCTACGCCCTGGCGGGGCTTTCCCTGGCCAACGCATGCCGGCCCTACACGGTGGCGACACCCAAGCCGCCGGCGGCCACCGCCCTTCGGCCCGGATTCAAGATCGGGGTCGTGGACTGGGAGCTGGGTCTGGCCGGTGATCCGGCCGCCGTCGAGATGGCCAGCCGCCTCGGTTTCGATGGCGTGCAGGTGGACCTGGGGGAGGTCAAGCCCATGCTTGAACCGGAGGCGCAGCAGGAATACCAGGCCCTGGCCCAGGCTCACGGGATCGAAATTGCCTCCCTGGCCCTGGGGATTTTGAACCGGGTGCCCTATAAGCGTGATCCCCGTGCGGAGCAATACGTCTCCGATGGTATCGACGTCGCCCAGGCCATGGGCCGCGATGTGCTCCTTCTGGCGTTTTTCGGACAGGGTGACCTGCGGGATGACCCCCAAGGCATTGACACCCTGGTGGAGCGGCTCAAGGATATGGCCCCGAAGGCTGAAGGGGCCGGTGTGATCCTCGGCCTGGAGTCGTGGCTGAACGTCGAGCAGCACCTGGATATCATCGAGCGGGTCGGTTCGCCCGCCGTCAGGGTCTATTTCGATATGGTCCACGCCCACACCGCCGGTCGCGACATCTACGAGGAGATTACCACCCTCGGCGGCCAGATCTGTGAGTTTCACGCCAAGGATTACAGCCACATCATGTTTGGTGCCGGCGAGATGGATTTTAAGGCCATACGCCGGGCCATGGACGACATCGGCTTTCGGGGGTGGATTCAGATCGAGCAATATGATGAAATCAAAGGGGAAAAGCCGTTGGGACTGGAGGAGACTTACCGGCGCAACCTCCAGTATTTGCGAGGCGTTTTTCCGGCCCGGATAGTGCCGTAATGCGCTGGCTGGAAATCATAGGGGGAACAGTTATGATCGCGCAAAGCCATGCATGATGCCTTGAAGGTCATCGTCATCGGTTGCGGGAATATGGGCGCTTCCCATGCCCGCGCCTACCATATGTCGGACGGTTTCGAGCTCGTCGGACTGATTGCCCAGGGTCCTGCAAGGCGTAACCCCCTGGCCCTCGAGCTGGGGGGGATCGCCCAGTTCGACAATCTGGACGACGCCCTGGAGGCAACGCAGCCCGATGCCCTGGCCGTATGCACCTATCCCGATACCCATGTGGAATTCGCTCTCAAGGGGCTTGATGCCGGCCTGCACATCTTTATGGAAAAGCCCCTTGCCCTGACGGTAGAGCAGGCCCGCAGGGTGGTGGATCGGGCCAAACAGAAGCAGAAGAAAGTGGTGGTGGG
>CAZJBG010000230.1:0-3332 GCA_964543925.1 uncultured bacterium
GTCCACCTCCAGCCCGTCGAAACTGAAGCCCAGATCGGTCCCATCCTCTACGGGTAGGGCCGTGCTGCCATCCACAAAACCGGTGATGCTGAGGTCCTGACCATGCAGGCTGGCGCCCAACACCATGAGGGTCATCACCAGCTTGATTGAACGTGATTGCTGCATTATTTATCTCCTTAATGATTCACTGTTTCAGTTATTTTCGCCCAGGACCGGAGCGGCAACCCCCAGGCTGTCATAGGGAACTCACCGCTCTTTCCCCCTGTGTTCCGTTGTGGGGAACACCCTGCCCGAATCGAAGGCCGACGCGGCCCGGCTCCCTGCGCCTGACCGGCCGGTCTTCCGATCCAACTACCCGATGGCTTCGACCCCGCGTTCACCTGTGCGGATGCGAATACATTCCTCGATGGGCAGGATGAATATCTTGCCCCGTCCCCCGTCTTCGGCTGTCTTGGCTACACCGGAAATAACGTCGACGACTTTTGACACAAACTCGTCATTCACGGCAATTTCCAGACGGACCTTCTTCAGGAGTTTCATATCGTGGGCGATGCCCCGATACACTTCATGGACAGGGTACTCCATGCCCTGTCCCAGAGCATTGGTGACGGTAAACTTGTAGATTTCACTTTGGACCAGGGCCTCCTTAATGGCTGGAAGCTCCTGTGGTTGAATGATGGCAATGAGTAGTTTCATGTTCGCGTGCCCCTCCTATTCGGCAATAAAGATTTGGAACCCGGCATAGGACTCCATGCCATGTTCACCAATGTCCAGTCCGAGGATTTCTTCTTCCTCGCTCACCCGCAGCGCCCCGGCGGCTTTCATGGCCTTAAAGAGCAACCATCCCAGGCCGAATGCCCAGATAAACGCGGCCCCGGCGCCAATGAACTGGCTGATGAGTTGGCTGAACCCGCCGCCGTAGAGCAGTCCCGAATTGGCATCGCCGATCTTGAGAACGGCCTCGGCGTTGAACAGACCACAGGCCAGGGTGCCCCACAATCCGGCCACGCCGTGCACGCTGATGGCGCCTACCGGGTCGTCGATTTTGAGAACGCGGTCAATGAACAGGACACTCAACACCACAACGACGCCCCCGATGAGACCAATCCACAATGAGCCCATGGGTGTGGCGGTGTAACATCCAGCCGTAATGGCCACCAATCCCGCCAGTGCGCCGTTCAACGCCATTGTGAGATCGGGTTTACCAAAGATGAGCCAGGCTGTACCGGTGGCCCCCAGGGCTCCCATGGCGGCAGATAAGTTGGTGGTTACCGCCACCCGTCCAAGTTCACCATCCCCTACGGTGGTGCTCCCGGGATTGAAGCCAAACCAGCCGAACCACAATATAAATACACCCAGGGAAGCCAGGGGGATGTTATGGCCAGGAATAGCGTTGGAAGCGCCGCCCTTACCGTACTTGCCCAGCCGGGGTCCAATAACCAGCGCCCCAGCCAGGGCAACCCAGCCTCCAATGGAATGGACCACTGTGGAGCCGGCAAAATCGGTGAAGGCCCCGGTGCTCAGGTTTTCCAGCCAGCCGTTACCATCCAAAAGACTGCCCCAGGC
Source organism: uncultured bacterium (assembly GCA_964543925.1). GTDB lineage: Bacteria > Fidelibacterota > Marinisomatia > SCGC-AAA003-L08 > TS1B11 > JADFNF01. Next base: position 1,567 of record CAZJBG010000230.1, read on the forward strand.
CCACGACCCGAAGACGGGATAGATCACGGCGGAAATGGCCACACTATAGATGAGATAGGCGGTGAACTTGGTGCGCTCGGCCACGGCGCCAGACACAATAGTGGCGGCGGTGGCGGCAAATACCGTCTGAAAGATCAGGAAAGTATAGTTCCAATCACCGCCGGACGCGCCCTTTAAACCGAAGAGCGAGGTCCCGAACAGACCGTTGGTCACCCCGAACATCAGGCCAAACCCCACGAGAAAGAAAGCCACCGAACCGATGGAGAAATCCATCAGATTCTTCATGAGAATGTTCACGGCGTTCTTGGCGCGGGTCAAACCCGCTTCCAGCAGCGCGAACCCGGCCTGCATAAAGAACACCAGGAAGGCCGCGACAGCGGTCCAGACAATATTGATATTCAGCTGCAGCGCCTCCAACTCCCCTGCCAGTGCGTCTGCGCCAGGCTCCTGCCCCCACGACACGGAGACCCCGATTCCTAACAGTAAGACAATCTTCTTAAACATTAAGATTTCCTTATTCATGAAGTGAAGTGGAATAGTTACCAGCCGTAGTTTAGTATGCCATATCGCGGTATTCCTAATATTATTTACTTCATACTATTATCACCTTAATATTTTAGGTATGATGCTAAATAACATTTTTCTCCGTCCGGCCTCAAATCCGGGTTTTTCAACCGCGAGGCAGGCCCGGGCGTCCTTGCCGGGCCGGTCCAGCATAACGCCGGCAGCGGCTCTTCAATCCCGATGGTGGTGGCGCCAGTGGCTTGGCCCCCATGCCGATGCCCGGAAAACAACCGCGGGCAGCGGTTATGCGTGCCTTTTGGCAAATCATTGCTTAGATTTACTGGGCTCGGCCCTGCGGTGTGATCAAAATCACATTAAGGCCGGGGAATGCTGGATTTATAGGGCGGTAGACCGATAACGGTGGTAGGTACGTGCCGGGTGCGCGAGCGTTATTCCGCCTGGTGTGATTTTTGTCACAAGGCCATCATTTTGTGACTTTTATCACGGCGCTTTTCACGGAAGATGTCTATCATACTCTATCAATTTGGAGCGGTTTCACGGGAACTTGATAAGTGATATGTTGTTTTGTGCTGGAATGACCCAACTTTGGGACACCGGCTCCGGAACCGTCGTGGCAGACCAATGGAAATCAAACGGGCGTAGCAGACCAATGAAGATCACACGGAACATTCTTTCAGCCACCATTTTTACTCTCCTCCTGGGAGCACAACTCGCCTGGGCGCAGTCGCCAGCGGCAGATGATATCGCCGTCACCACCGATGAGGACAACTCTGTTACCTTCAGTGTTATGCCCGATAATGGTGGAGGTCGGGGTCGCGGCAGGGGCAATCGGAACGATGCCGGTAATGGCAATGTAAGCCTGGCGAGCATCACCCAGCCCGACCACGGCACGGCCACCGCCAATAGCAATGACGGCACCGTGACGTATACGCCCGACGTTAATTATTTCGGCCTCGATGCCTTTACCTACACTATCAGCAACGATGAGGGAAGCGACACCGGCGACATAGCCGTCACCGTCGACCCGGTCAACGACGATCCGGTGGCCGGTAACGACGAAGCCTGGGCTGTGCAGTCTGCCGACATCACCATCGACGTGCTGGCCAACGACTCGGATGTGGACAACCTGCAATCTGATCTGTCGATCAAAAACGTCCGACGGGCCAGCGGTGTCGTTCACATCAACGCTGATGGCACCCTGGCGTACAACTCGACCCCGAGATTTTCCGGCGACGACGTAT
>CAZJBG010000231.1:0-308 GCA_964543925.1 uncultured bacterium
AGTGGCCACCTCCTCCGGCTCCCCGTTCGTCATTCGTCGCCGTCCTCGTTGGAAGAGGGCCTTGCTCTCTCCCGCCTTGCTCGTCGCGACCTACAAGCTGATTCGAAAGCGTCCGAGCAGGCCGCGCCTCGCATGTTTGCACGCAGCGCTGGGGCTCACGGCGATCATGGTCCGGGCCGATCGCAACCCGTTCGAAGCGGAATAGATGTTCGTCCCGACGCTCACGAGAATCCTGTACAACGCGGTCCACCTTTTATTCCCAATCAACCCCACAAACCCTGGAGGGCACAACATGGCACCCGACCCGA
>CAZJBG010000231.1:318-3321 GCA_964543925.1 uncultured bacterium
GAGAATCTTGCGCTCCCCCGCCGCGTTCGTCGCGACCTACAAGCTGATTCGGCCAGGACGAGAACGCCTCGAATCGCTGCGCGCAGCGCTGGCGCTCACGGCGATCATGGTAAAAGCCGATCGCAATCCGTTCGAAGGGAAATAGATGTTCGTCCCCGCGATCACTGAAATCATGGCCGGCGCAGCCGGCTTTCTGGTCCCGATCCACAGCATCAACCCCAACCCTGGAGGGCACAACATGGCACCCGACCCGAACGATCCGGAACAAATCCAAGCCGGAACAGAAGTCGATCCTGACGCGGTCACGGAACCGATCCCGCCCCCGCCCAGTGAACCACCCTACGCAGGGCAGGGAAGCGTAGCCAACCAGGAAGCGATCGGCCCCCGCGATGCAGCCCGAGGCCGCGGACCGTCTATTCACAGCGGTCCTTTCACCGGCGGACTTGACCCGGCCGGACGGCAGGGACAAGTAGTGAGTCCGGAAGATCTAGCAAAAGAACGGATCTACACCGGCCCCACCACGCCCGTAACCGATCTGCAGGTGCGCCGAATCGGATGGGGCGTGTTCTCCGGAAAGACCCAAATGGCCAATTCGACCGACCAAGCAGCGGCCGCGAGCTTCGGCGCCGAGTTGGCACAGACACGGGCAAACGAGCTCGGCGAAAGGGTGACGCTCGAGATCTTCAACTCCCGCGGCGAGGTGGTGCGGGCGCGTTACTTCAAACCAAGGGCGGTGCCCGGGCTACCGTCTGAGTGAGACCGTGCCCGGGCGGTGAGGCGCCATGGGTGACTCGGCCAAGTGCCGTGTGTCACACCGCTCGGGCCCATAATCGTACCCGGGGCAGCGGGCCCCATCGCTACCGTTCACAGGCTGTCCGGTTGGCGATGGGGCCCGTTCTGCGCTTAGCGGTGGCGGCGGGACTCGAACCCGCAACCTTCGGCTCGACAGGCCGGTGCACTTCCGATTGTGCTACGCCACCAAATCACCTGCCGCTCAAGATCTTGAGCGCCACCCCGATGGCCACGTACGCCAGAGCGAGCCCGATAATTGGCCATGCTGCATCGTTGAGAACCCCTAGCGCCCAGCGGAAACCGCCGGCGCCAATCTGAGCGCTAAGCAGATATCCGAATACAAGAGCAGGGGCGCCAGCAAGTCCTACGGCGGCCCAGAAACACCACCGGCGGTGGTTGGCACATAGGCGCCGGAGAAACCGCTCCGGAGCACAGAGCGGCTGCTCTTGGCCCGGGTGAGCCAGAATCCACGCTTCCCACCTGTCAACGTTCCACAGCTTGATCGGTAGCATCTAGTGAAACGTCTCAGCGCTTCGCGCCAATAGATTCTTGAACTGCTCGTCAGATAGAGACCCCATGGCGGCGATCATGGTCAAGTATTGACCGGTCCGCGAACCGAACGCCGCCCGCCGCTGCTCATCCTGAGCCCCGAATGCGGATAGAAGCATTTCAACAGAGCTCATGTTGCAAGCCGCCAATAGCTCGGCGTGGTACATCGCATGAAAGCGCCCAAACAGCGTTAGTAGGATCGATGAGAACACGTGGAATGCTACGCCCGGTTCTTTGCGTACGTCGATATCCAGTGGCGCCGGCCGGTCCTCCTGGCACGACTCGGAGATCCGGCAGAACTCCTCGCGGGCGAGGTTGGCCAGATCCGGCTGCAGCCCGTCGAAAATCTCTTGCGCGGTCATGGGTCTCTCCGATAAAAAGGGCGCCCGCCCGGGCTAGGATCAGCGGCAGGGTGGGAAGCCCCTACGGCACCCGGGCGGACGTGGGGAAGGATCATTCAGGCCCAAATCCCACCGATCGATGTCGGTCAGCATATGGACACGTTGCGAAGTGTGAAAGGTGAATCGTCAACACGCTGCCGTCGGCGTCATACCCGATGATCGGCGTTGCATCCACGGGCGTGTTCTTGCCGGCGGGAGTGCGGATAAACATGATGCTGGCTCCGCACGACCTACACGCAACCGAATCCTTGCCGGAGCCCATGATGGGATGCAGATAGTCCGCCATGGCGGACAGAATCTCGTTCACCTGGAGCGCGTTCACGGCGATGGTTTTAGGGTCCTCTGCCCCTGCAGGACCCTGTGTCAGCGCTCTTGCGGCCTTGATCAATCGCACAGCTTCCCTCCTAGTAGTCTTGGAAATGCTCCCGGAGCTCGTCCAGATCGAACATGTGGCGAAGCGTCAACCCGATCTCCAGGCATGCTCGATATACGCGCTCGCCCTTGCGTGAGTCCTCGTCGAACCCCATGTCCGTAGCCCAGCATTCATACGTCGGGTGTTCGATCGCCTCCGCGTCCATGGACAGAGAACAGAGAACATCCTCTAGGGCTGGCGGTTTCAGGCAGTGGTACGGGCGCGCCAGACGATTCGGATCAAGCCTCCACTTCCCGGTTTCTACCGCCTCATCAATCTGTTGTTGCTGACTGACAGTCCGTCTCCCGCCCACAGAGAACGGAAGATGGCCGATCCCCTCCGAGTAGTCAGTTGTGAGCGAGTAGCCATTATTCCGGAGCGTCACCCGCCAGTTGATGGTCGGGTGTTCGCCTCCAGCGTTACGCGAAACCGATAGTGGGACGAACTCGGCCGTGAATTCTACTTGTGACAGATCCATGGTTTCTCACTCCCTTTCAAACTCGCACTTTGTACCCATGCGGATCTGCCGGGCCGTGCGCTGATCGTTGTAGCTATCGCAGATCTCCAGCGCTTCCTGCGCCGTCAGCCCGCGCTCGACCGTGAGTTTTCGCGCTGAGCTGAACTCTCGCCAGTTGGTGCACGAGCGTTTAAACACGCGGTAGCTCACGGCTCCCCCTGTCTTTTTCTTCAGGCCATAGCCGATCGAAGGTGCGCACGCAACACTCCAGATCCTCGCGGTTCCAGCGCTTACGGCCGGCTGCGCGCATGTGACAGTTGGCTGCATCCGTGGCAGCCGCGCGCGCGAGCTCGTCAGTGAACCGTGGCCCGGTGCTCCGTACCCGCCTCACG
>CAZJBG010000232.1:0-3319 GCA_964543925.1 uncultured bacterium
CGCCGAACAGCTGGATGCCGATGGGCCGCTCATCCTCGGTAAAGGCCACCAGGTCGAGGGTCTTGGCGCTCTCCCGAACGACGCCGTTGGCGCTGACGAACTCGGTATAGACCGCCCCCACACCGTAGCGGCGGCAGAGCACCCGGAAGGGGTGGTCGGTAATCCCGGCCATGGGGGCCAGGAAGATGGGGTGGGCGATGGGGAGGCTGGCAATGTGCATGGGGCTATCTTAATGCTTTACGGGGCGGAAGGAAACGAAAGTTGGGGGCTTCGCGTGTGCGATGGGGGCGGGGCTTACTTCGCTGCCTTCAGTATTTGTTCCAGCACCTCGGACAGATTGTTTTCCACGTCCTCAGCCGTACATCGAAAGAAACGGATGCCATAGCCCTCGATCAATTCCTGCCGATACCTGTCACGTTCCCGTTGATCGTTCTGGCGATGAATACCGCCGTCAATCTCGATGGCCAATTTCTTTTCATGGCAATAGAAATCGAGAATACTGGGCCCGACAGGATGCTGGCGCAGAAATTTCAAGCCGCCCAGCTGATGCCTCCTGAGTGCCTGCCAGAGGGTATTTTCGCTTCGGGTAGAGTGCTTGCGCTGGTCTTTCGCTCGAGCGCGAACGGTTTGGCTCTCATAATGCTGACGAAACTCTCCCATAGCCCTACTAGCCCTACTAGCCCTTCATGTAGCGGGTGTTTAACTCTCCCCGGACACTGCGTGTCGCCCCCTCCCTTAAAAGGGAGGGGGAAAGGGGGAGAGTTGGGCAGTCGATGGGGAGGGTTGCGATGCGCATAATAGTCGAAAGTAAGGGCAAGGTTGGTGGGAGCACAAAGGTCGTGGGGGGATGCCCAAACCTATCTATACGCATCCATCCCATGGGAGAAATCCAAGATAAACACCCGCTGCCCAGGCTCATCAATCGTGTAGAATAATCGATATTTTCCGATGCGATACCGATATATGCCCCGCAGTTGTCCCTTGAGCCGCTTGATATTCGGGCCGTAGTAGGGATTCTCTGCCAGGATGGGGTAAATGGTCGTCTTGATCTTCTCGTAATACCCCCTGAATGCGGGCGATTCGATGCGCTTGAGAAACGTGCGGGTCTCAGCCAGCCGAAAATTACTCAACGGGACGGGTGTTCCCCTGTTCCACGTCCTTTAGGGCGTTCTGCAACCGGTGGATCAGGTCCTTGTCCTCTGAAATGTCCCGCATTTCCTCATCGGAAACGAAACTGCTGCTCTCCAGGTAGGACACCGCCGCGTACGTCATCAGGTTCGAAATGGTTCGCTTTTCCGCCTGGGCAGCGGACTTGATGGTCTGGTACACATCCTCATCCAGGCGAATGGTCACGGTCTTGCTCATAAGGCTCTCCAATAATGTATTCTAATGTATTCGATTGTATTCACCATGTCAAGATGAAAATAAGAACCTCACCCCGCTCGTTTCACGAGGCCCCTCTCCTTTAGGAGAGGGACGACACGAAGTGTCAAGGGAGAGGTGAGGTAAAAAAAGCCCCCGCCGCACGGGCAGGGGCTTTTCAGGTTCTGCGGGTCAGGGATGGGTGATTACATGCCCGGTACCTTCGCCGACTTCTTGTAGAGCCAGTACACCACGAGCCACCCGATGATAACGGCCAGGAACAGCCAGTAGCGGCTGCCGGCCCCCACGGTGGTGTGGAAGTTGATCATGGTCCAGACCAGGGGCACCGACATGTAGGTGTTGTGTTTCGAGCGCATCCCGGCCAGGGCCGCCAGGGCGGCGTCGGGGGTTTCGCCATTTTTGATGGCGGGGATGATCTTCTGCTGAGCGGGCCAGATGCGGAACCAGACGTTGAAGGCCATGAAGGTGCCGAACATGGTGCCGGTGTGGATCACGTACCCGCGGTAGCCCCAACCGGCCCAGGCCTCAAAGAGATAGAGCACAGCGGAGTAAATCACCAGAATGATGACGGTGGCGACGATGTCGTTCTTCTTCAGCACGGTCTTGTAAAGGATGTCGTAGACATAGACCCCCAAAAATACCACCGCCAGCATCACGAAACTGGCCAGGCCCCAACCTGAACCCATCTCGAACAGGGCCCCGCCGTGGTAGAAGATGATGATAAGCAGCAGCACCCCGGTGACCCAGGTCCATGCCGCGCCCCAGCGGAACCAGTATAGGGTTCTCGGAAGAAGTTCGGGGAAGATCTTCTTTTTATCGTCACCCCCTAGCGTGCCCACAAAGGGTATATTGACAAAGTTGAACCAGTAAAGCAGCCCGATCCAGAGGATACCGACCACGATATGTATCCAGCGGAATAAGGCCTGAAGCAGCTCCATTACGTCCATGTTCGCTCCTCGTTAGCTTTGGTATGTGGAAATCAACCGGCTTAGCCGAAGCAAATAGCTTCAGCAAAACTTACAAAGAATAATGCCTTGACGAAACGGCCATTCTCCACTTTCAGGTCAGGGTGACTGTAGATCGCCCAGCAGGGACGCCCGGGTGTCGGCAGTCAGGGGCGTTTCGTGCTGATAATCTCCCTGGGCGATGCAAAACTTCGCCTCGGTAGCGGGGTGCTCCAGTGCGTCATGAACAGCCGGTGAGATGGCGAATCGAATGTAGTGGACCGAACTGATGCGGTCCTCCTCGCTGCGTCCCGCTTCAAACTGGGCGTAGACCTTCTGGTCGCCTGCCTGGAGCCAGAGACTGCGGCCGTCGGTGAGTCCCAAGAACTTATGGAGCTTTTCCCTGATCTGCTCTTCGTCAGTGATCTCAATGAAGAGGGTGGCGCTGAGTTGGTCTTCATCAGGGAGCAGGGTGTTGTAGACGTCGATCTCGGCCTGAATGACATCATCGTCAACCATCTGTTCGGCCCGCATCATTTCCTGGATTTGAAATATGACAGTTTGACGGTCTTCGAACGTGAGGGAGATTTCAGGACCCAGCTCGATTCGCCGGACCCGCTTGTGGGCCATGATGTCCCGCCGGTATTCATCCCGGGCTTTTTCGTATTCGATGATATTGATCAAATTATTGAGGGTAATCTTTTCCATAGCCGTAGTCTCGTTGGTCCTTAATCTTAGTTCTGGTTGTCCAAACCGTAAGCGTGATGAATCAGCTGGATGGGGTGCTGGCTGTTGATGCAGCCGCCGCTGGCCTGGTGGATTTGCATGCCCGCCAGGGTGCAGTCGGAGCAGGTGTGCTCAGCCGCCTTCCGGTTCAGGTTTTCCACCAGCTTGTCGGCAACTTTCATCGACTCGGCAAAGAACTCGGCCTTCATGCCCCAGCCGCCGTCCATCCCCGAGCACTTGTCGATCATGTTGACCGTGGTGCCGGG
>CAZJBG010000233.1:0-3309 GCA_964543925.1 uncultured bacterium
CAGGTAGACCGTCGCCCAAAGGGCCAAGAGACCCTGATTGGTGCAAATGTTGGAGGTGGCCTTCTCCCGGCGAATATCCTGCTCCCGGGTTCGCAGCACCATGACGAACCCCGGCTCCCCGGCCTGGTCGACCGTGCGGCCCACGATGCGCCCCGGCAGCCGCCGGATATACTGGGCCCGGGTGGCCATGAGCCCCAGGTAGGGACCACCGTAGGAGAGCGGTAGGCCCAGGGTCTGCCCCTCACCGACGTAAATATCGGCGCCACAGACGCCGGGGCTTTCGAGCAACCCCAGGGTCAGGGGATCGGCGGAGGCAATCAGGAGCGCCGGTTGTGAGTCTTCATCCAGGACCTTGCGTACGGCGGCCCAGTCTTCCACCAGGCCCAATACATTCGGGGATTGGACCACCATCCCGGCCGCGCCGGGAGATTTGGCCGCCAGGTCCTTCAGGTCCACCCGACCGTCCAGGCCGGCCACCGGGACGATCTCGGCGTCGCGATGTTGGAGATAGGTCTGGATCACCGCCCGGGTATGGGGGTGGACAGTTTCAGGCAGGAGAATCTTCTCCCGGCCGGTGATGGCCAGGGCCATGGTACAGGCCTCAGCCGCGGCGGACGCCCCGTCATAAAGGGACGCATTGGCCACGTCCAGCCCGCTGAGCTCACTCACCATAGTTTGAAACTCGTACATCACTTGCAGGGTCCCCTGGCTCACTTCGGCCTGATAGGGGGTATAGGCGGTGTAAAACTCCGAGCGCGAAGCGATAGCCTTCACCGCCTCGGGGGTGTAGTGATCGTAAGCGCCACCGCCCAAAAAGCAGGCGCCGGCGGAGGTTGGACGGTTGAGCTTGGCCAGCCGGGTCAGCTCGGCGGTGACTTCCAGCTCCGACAAACCCGGGGCCAGGCCCAGCTCGCCCTTCACCCGCAGCTGGGGTGGAATAATGTCCACCAGCTGCTCGAAGGACGCTAGCCCCATGGCCTCAAGCATGGCCTGCTCTTCGGCGTCAGTCGCCGGGATATAGGGGTGCTGCCGGGTCACGCAACGAGGGCCTTATAGGCGGCGGCATCCAGGAGTGCGTCATGCTCAGCCGGGTCCGATAGTTTTATTTTCACCAACCAGCCTGCGCCGTAGGCATCGCTGTTGACCATTTCGGGCCCATCCTCCAGGCCGGTGTTGATGGCGGTGATTTCACCGGAGAGCGGCACAAAGAGGTCGGCCACGGTTTTCACCGCCTCCACCGTGCCGAAAACGTCCCCCTGGGCAAAGGTGTCCCCCACCTTGGGAAACTCGACGAAGATGATATCGCCCAACTCACCCTGGGCAAAATCTGTGACGCCGATGGTGACGCTGTCGCCTTCCAGCCGGGCCCACTCGTGGTCCGAGGTGTATTTCAGGTCATCGGGGATGTTCATGCGCTTACCTCAACGGGTTGGTACTCAAATGATTCCAGAAACGCCGTGGTAAACTGGCCCTTGCGGAAGTCCGGGTCGGCGAACACCTGCTGGTGGAACGGAATGGTCGTGGGAATGCCCTCAATGATGAACTCTTCCAGGGCCCGCTGCATACGGTTGATGGCTTCTTCCCGGGTCGTGCCATGGACGATGAGCTTGGCGATCATGGAATCGTAATAGGGTTGTACCAGGTAACCTGCATAGGCGGCCGTATCGACCCTGACACCCATGCCACCGGGGATATGGAAGCTGGTGATCAGTCCCGGCGACGGACGAAAGTCGTGGGCCGGGTCTTCGGCGTTGATGCGGCATTCCATGGCGTGACCGCGCAGCCGGGCCTTGGCCACCCAGCCAGGCACCTTGACGCCGGCATGGACCCCGATCTGGGTCTTGAGCAGGTCGATGCCGTAGACCATTTCCGTCACCGGATGCTCGACCTGAATGCGGGTGTTCATTTCCATGAAGTAAAAGTTACCATCGCCATCCAGTAGAAACTCCACCGTCCCGGCGCCCACGTAGCCCACCTGCTCGGCGGCCTTCACGGCGGCTGCGATGAGTTTCCGGCGCAACTTCTCATCTACCGCCGGTGAGGGAGATTCTTCAATGAGTTTCTGGTTCCGGCGCTGAATGGAACATTCCCGCTCGCCCATGGCCACGGCCTTGCCATCGGGACCCCCCATGACCTGCACTTCGATGTGGCGCGGGCTCGTGATAAATTTCTCTACATACAGGTCACCATTGCCAAAGGCGCTCTGGGCCTCATTTTGGGCCTGGACATAAGCCTGGGCCAACAGGTCGGCGCTTTCCACCCGGCGCATCCCTTTCCCCCCGCCGCCGGCGGTCGCCTTGACCATCACCGGGTAGCCCAGCTGCTCAGCGACCTTGCCCGCCTCCGCCGCATCCTTAACCACATCCTTCGACCCCGGCGTCACCGGCACCCCCGCCTCGATCATGGTTTTCCTGGCTGCCGCCTTGTCCCCCATGAGGTTGATGATGTCGGCCTTGGGACCGATGAACGTGATGCCGTGGGCGGCGCAAATGCCTGCAAACTCAGCATTTTCAGCGAGAAAGCCATAGCCGGGGTGGATGGCATCGGCGTTGGTGAGCTCCGCTGCGGCTATGATGGAGGGGATGTAGAGATAGCTGCGCCGGCCTTCCGGGGGGCCGATGCACACCGCCTCGGTGGCGAACCGCACATGGAGGGCCAGATCATCGGCCGTGGAGTAGACCGCCACCGTTGAGATACCCAGTTCATGGCAGGCCCGGATGACCCGCAGGGCGATCTCGCCCCGGTTCGCAATCAGGACTTTCTTGAACATGCCCCTATCATTCCCCAGCTGCTGGGTAATGTGCCCGGGCGCACCCGGCCATTAAGGAAGGCTGCGCTGGAATCGGCGGCCGTGCCGGGCGCCCATTCAACCGGGGTCCACGACCACCAGGGCCTGGTTAAACTCCACCGGCGAAGCGTTTTCCACCAGAATATCGACCACCGTACCGTTCATGTCGCTTTCGATCTCGTTCATAATCTTCATCGCTTCGATGATGCAGATGATCTGGCCCTTCGTGACCGTGTCGCCCACGTTGATATAAACCGGCGTTTCCGGTGAGGGAGACCGATAGAAAGTGCCCACAATGGGCGCCAGGACCTCATGGTGATTGGAGGTCTCCTCCGGTGACTCGAGGACCTGCTGGTCACCAGACTCCTGGCGATTGCCCCCTTCAGCTTGGAGGCCCCCCCCAGCCGGGTTAGGGGCCTGCGGGTATGAGGTTCCCGAACCGGCAGCATGTTTGGCCACGCGGATCTTGCGCCCCCACCAGGTGGAGACTTCCACCTCGTTGACGTTACTCTCCTCAATGA
>CAZJBG010000234.1:0-3247 GCA_964543925.1 uncultured bacterium
TCAAGGCGGTGAGGACCCGGGTATCCAGGCCGATGTTTTCCAGGGCATTTTGAAAGGCGACGGCGTTCATGATCGTGGCGGTCATGCCGAGGTAATCGCCGGTGACCCGGTCCATGCCGCTCCCGGCCAGGGATTCACCCCGGAAAAAATTACCGCCCCCGATGACGATCCCCACCTGTAGGCCAGCCTGAGCCACGGTTTTGACCTGCCCGGCAAGGTTGCTGACAATGGCGGGATCAATGCCAAAGCGCTGCTCACCGGCAAGAATTTCACCGCTCATCTTCAACAGGATGCGGCGGTATGGTAACTCGGCCATGAAAGGGAAGAGAGTGAACTAGGTGCTGCTGCCGTTCTGCCGGCTTTCCTCACCAAGTTGGAAGCGGACGAAACGGGAGATGACAATATTTTCGCCTAGTATCGAAATGGTTTCCTTCAGATATTCATCAATGGACTTGTGGGGATCCTTGACGAACGCCTGTTCGAGGAGGACTTGCTCCGCATAAAATTTATCCAACCGTCCGTCAACGATCTTCTCGAGTATATTTTCCGGCTTCCCCGACTGCCGGGCTTGATCAATGAAAATATCCTTCTCGCGCTCGACAACTTCCGTAAGCATTTCCTCCCGGCGGACCACGCTGGGTGAGGCGGCCGCGATGTGCATGGCCAGGTTCTTCACAAAGCGCTGGAAGTCATCGGTTTTGGCCACGAAATCGGTTTCGCAGTTGACCTCCACGAGCACACCCAATTTCGAGCCCGGGTGAATATAGGAGTAGACGACACCATCATCGGCTTTCCGGTCTGCTTTCTTCGCCGCCTTGGCAATCCCCGCCTTGCGCAAATAGTCGATAGCCGTTTCCAGGTCACCATCGGTCGCTTCCAGGGCGCGCTTGCAATCCATCATGCCGGCGCCGGTTTTGTCCCGCAGTTCCTTAACGACACTGGCCGAAATCATGTCTGCTTGGCTTCCTTCTCGACTTTTTTATCACTGGCCGCCGCCACGCTTTCGCCGGTACCGGCGTTCGTTTCAGCGGCAACCCCATCCGCCGCACCTTCAGCGGCTCCTTCCAGCTCGCCTTCGGCCTCGGCGCCTTCCTCGAAGGACTTACCGCCCCGGGCGGCAATGATACCATCGGCATAGGCCGCCGTGACCAGCTGAACGGCCCGGAGCGAATCATCATTGGCGGGGATGGGGTAATCGACCAGCTGGGGATCGCTGTTGCTGTCCACTATGGCGAATATGGGAATCTCCAGGCGTTGGGCTTCCTTGACGGCGGTCAATTCGTGCCTGATGTCCACCACAAATACGGCATCGGGCAACTGCTTCATATCCTTGATGCCGCGATGTTGATCAGACAGGCGAATCCGCTCACGCTCCATCTGCAATATTTCTTTTTTGGTCAGGCTTTCATAGAGGGTATCGGCATCTTTTTCCAACTGCTGCAGTCGCTTGATGCTGCGCTTGATGGTGGCGAAGTTGGTCAGCGTGCCCCCGAGCCAGCGTTCCACGACGTAGAACATCCCGCAGCGGTCTGCTTCCCGTTGCAGAACATCCTTCGCCTGCTTCTTGGTGCCGATAAACAGGACCGATCCTCCATCCCGAACGATTTTGGTCACCGCATCGATGGCACGCTGCAGACATTCGACCGTCCGCTGGATGTCAATGATATGGATGCCGTTTTTCTCCATGTAGATATACGGCTTGTAGTTGGGGTGCCACCGGCTCGTGAGATGCCCGAAATGAGCGCCGGTGCTGATCAGATTTTCAAGGGTCACTTGAGGGGGTGCCGTCATATAGTCCTGGAGTAATTTAGCGTTTGGAGAACTGGAATTTCTTTCTTGCGCCCGGCTGGCCGTACTTCTTACGCTCCACCTCTCTGGCGTCCCGCGTCAGGAAACCGGCCCGTTTGAGGGCCAGGCGGAAGTCCTCATTTACCTTCTCGAGCGCACGCGCCAGGGCTAACCTGATGGCCCCGGCCTGCCCGGAAGAACCGCCGCCTCTCACGTTGACCGTGATATTGTACTGGTTTTCCACCTCCAATAACTTCAAGGGGTCCATCAAAATTTTCTTATGGGCCACCCGGGGGAAATACTCTTCCAGGGTGGAATTGTTAATAACGATGTTCCCCTTGCCGCTTGCCAGATGCAGTCTGGCCGTTGAGGTTTTTCGTCTCCCGATACTATGCGCAAGAAATTTTGCCATCACCTGCCTATAATTCCAACGTTTTGGGTAGCTGTGCCTGGTGCGGATGGTCGGGGCCGGCATATATTTTAAGATGCTTGATCATCTTCCGGCCCAGACGATTGTGGGGCAACATGCCCCGCACGGCACTTTTGATGATGCGGTCGGGATGCTTTTGGCGCTGGGTCTCCAAATTGACGGTCTTCTGCCCACCGATAAAACCGGTGTGGTGCCAATAAATCTTTTTAACGTCTTTATCCCCGGTGGTGAGGACCTTTTCCGCGTTGGTCACCACCACACAGTCGCCCATGTCAAGATGAGGCGAATAGGTTGGCTTGTGTTTGCCGCGCAAGACAGTGGCAATCCGGGTGGCCAGACGGCCCAGGACCTGACCCTCGGCATCGGCCACGAACCAATCCTTCTTGATGTCTTTAGACTTGAGTGAAAATGTATTCATATCTTTTTCGTTCGTTTACAGCAGGAAAACTTACCGGACGGGTAAACGGCAGGTCAAGGCTTTTCAGGAATGGACAAACCAGCCGTTCTGGACGATGGTGGCCACCACCCGGCCTTTGAAGCTGCTGTCCAGCAACGGTGTATTGCGGGAGCGCGAATAGATGTCTTCCCGGGTGAAGGTGTAGGCCTCCTCGGGTCGCAGCACCACCAGCTCCGCCGGGGAGCCGGGCTTCAAAGGGGTCAGGTCGAAGCCCATGACGGCGGCGGGGCCGGAGGTCAGCAGATCGATGATGCCCTCGGTGGTCATCCCGGCCGCCCGTAGCGTGGTGTGGGCCAGCCCGAAGGCCGACTCCAGGCCGATCATGCCGAAGGGGGCCCGGATCATGTCCTGCTCCTTCTCCTCAACCGTATGGGGGGCGTGGTCGGTGGCGATGCAATCGATGGTGCCGTCGAGCAATCCGGCCACCACTGCCTGGCGGTCCTCCTCTGTGCGGAGGGGGGGCGCCAGCTTGGCCTGGGTATTAAACCCGCGCAGGAGCTCCTCGGTGAGGCCCAGGTGATGGGGCGTGGCCTCAGCGCTTACCGCCAGGCCCAGCCCCTTGAAGGCCCGTA
>CAZJBG010000235.1:0-3240 GCA_964543925.1 uncultured bacterium
CGCACCCCTCCCGCTACGGGCAAATAGTACTGGAAGGTAGTGGCGCTATTGAAAGGATTGGGGTAGTTCTGGGCCAGGTAGAAGTCGCTGGGAAGGGGGTCTTGCGGTCGTGAGATTGCCACGCTCTCCCAAACCACCTCCAGGACATGCAGACCCGTTTGCATATCGGAGGCGATGATCTTGCCCGAGGAGAAAAAGGGGTAGACTGACCAGACGCCATAATAGCCGTACTGCTGCAGCGGGTAGGTGTCGTAATAGGCCACTTCAACGGGCTGGGTGGGGGTGGTAATATCCACCACCCTGACACCCTCGGTGTAGTGAGCCACATACAGGTAGTTGCCTTTTACATAGCTGTTATGCACGATGGCCAGGGAATCCGCAATGTACGCACCCACCTGTTGCACATTGAATGGATCGCTGACATCGAAGACGCGCGTCCAGTTGCCTGCACTGCCCACCTCGTCACCCACAAAGAGGTAATGCCCATCTTCGGTGGTCCAGCAGTTGTGAGCCCCTGAACCATCATAATTAAAATTACTGATCAAGACTGGCTGGGACTTATCGGCTAGATTAAGAATATCCACGCCCCCACCAGAAATGGCGACGGCATAGCCCGTATCGTTCCGGGCATAAAAGTCGTGATAATACTGCTGCTGAAACTCGCCGACTTTAAGAGGTGTGGTAGGATCGGTGAGATCATAGATGGTGAGACCGCCGATGCCATGGTCTCCCATGGTATAAAGAAAGTTATCCTCGATAAAAGCGTTATGGGCACCGCCACCCTGTTCCGAGGGACCGATATGGATGGTGCTCACCGTCACCGGGTTGGCGGGGTCTACCAGATCGATCACCTGGGCCGGTTCGCTCTCCTTGATCAGGATGGCATAGTGGTCATAGACCTTCACGTCCTTGGCGTCCATGCCAGGGGCCAGGGAAGGGGCAAACCCCACTTCCACCGGTGGATCAGCCGTCACATCGATAATGCTCAACCCCTCATTGCGGGCACAGAGCAGGGCGTACTCCCGCCCGTCCGAGGCCGTGTAGCCCCAGATGTCGCCGTAGGTGCTCCGCTCGTTCCAAGTGCCCAGGGAGTTCATGCGACTGACCAGGATCTGGGCATAGGCGGCAAACTCAATGCTGCGGTACAAGGCCTCTCCCACGGCGGTGACGGCCTCCAAGCGGTAATAATGAGTAACGCCATTGATGAGCCCCGAATGCACGTACGTTCTGGCATCGATAGGCAAGGACGTGAGCACCGTGGCCGGGGCGGGAGTGGTGCCGGCATACAGTTTGAAGCTATCGGCGCCCACTGCCTCAAAAGCCCAGCTGAGAGTGATCTGCCCATCATCGGGAAGGGGTTGCAAATCATAAATCTGGGCCAGGCGAAGACGCAGGGTGGCGGGGTCGGACTCAAAGAAGGAATGGCCCGGTTCCAGGCGGGGCCACCACGCATAGAGGCAATCGGCGCTCGGTCCATAGTTGGCGTCATTATAGGTTAGGCCGGTGCCATCGTAATCGCTCGCCATGATGAACAGGTACTCCCTACCCAATCCACTATCATCCGGGTCCCACGTAAGATTCGCCGGTTTTTCATCGTTGTCCTCCACGAAGCAGATATTGAGACGGCGGGGATTATCCGGATCGGACATATCCCAGGCGGAGCCCGGAAATGTACCCACCCCTGAGGCGAGATAGTCCAAATCCCAGCGATAGGTTTGGCAGTAGGTCGTCTCCGTGGAAGAAAAGTGCAGTTCCACGTCCACGTACTCGGTATCGGCCAGGGTGGAACCAAAGAAGTATTTGCCAAAGTCCAGGCTGCCGAAGAAGGTGGCAAACCCAGCGTTAATGCCTGAAAGCCACCGTGGTTCCGGCTCCCATTCCCAGTACAGGTCGGGAAGCAGCGCCGCCGGCTGCTCCGCCCGGGCTCGGGCGTTCAACCCGGGCTCGATATTCGCGGGCTGTCCCGGATCGCCGATCCCGGTCACTTCGGCCTTCTCACCGGTAACAGTCACGACCCCCCAGCACAGCAGGAGGGCGCCGACGACTAAGAACTTGCGCATGTTGTAATCTCCCTGGTGGCGAATATCTCTCCGAGTGTAATTTATCTTCCCACGATCATAAAAGCAAAGGGGAAGTCAAGCCGGATATACAGCCACAGAAACGGGGGGACGACTTGCCACCGCAAGGCCTGCTCTTGCAAGGCGTCCCGAATGGTTCACCGGTCGCCGATGCCAGGAAAGGGCCGGGCATCCCGCTCACCAAAAGCATTAACTTGCGGGCATGTTCTCAGGCCCGACATGAAAAATGCGATCACCCTCGACGATTTCAAAGCGCTGGATATCCGGGTGGGAACGGTTCGGGAGGCCGGCCCCGCGCCGGATGCCCGCAGACCTGCCTTGCGGCTGAAAATAGATTTTGGCGAGCTGGGAGACTTAAGCAGCAGCGCCCAGTTGACCGATCACTACCGCCCGGAGGACCTGGTTGGCCGGCAGGTGCTGGCGGTGGTCAACCTGCCGGTAAAGCAGATCGGCAAATATGAAAGCCAGGTCCTGGTGTTGGGAGCGTATGAAAGCGGCGGCGCCGTTCGCCTCCTGGCACCCGACAGGCCCATCAACAACGGAGCCCGCTTCAAATGATCCAGGCAGTGATATTCGATATGGACGGGGTGATTATCGATTCGGAGCCACTCTACCAAGAAGCGGAGGAGCGGCTTTTCCGGGACTATGGCGTCACGATCCCGGCCGAGGACTGGAACATTTTCCGGGGCTGTACCGAAGAGCGTTTTTACCAGGTGGCCCAGGAGCGCTACGGCATTGCCGAGCCTCTGGACACGCTGCGGGTAAAGGGGCGGCAGTATATCATGTCGGTTTTCTCCACCCATCTCGATTTCCACCACGGCTTCCAGGAAATAATCAGCCCCCTGCAGGAGCACTACCGCCTGGGTCTGGTCACCTCCACAGCCAAAGACTTGTTCCAGTGGATTGATGATAAACTGGGGATCAGCCGCTATTTTCCGGAAATCATTACGGCGGGCATGACGGCCAACAGCAAGCCCCACCCGGAGCCCTATCTTGAAATGATGCGCCGCCTCGAGGTAAGTCCTACGCAAACGGCGGTAGTGGAGGACTCCATCGCCGGCATCCAGTCGGCCCTGGCGGCTGGGGCGTGGACTGTAGCCCTGACCGGTTCAGTATCCGTGGAGGATCTCCCCCCGGCCCACCGGGTGATTCATTCCCTGCA
>CAZJBG010000236.1:0-3227 GCA_964543925.1 uncultured bacterium
AGACGCCGCCGACCCCAATGGCGGTTCGCGATTGGAGCACCTGATATCCCGCTCCACGGGGATCAGAGGTGGCATCTAAAAGGGTAAGGATACGCCTTTGCTGATAAGGCTGTAGAGAGTTCCAGAAGGTCGACGCGAGTGTGCCGAAGAGGGCATTGCCGGTGAACATCGCTACACTCCACCGCAAACGGAACTTAGAGAAGTAGAGCACCAGAACCAGGATAAGCATCCATAACGAAAAGGCGTAGAAATTAAACCCGGTGACCAGACTTACGGCCGGAGACATGATCACGAAAAGGTGGAAAGCCGATATGCCCGACCAGTACATCATCGTGATGGCCACCGCCACAAATATGATGGCTGTCCCCAGGTCGGGTTGTCCAATGATCAGTAGGGCAGGTCCCGCAGCGATGGCCAACGGCACCAGGGCATAGAGGAATTTGTGGAGGTATTTTTGGTAGTCGGTGAGATACCTGGCCAGGGCCAAGACGACAAATATTTTACCGAACTCGGAGGGTTGCAGCCTGAACCGGCCCAGTAATAACCACCGCCTGCCCCCTGAGATAGCCGGCATAAAGTAGGTCAACAGCAGCATGATCATCAGGGCAATGTAGAGACGATAGGCATTGGCATAATAAAACCGTGGGTGCAGCCAGCGCAGCAGCCAGATCATCGCCAGGGCGGCAACCAGCCAGATAAACTGGCGGAAGAAGGATGAGGCGATCAGGGGACCTGCCAGGCTGGTGCTGTAGAGACCCACGAAGCCAATGGACAGCAGGAGGGCAACCGGAATCAGGAGCAGAATGTCCCAGGAAATCACGCCGGCAGAACCTTTAACGAACTTGGGCAATATCTTCCTCCCCCACCTCGTTGTAGTTTTCGACAAAGTAGGTCAATACCTCCGCTGCTAGGATGGTCGCCAGTCGTGAACCGAGGCCCCCTTGCTCCACCAGAACCGTGAGCACCATTTGGTGCCCCGACGGGGTCTGGGCAAAACCGGTAAACCATGAATGGGCGATCCCGTGGGGATTCTCCGCCGAGCCGGTTTTCCCAAAGATCCTGGCATCGGGAACTCTGGCCCGGAAGCCGGTTCCACGAGGCCCGTTCACCACCTGATACATCGCAGCATGCATGGCATCCCAAATCCACGGGGGCAGATCGATAACCGGCTCATCCGCCTCCCTGGGATGGGGAGAGATGACCAAGGTCGGCGCCACTAATTTTCCCTTGTTGGCGATGGCGGCGGTCATGCGCGCAATCTGTATGGGCGTGGCCAGCATATCGCCCTGACCCAGGACCAGGTTGAGTACGTGACCACCCGCCCAGCCGGTGGGTGTATATTTTCGATTCATATACCGGCGCGTGGGCACCAGACCCACCGATTCCTGGGGCAAATCCACACCGGTGGGACCCCCAAAACCAAATTGCCGGGCCATGTCCGACCAGGCGTCAAAACCGATCATCTCGATGAGCTGGTAAAAATAGACATTGCACGACAGACGAATGGCATCCTCCAGGTTCACCAGACCGTGGCCGGACGATATATTGCAGTGGAAGAGACGATTGCCATACTGGTAGGTTCCGGTGCACTCTATGGTGGAATCCGGGTCTACTTTCCCGCCAGCCAGAGCAGCTGCCATCGCCACCAGTTTAAACGTAGATCCCGGTGGGTAAAGGCCATTAATGGGCCGGTTGAGCAGGACCTTGTCTGGGTGATCCCGCCACTGCTCCCACAGGGATAGGGGAATAGCTCCGGTGAAGGGTGCCACGGGATAATCCGGCGCGCTCACATAGGCCAGTATATCTCCAGTATGGGGTTCCATGGCAATAAGCGCGCCTCGATAACCTTCCATCAACAGCTCAGCCAAAGCCTGCATATCGATATCAAGGGCCAGGATTACACTGTCGCCGGCCACAGGGCGTTGGATAGGCTTATTGGGAACCCCGCCTAAATCCCGCAGCAGGTAGTCGACCAGATGATAGCTGTACCCCTCTTCCCCACGCAAGACCCGCTCGAGATGCTTCTCTAACCCGGCGGCACCAACCAAATCCCCCGGGTAGTAGCCCTCGCTTCGGTATTGATCCATCTCCTCCTCGGAAATATTACGTAGATAACCGATGACGTGGGTGGCGCGGGCCCGGGCTGGATAGTGCCTGATGGCACGATCCACAAAGAAAATGCCGGGGAATTCCAGGCGGTGTTCCTCAATGTAAGATCGTTGGGTAAAGGAGATGTCATCAAGGAGCGTCACCGGCTGGAACCGCTCATAGATCCCATCCGCCTCCTCCACGAGATTGCGAATGTAGGCCTGTTCAATGCCCAGATAGCGACCCAGTTCACCCAACTCGTCCAATGAATGGCTCACCTCGGCTGGAATAACGGCCAAGCTGTACTGGGGACGGTTGGTCACCAGATATTTCCCATGACGATCAAACATCATCCCTCTCGGGGCAGGTAAACGCACCGTTCGGATGGAGTTGTTTTCCGCATAGGCGGCATATTGATCATGGTTGATGATCTGGAACTGAAAGAATCTCAGGCCGATGAGCCCCAGCAGCAGGAGCATGGTGCCGGCCAGAAAGTTCCGTCTTCCTAAATAATTGGCTGGAGTTTGCCGGTTCACACACCACTCTGCATCAAGGGAACCATATAGCGCATGCCGGTAATCATGATACTGGAGATAAACGCCTCCAACAAAATATTGTTCACCACGATGCTCAAGGGGATTTGCAGGCCTTGAACCATCATCAGCTGGTATATGAGGGCATGCCCCAGTAGACTACCATAAATATACAGGTTGATCACCCGGGGCGTCCAGACTGCTAGATTGCCATTCAGGGTCCCCAAGGTATAGCCTACGACCGACTTGACCAATGCATTGGTTCCCAACACGCTCAGGGAACCGGTGAGATCTTGAAGGAGACCCACTCCAAACCCCAACAGGATGCCGGGTACTCGCCCGAAGCGGGCCGAAAAGAAGACCAGAAAGACGAGGATAAAATCGGGGCGAACATTGCCGATCTTCAGAGTAGGTGCCAGATAGAGCTGGCCGGCCATCACCCCGATCAGGACAGCCAGGAACCTAAGACCCTGTGCCACGGCCTACCATGACAAATACGTATTCTGCCTCCGCTGGATCGACGTTCAGGCGAACGCGTACGCGACTGAAGTTCTCACCAGGTACATTCTCCACCTCATCAACGACGGCCACCGGCAAATTTTTAGG
>CAZJBG010000237.1:0-3207 GCA_964543925.1 uncultured bacterium
GGTCGAAGGAGAGGTCCCGCCGCAACAGGCGAAGGAAATCGATGTTCATTTCCACATTGGTGGCCTTCAGGCTGAACGCCGCATCCTCAGCGGCAACCGTGATGCCCTGAAATTCCATAGTGCCCCACAGGTCTCCGGCAAAGCCTTGATAGGAAACATGCAGGCCCAGGGGGGCTAAATAGTTACGGTTGGCATAAATCTGGAGATACTTGGTGAAGATGCCGGGGAAAAATAAGGTCAGGGTAAAGCTAGCCAACAGCAGCAGCAATATTGCTTTTCCCAAGGCACTGAGAGTATTTCGCAACAACTTCATCTGTTTCGGCATCTAGAGCGGAAAGTTACGACTCCCTGCCAATGTATGAAAAAAGAACGGCTCTCGCCATGATATAAAAAAAAGAACGGGTGATGGTTTGTCACCCGTTCCATGCCTGTTTTGTCGTAGAAATCTATTTTTTATCATCTACCACTTCGAAATCGGCATCTTCGATCTCACCATCATCACCCTTGCCCTTGGATGGTTCACCGGTATCCGCTGTATCCGCTTCCGGCTGATCCTGTTCACCGGTCTTGGTCTCAGCATACATCTTCGTCGCCAGCTCCGACCAGACCCGGTTCACCCCATCGATAGCGTCCTGGATGTCTTTTTTATTGGAGCCGCTGTTGGCCGTCTTGAGCTTCTCCAGCGCCTCGTCCAGGCCGGCCTGATCCTCGTCGGACAGTTTCTCCTTGAATTCCTTGGACTGGTCTTCTGTTTGATGGATGAGCTGGTCGGCGCTGTTATGCAGCTCCACCTCTTCCTTTTTTTGCTTATCCTCATCTTCATGGACCTGAGCATCCTGCCGCATACGCTCGATTTCCTCGTCGGAGAGCCCACTGGCGGCCTCGATCCGGATGCTCTGTTCCTTGCCTGTGGCCTTGTCTTTGGCCGAGACGTGCAGGATACCGTTGACATCGATATCAAAACTCACATCGATCTGGGGAATCCCCCGGGGAGCAGGCGGCAGGCCGTCCAGGTGGAACCGGCCGATGGTCTTGTTGTCCAAAGCCATGGATCGCTCGCCCTGCAGGACGTGGATCTCCACCGACGGCTGGTTGTTGGAGGCCGTTGAGAATACCTGGCTCTTCTTGGTAGGCACCGTCGTATTGGGCTCGATAAGTCTGGTCATCACCCCACCCAGGGTCTCGATCCCCAGGGAGAGGGGGGTCACGTCCAGCAGGAGGACATCGTCTACCTCACCACCCAGCACGCCTCCCTGGATGGCGGCGCCCAGGGCCACCACTTCATCGGGGTTGACCCCTTTGTGCGGCTCCTTGCTGAATATGTCCTGGACAATCTGCTGCACTTTGGGAATCCGGGTGGAACCACCGACCAGGATGACCTCGTCGATGCCGCTGGGCTTCATGCCCGCATCCTCAAGGGCTTTGAAGCAGGGCTTGGTCAGCCGGCCAAACAGGTCAGCTGCCAGACTCTCGAATTTGGCCCGGGTGAGTGGCAGGTTCAGATGCTTGGGACCGGAAGCGTCCGCGGTGATAAACGGCAGGTTAATATCGGTCTGTAGGAGGGTGGAGAGCTCCATCTTCGCCCTTTCAGCCGCTTCCCGGAGCCGCTGCAGTCCCATGGAGTCTTGTCGCAGGTCAATCCCTTCGTTCTTCTGGAACTCATCAGCCATCCAATCGATGATGACCTGGTCGATATCGTCCCCGCCCAGATGGGTATCACCATTGGTGGACTTGACCTCAAACACCCCTTCCCCCAATTCAAGGATGGAAATGTCGAAGGTCCCGCCGCCGAAATCGAAGACGGCGATTTTCTCGTCCTTCTTTTTGTCGAGACCATAGGCCAGGGCCGCGGCCGTAGGCTCATTGATAATGCGGCGAACATTCAGACCGGCGATCTTGCCGGCATCCTTGGTCGCCTGGCGCTGGGCGTCGTTAAAATAGGCCGGTACAGTGATGACCGCATCGGTCACCTTACTGCCCAGGTAAGCCTCGGCGTTCTGCCGCAGTTTCTGCAGGATCATGGCGCTGATTTCAGGCGGCGTGTGGGTTTTGCTCCCCACCTTCACACGGACATCACCCTGCTTGCCCTTGGTCACCTGATAGGGGACCTCCTTCATCTCCTGCGTCACCTCGCTATGCAGACGCCCCATAAACCGTTTGATGGAATAAATGGTGCTCTCCGGGTTGGTCACGGCCTGCCGTTTCGCCGGCTGGCCCACCAGGCGGTCATTATCCTTCGTGAAGGCCACCATGGAGGGGGTCGTACGCCCCCCCTCGGAATTCTGGATGACGGTAGGGGAACCACCCTCCATAACAGCCAGGCAGGAGTTGGTTGTCCCTAAATCGATACCGATGATTTTTCCCATCTTGGTGCTCCCGTTAAATGCTAATAAATGCTAAAAATGGAAAGTACAAGAATAGTGCCGCTGGCAATATACTGACCATATGGCATGAAATGATCGCAACGTATGTAATTATGGCGTATTTTAGCGACGAGGGGAACAGCAGCTAGCGTTTATTCGGCGCCCTCTGCCATTTTGATGCCGGAGTCTGCGATGCCGGAAACCTTTTGGGCGAATACGAGCTCTTTGTCCCGCACGCTGATGTCGATATGACCGCCGTCAGTAAACTCCCCTTTAAGGAATTTTTCGGCGATGACCGTTTCAATCTTGGTCTGGATCACCCGGCGCATGGGGCGGGCACCGTAAGCCTTGTCGTATCCTTCCTCGATGATCTGCTCCTTGGCCTTCTGCGTAATACTGTAGGTCATGTTCTTATTGGCCAGGTTGTGCTCGAGATCGCGCAGCTGCAGGTCGATAATCTGGAGGAGGTGTTCCTTCCGCAAGGCATTGAAAACGAAGATATCATCCAGGCGATTCAGGAACTCGGGATTGAAAATGCGCTTGACTTCGGACATGAGATCGGTGCTGATCTTCTTATCATCCGGCTCATCGGTATGGGTAAAGCCGTACCCACCGCTTTCCAATCCCCGGGCGCCAAGGTTGGAGGTCATAATAATCACGGTATTGCGAAAATCCACATGCCGGCCCAGACTATCGGTGAGCGTCCCTTCATCCAGGATCTGAAGCAGCACGTTGAACACGTCGGCGTGGGCCTTCTCGATTTCGTCGAAGAGTACGACGGAAAAGGGGTTCCGGCGGATCCGTTCGGTGAGTTCGCCGCCCTCCTCGTAGCCCACGTATCCCG
>CAZJBG010000238.1:0-3205 GCA_964543925.1 uncultured bacterium
CCATATCCGTTTGGCGGATGCGTTGATTTCAATTTCAGTGTGAAGTTTTTTCATTCATGAAACTTTTTTTACCGTTTATCAGGCCGTCACCTTCCCGCGCATGAGGTGGACGATGGCCGCCAGGATGGTCAGCGTCCCGAAAGCGCAGGAGATCATGGAGATGATCACCAGGCCGCCCATGTAGTTCATGGGCACGAACTCGGAGGCCAGCAGAGCCGAAAAGCCCACCGATACCGCCGTTACGTTGAGGAGGATGGGATAGCCTACGTCATCGATGGCGGCCTGGGTGACCTTCTCCCGGGGCAGACCCTGGGCCATGAAATAACGGTACTGGGCGATGAAGTGGACGGCGAAGTCCACCCCTACGCCGATGATAATGGAGGTGAGCAGGGCTGTCACGTGGCTCAGCTCAATGCCGGTCCACCCCATGAGACCGAAGTTGAGAATGGTGGCCGAGCCCAGGGGCACTACTGCGAGCAGGCCCCAGCGGAGGGATTTGAAGAAGATCCAGGAAATGATGACCACGAACACCAGGGAAAGGGCCAGGGAACGCAGGGAGCTGAAAATAATCAGTCGGGTAAATTCGGTGATAAAGACCGGGAAGCCGGATATCTGGACGTCCATGTCCGGGAGAGTGCCCGCGGCCAGATAATCTTCCATATGGTCAACGATCTCGACCATCTCTGCAGTAGAGACCACCTTCATGGTGGCGTTGATCAGGGCCGTTTGGTAATCATAGTCCACCAGGGCGTTGAAATCGTCCGGGTCCCCGGACATGCCGTAGAGGGTCAGAAGATTGGCCACCTTGGCCCGTGTCTCGGGGATTACCTCATACTCGACGCTGTCGTCCATGACGACGCGGTGGAGCTGGGCGATGATGTCGGCAAGGGAAAAGGTGGTGCCAATGGCCCCCTCCTGCTCCAACTGGGTCTGCAAATCCTCCATGGTTCGCAGGATGCCGGGGTCCTTGATATCGCCCCTGACCCTGAGCGCCAGATTGGTGGCCCCGTAAAAGTGGCTATCGAGAAATTCCATGCTCTGTCGCAACGCCGAGGCCGGCTTGAAAAATTTCACGATATTGACTTCCACCCGGAGCATGGTGATGCCGATAAGGGAAAAAATGACGACCAGGGCCCCTGCGCCCAGGACCAACCGGGGCCTGAGCAGGATCGTCTGACCCAGGCGGTGAATGCCGCGCTCGAATCGTCCGGCGCGGGTCAGGGCCTTGGCCGACGGGTCCCATTTTATCAGGGCCATGAGGCTGGGCAGCAGGGTCACGGAGAGGTACCAGGCCCAGGCGATCCCGAAACTGACTGCCAGGCCATAGCCCATCATGGAGCTGATGGGGGCGGTGACCAGGGTGATAAAACCGGCCATGGTGGTGATCGAGGTGAGAAAGACCGGCAGCATCAGCACATCCATGGTGGCCGTTACAGACGCCCTCACGTCCCCGCGGTTGCGCATCTCCCGGAAGAAGCGGGTCATGATGTGCACGCCATCGGCAGTGGCGATAGTCAGGAGGATAATGGGCATGTTGGAATTGAGTAGGGTGAAATTGAAGCGGTCATCCTGGGTCAGGTGGTAAATCCATCCGAAGAAGCCCATCATGGAGATAACGGAAAGGATAATGACGACCAGTACCATGACCAGACCGGGTATGCTGCGCAAGCTGGCCATGAGGACCACCACCAGCAGGACCAGGCCGATGCGCATGAGACCGATAACATCGGCGCGGACAAACTTGGCAATCAGGCCCCGGATATAGGGCAATCCGCCGATGTGGGCATCGCGATCGGCCGCCATTTCCTCCTGAACTTGCTGGATGGCTAAGACCAGTTCTTCGTCGGGGGTTCCCGGCAGGGCCAATATCATGACGTTGGCAAAATCGCCGGTACGGGCCACCATCATCCTGGCCACCACCGGGTTGCGGTCCAGGTAAGCCTTGATGCCGGCGATCTCCTCAATCGTCAGGTCCCTGGCCGGTACGAGGTCATCGACCTCCATAAACCCGTCGACGCTTTCTATCTTGCTCATGGAAGCGATGCTGCGCACCTCGTCAACGAGTGCCAGGTCTTCGTAGGCGCGGGTGAGGTCCCATATCCGGGCCATGGATTCGGGCGTGTAGATCGATTGTCCTTCCCTGCCGATGCTGATGAACACCCCCTCGGTGGACCCAAACTGCTCCTCGATGTCATTCCAGACTATCCGGGAAGGAATATCCTCCGGGAGCATTTTCATCAGGTCATCTTCGATGTGAATAAACCGAACTCCCGATGCCAGCAAAAGGGTGAGTACCAGTGCCAGGGCAATCGATTGCCACGGGTGGTGGATCGTCCAGTGGATGAATTGCCGTTTCACATGCAGCTCCTTCGATGAATATTGACAGCCTCACCCGGTGGTGAAGCGGTAGCGCAGTCCGCCGATAATCGATTGAATGACATGTTCCCGATGCTCCGGATCGTTGGCCGAAAGCCCGTACACTTCGAGGATGTTGCGGAACACAGGCTCGGTAAGAAAAGTGGCCACAGTGGTCGACATGATGCTGATGACCGCCCGCACCAGGTCCTGGTAAGGGAGTTCGTCGACCCCGAGGTAGGCGGTGATTTTGGGCTTCCACAATAGAACGATCTCCGGCCCCTTGACCTTGAACACTTTGCCGAAGCGGGGGGCGCCGTCGGCCAGTTCCCGCGCCAAAAAGGATCGCAGTCGCCCGTTGTGGGCGGTGAGCAGGTCGGCGTACAGATCATAGACGTTTGCTACCGCTTCTTCCAGGTCAGCGGCCCCCTCGATGGCCCGGTTCAGCCGGGCAAAGGCCGGCTGTATGATGGTGTTCATGACCTGCTCGAACAGGGTCCGCTTGTCCTCGAAGTGGTAGTAGAGCATGAATTTATTCACGTCCGCATCGGCGGCGATTTCCCGCATGTTGGCCCCGTCAAAGCCCTTGGCCGCAAAAACTTTTTCCGCCGAGTCGAGGATGTGCTGCCGGTTCTCGGCAGTCTTTTCCTTGGTGCTGTTTTTGGGACGGGGTGCCATGGTGGTTAATAGCCTTAGATTAATTTACTGACCAATCGGTCAATAACACAAGCATAAATTTGACCAGACGGTCAATTTATGACGTGAGGAGTGCACCGGTAGGGGCGTATAGCCATACGCCCCTACGAATCCGCCAGCTGGCGGACTACCGGCTATTGACCGAACAGCTCCT
>CAZJBG010000239.1:0-3199 GCA_964543925.1 uncultured bacterium
GAGCCTGGCCCGACAGGGGGAGGTCCTGGTAAGCCGCCAGATGGAGGCGGCCGTGACGATCCCTTGATGCCAGCCAGGTGACGAAGCGGCGGCATAGGCCACAGTCGCCATCATAAAGCAGCTGATAGGGCGGCGGCGAAGCACCGGACGGCGGGACTGATGCCAGGGAAACTGGCTCGTTATCATGTCCTTTCATGGAGGTAATGAAGGTACGGAATATCGGGGGGCATAGGGCCGCTTTCGGGGCAAAGTGTTTAGACTGAGCAATAAAATGTTTAAATTCAGCCCGAAATTTTGGAACCTCTTAGGGCGCGGCGCTTTTATAGCCCAGAGTTTTCAGGCCGGACCCCGGCTCAATCTGACCTCAACGACCAAACGGTAAACAGCAAGAGGAGCACGACGTGATTCGTGTAGAAAATCTGTCCAAACATTATGGCGACCTCCGGGCCATCCAAGACCTGGATTTTACCGTCAATGATGGTGAAATCCTGGGATTCCTAGGACCCAACGGCGCGGGGAAAACGACCACATTGAAAATCATTACCACCTATCTGACCCCCACCATGGGGCGGGTGACCATTGACGATGTGGATGTCACCGATCGGGCCTCCGAGGTGCGCTCGCGCATCGGTTACCTTCCCGAGTTGAATCCCCTGTACGAAGAGATGACCGTCTATGACCAGCTGCTGTTTGTGGCCAGCGTCAGGGGGATCGTGGGCCGGCGGTTCAAGGAGGCCCTGGCCTACGTCCTGGAGACCTGCGGTATTCGGGATGTGATCCATCGCCCCCTGGGGGAACTTTCGAAGGGCTACCACCAGCGGGTGGGACTGGCCCTGGCCATCATCCACAATCCCGATATCCTGATTCTGGACGAGCCCACTTCGGGCCTGGACCCCAACCAGATCGTGGAAATCCGGGAACTGATCAAGCAGCTCGGTAAGGAAAAGACGGTCATCATGTCGACACATATCCTTCAGGAGGCCCAGGCGGTGGCCGACCGGATGGTGATTCTCAGCCAGGGCAAGATGGTGGCCAACGGCACCACGGCGGAGCTCGTGGCCGGTTTTCAGGGTAAGGCGCAACTCACCCTGGAGGTAAAAAGTGCCTCGGAAGAATCCATCGAGGGGCTGGCAGCCAAATTTCCTGAAACCCGCATCCGTCATAAGCAGCTGCCACAGGGTACCGTGGAAATCCAGCTGGAATACGCCACGGGGCATGACCTGCGGGAGCACATGTTCGGCTATGCTGTAGAATCGGGTTGGACCATCCTGGAAATGTCCCGAAAACAGGCGCAGCTGGAAGATGTCTTCCGCAGCCTCACCATCGAGCAAGGAGGCGCCCGTGCGTGACCAAACCCTGAGCAGTGCGCGCCATGTGGGACTCATTTTCCGCAAAGAAATGGCGGCCTATTTCAACAGCCCGGTGGCCTATATCACCCTGTTGGTCTTTCTCCTGATCGGCGGCTGGTTCTTTTCCAGCTCGTTCTTTCTCATCAACGAGTCCGACCTGCGCGTGCTGTTTGCCATTATTCCGATCATCTATCTGTTTTTCATCCCGGCCGTATCCATGGGGCTGATTGCCCGGGAGCAAAATACCGGCACCATGGAGCTGCTGGTGACCCTGCCGCTGGAGGATTGGGAAATCGTGGTGGGAAAGTACCTGGCTGCCGTGGCTCTGATCGGTGTGGGACTCCTGTTTACCCTGTTCCACCTGCTCACCCTGGTCATGGTGGCGACCAACCTGGACCCCGGGGCCATCTTTGCCGGCTATCTGGGCCTGCTGTTGGTGGGGGGGGTCTATGCGGCGGCGGGCATCTTCTGCAGCGCGGTGACGAGCAATCAGATCACCGCCTTTATCCTCAGTTTTCTCATCGTGTTTGTGTTCTTTATACTGGACAAGGTGCTGATTTTTGCCCCCGCATTTCTCGGAGCCCCGCTCCAATTCCTGAGCATCGACTATCATCTGTCCAATATATCCCGGGGGGTGATCGATTCCCGAAACCTCATCTATTTCGGGACCACCATCGGTCTATTTCTGATACTGGCCGTGAAAGTGCTTGAAATGCGGAAGTGGAGGTAGCCGCGATGAAAAAGATTACCAACCTGCGGACATTCCTGATCTATCTGTCGCTGGTGGTGGGCATGATCGTCCTCGCCAACCTGGTCTCCCGGCGGCTCTTTTTCCGCTGGGACCTGACCGAAAACAATATCTATACCCTGTCCGAGTCCAGTAAAGCGATCATCGCCAAGCTGGATGACCGGCTCCTGGCCAAGGTCTATTTCTCCGACAATCTTCCCGGCCAATACGCCAACAACCGGCGCTACCTCCAGGATATCCTCGAGGAGTTTCAGGCCTATTCGAAGGGGAAGCTCCATTTTGAGTTTTATCGCCCCGAGGATGACGACGAACTGGAGAGCGAGGCCCAGCGCTACGGCATACCGCCCATGCAGCTGCAGGCCATCGAGAACGACCGGATGGAGATCAAGAACGTCTGGATGGGGCTGGCGATGCTCTACGAAGACAGACGCGAGGTGCTCCCGGTCATCCAGACGACCTCCGGCCTGGAGTATCAGCTGGCTTCTGCCATCAAGAAGCTCATCGATACGGATAAACGGTCGGTGGGGATCGTTGCCGAAGCGCGCTGGGAAGGCAAGAACCAGAAGATCCAGACGGTGCTGGGGCAAACCTATAACGTACGCACCGTGAACCTGGAGCAACCGGTACCGGCCGATATCGACCTGTTGCTGGTGAACGGCGTGACCGATACCCTGGCCATAGCGAGACTCTATAACCTGGACCAATACGTCATGTCCGGTCGTCCGCTCCTGTTGGCCCAAAACCAGGTGGATGTGAACCTGTCCCGGGGGATCGGCACCCGGATCAGGAGTAACTTTCCCGACGTGCTGCGGCACTATGGGGTGGACATCAAGCCCACTATCGTCGCCGACCGAGTCAGCGGCCAGGTGGCGGTCGAAACCCAACGGGGCATCTTCCGGATGCGCAATATGGTGGATTACCCCTTCTTTCCCCAAATCCAGAGCTTCAACGAGGAGCACATCGTGGTGGCGGACCTGGAAGTGGTGCGTATGGTGTTCGCCAGCGAGGTGACGGCGGCCATCGATCCCAGTCGGGCTGAGACCGCTCGCTTCGAACCGCTCATGACGACCAGTGATTTTACGGCGGTGATGAGCGAGCCGTT
>CAZJBG010000240.1:0-3161 GCA_964543925.1 uncultured bacterium
CAGAACACCGGCAAGACGTTGGTCATCAACTGGCCCCTGGCGTGGTATCCGCCCCATCGCACCTCCAAGCGGCTCATTGATGAAGGGAGGATCGGGCGTGTCATCCAGGTCCACTACTACGATGGCAATCGGGGGCCGGTGCATCATGCGGCGGACAAGATCGAAATTTCACCGGAAGAAGCCATCCGCGCGAAGGCCAGGAGCTGGTTTTACAGCCAGGCTCACGGCGGCGGATCGCTCCTGGACTATATGGGCTACGGCGTGACCCTGGGCACCTGGTTCCTGGACGGCCGGGCCCCCATTGAGGTGACCACCACCACAGATCAGCCCCAGGGCCTGGAAGTGGACGAGTATAGCATCACCGTGGCCCGCTACGAGGAAGGCCTGAGCAAGTTTGAGACGCGCTGGGGTACCTTCACCGATCCCTGGACCCACCAGCCCCAGCCCAAGTGCGGCTTCGTGATCGCGGGCACCGGCGGCACCATCAGCAGTTATGATTACGAGGCGACCATCCGGGTGCAGACCCCCGACCAGCCTGAGGGTCAGGCCATCCCCGTCGACCCACTGAACCTGCCTTACCAGAATCCGGTCCAGTACCTGATTCACTGCCTGGAAAATGACCTGCCCATCGAGGGTCCCTTCTCAACCGAACTGTCCCGTATCGGCCAGCAGATTGTGGATACCGCTGTGCTCAGTGCGAAGCAAAAGCGCACGCTGCCACTGGTAAAATGATCAGCATTTATACATAGGAGGCTTCCATGGCCAAGAGCGCCGCGCAACCGGCCGACAAGCAGAAGCAGCAGGATGATTATGGCGTCGCTGAGCTGCGGGTGAGCGAGCCCATGGCAGCGCCGGAGCTGCCGTACCTGCCCCGTGATCCAAAGACCTACCGGCCCGGCATCGGGCTGATCGGCTGTGGCGGCATCAGCGAATCGCACCTGCGGGCCTACCAGGCGGCCCATTACAACGTCGTTGCGCTGTGCGATATCGATCCCGACCGGGCCGCAGCTCGCCGCAAGGAGTTCGATCTGCAGGCCGAGGTGGTCACCGACTACCAGGAGCTGCTTGACCGGGACGATATCGAGGTGGTAGACATCACCACCCATCCCGAAGTGCGGGGGCCGATCATCGAGTCGGCGCTCAATGCCGGGAAACATGTCTTAAGCCAGAAGCCGTTCGTCATCGATCTGGACGCAGGAGAGCGGCTGGTGGACCTCGCTCGCCGCCGCAACGTGAAGCTGGCCGTGAACCAGAACGGCCGGTGGTCGCCCCACTTCAGCTACATCCGCCAGGCGGTGACGGCGGGGCTTATCGGGCGGCCCATCGCGGCCCACCTCTCTGTCCATTGGGACCACAACTGGATCATCGACACACCCTTCAATGACGTCCGCCATATCGCCCTGTACGATTTTGGCATCCATTGGTTCGACATGGTCGCCTGCATCATGGCGGGCCGCACAGCCGAGGGCGTGTACGCTACCTGCACCCCTTCGCCCAGCCAAAAAGCCCAACCCCCGCTGCTGGCCCAGGCCCTGATCACCTACGCCGACGCCCAGGTCTCGCTGTCCTTCGATGCCGACACCCGCTTCGGCGCCCAGGATCGTACCTTCGTGGCCGGCACCGAAGGCTCCATCAGCAGTGTCGGGCCCGACTTCAACCAACAGTCGCTTACCATCCATACGTCCCGTGGTCACGGAACGCCGGACCTCGAAGGCACCTGGTTCACCAACGGATTCCACGGCACCATGGCCGAGCTGCTCTGCGCCATTGAAGAGAACCGCCAGCCGAGCAACAACGCCGCCGACAACCTGGACAGTCTGGCCCTGTGCTTTGCCGCCGTGGAGAGTGCGGAGCGGGGTGAACCTGTCCGGCCGGGAAGCGTGCGCGCACTGCCGGTATAGTTCGCTACTACCAACTTTAGGCAGGGAGGGTGACGGCTGATGATGTGCGGGTCAGCCCAATCGTTCGGGGAGGTTAACGGTGGGTAAGGATCGAAAGGTGCTAAGCTGGGCTGCACCGCTTAGGGGCGGGACTGAAACGGACCGGGCGAGCGATGGGAATAGTCCCAACGAGGTGGGGTCGTGAACAACCCCTCGATCACCGGCTTGTCTATTGACCGGGATGATCGTCAGCCGTGCAGGAGTCCGGTGATGTAAGTTTCGAGCTGCTTGATCTCGAATCCCTGTTCAAAGATGATGGACCCGACCACATCTCCTATCGAAACCATGCCGACCAACTGCTGGCCTTCAAGGACCGGTAAATGGCGGATATGCCGATCGGTCATAAGTGCCATACAATCTTCGATGGTCTGTTCGGGACGGACGTAGACGACCTCTGGACTCATGATTTCCTTTACCGGGATATTCTTGGAAGATTTTCCTTTTAAAATGACCTTCCGGGCATAATCCCGTTCCGAGAAAATGCCTATCAACCGATCTCCTTCGAGGACCAACAAAGCCCCGATGTTCTTATCCGCCATGAGTTTGAGTGCGTCATAGACCGGGCGATCCGGTGTAACTGACCAGATCTCGTGTCCTTTCGATTTCAAGAGATCACTGACTAATCGCATGGTCTACCTCCTCTATAAGCGGGTCGCGGTGTGCAACGCAGTCTTGATGCCCTATTGGCTGGGCACATGAACCTTCCCTAGACCTCTTTGAGCGCCGCCGTGAGCTCCGTGGCTATTTGTTTTGCATCGCCAAAGAGCATAAGAGCATTATCAGCAGCGAACAGGGGATTGGCAATACCGGCGAACCCCGGGCTCAGGCTGCGCTTGATAACGACCACGGCATGGGCCTCATCCACGTTGAGAATCGGCATGCCGGCAATGGGAACGGATGCATCGGACGTGCGCGCCAGGGGATTGACCACGTCGTTGGCGCCAATGACCAGCACCACATCCGTTTGCCCGAAAGTGGGATTGATCTCGTCCATATCCTTGAGATTATCATAGGGGATATGTGCCTCAGCCAGCAGAACGTTCATGTGTCCCGGCATCCGTCCGGCAACGGGATGTATCGCAAAGTCGACCTCAACCCCTTTGGCATTCAGCAAGACCATCAGGTCCCGTATCGCATACTGAGCATGGGCGACGGCCATGCCGTACCCGGGGGCAATGTCCACCCGGCGGGCACTTTCCAGCATCAGCGCCACCTCATCCG
>CAZJBG010000241.1:0-739 GCA_964543925.1 uncultured bacterium
CCGTGGCATGGTTGATCCCTTGCAGGACCGAATCCTCCACGACGTGATAGATCGAAGTGGCCATGCCCTGTAGCCGCAGGCTCGCAATGCGATCATCGATAAACCGGGCGTCCATTTCCCGGCTGGTCATCAACTCGGTGAACGTGCGCCAGTCATCCCCGGACGCTGATAACTTGGCCTGAATGAGGGCCGTGGCTTCAGCGCCCCCCGCTACCTGTAGGGATTGGAGCTGTTCGCCATCATAGGCCAGGCGAATCCGTTCCCCCCGCAAATCGCGGTCTCCCTCACGTACAGCGGCCTGACCCGTCAAGGTCAGTGTGCCGCGGATATCATCATACTCCATCCGTTCGCTGGTGATGCGCCGGTTCCCCTCATCCACCACCACGGCCCCGAAGGCCTCGAAGGACGCGCCCCGCAGACCGTCGGTTCCCTTCGTGCGGAACTCGCTGGCGGTGAGCCGCCGGTTGCCCTGGGTCATGATCACGTCGCGCCGGGCGATGCCCGAATCAAGGACCGTCCAATAGACAAACTCCCGGCTGAGAATGGTCCGGTCATCCTGGACAAACCTCACCTGGCCCCAGGCGTGGATTCTATCCTCACCGTTGTAGAATACCAGTGAATCGCAGGTGAGTCGCTCACCGGGACGCACCATTTCGACGCTGCCGGACAGATGGGTGCGTTCCTGGCTGCGGAAATACTCGGCCTGGTCGGTCCGCAGCTCCATCTCACCCTTTTGGAA
>CAZJBG010000241.1:749-2298 GCA_964543925.1 uncultured bacterium
CTTTTGGAAAGTGACGTGCCCGGAAAGGACCTGCACCACCTGACCGTCCCGGTTGGTGTTCTCCAGGATATCGGCGGAAATCAGCCGCAGGCGCTCATCGGGGGGGGCGGCGACAACCAATCCGGCCAGCAGCCCCCAGACCATGAGTGGCCAAAAGGCCGGTGCTAGTAGCGGCCGGACCATAGTTTTTCCAGCCGCTGTCGAATAAATTTTTCGTGTCCCTGCTGCGTCGGCTGGTAGAACGGCGTGGTCAACGTCATGCCATCGGGAAAGTAGTGGGCAGGGACGAAGTGTTCCGGATCGTCATGGGGGTAGGCGTAATCCTTCCCGTAGTCCATGGAGGCCATGAGGTTGGTGACGGCGTTTCTCAGGTGGAGCGGCACGGTCTGGGCCCCGTCCTCCTTGACCCGCCGGGTGGCCGCGTTGAGGGCCTGGTAGGCGGCGTTGCTTTTCGGGGCCGAAGCCAGGTAGGTCGTCACCTGTGCCAGCACCAGGCCCCCTTCCGGCATGCCAACCATATGAACCGCCTGCATACCCGCCGTGGCCATCACCAGGGCCTGGGGATCGGCGTTGCCGATATCCTCCGAGGCCAGGATCACCAACCGGCGAGCGACGAACTCCGGCTTCTCGCCCCCTTCCAGCATGATCGCCAGCCAGTAGACCGCCGCATCGGGGTCGCTCCCCCGTACCGATTTGATGAAGGCGGAAATGGTATCGTAGTGGTAGTCACCCCCCCGGTCGTAGAGCAGCCCCCGCTGCTGGAGGGCCTCCTGCAGGTCCTCCCTGGACAGGGTGAAAGCAGGCTCCTTGCCGTGGCGACCGACGGCGATCTCCAGGGCGTTGAACATCTTGCGGGCATCGCCCCCGGCCGAGGTCGTCAGCAGGGTCCGCACGTCGCCGGACAGCTTGATCTGCAGGCGGGCCAGGAGAATATCCTCGTCCAGGGCCCGGTCCAACATGGCCTCCAGCTGCGCGTCGGTATACGGCTTGAGGCGGATCACCCGGCAACGGGACAGCAAGGGGCTGATCACCTCGAAACTGGGGTTTTCCGTGGTGGCGCCCATGAGGACCACCGTGCCGTCTTCCACCGCATGCAATAGGGTATCCTGCTGGGCCTTGTTGAAGCGGTGGATCTCGTCGATAAATAGAAGGGTCGGCCGACCCAGATCGCGGTTGCTGGCCGCCGCTTCCAGCACCGCCCGCACATCCTTCACCCCGGCTGAAACGGCGGAGATCTCATAAAAGGCGGCCTCAGAATGGCGGGCCAGTAGTTTGGCCAGGGTGGTCTTGCCGGAACCGGGGGGCCCCCAGAAGATCATGGAGAAGAGCTGACCCGTTGCAACGGCTTTTTCCAGGAGGTGGCCCGGCCCCACCAGTTCATCCTGACCCACAAAGTCGTCCAGGTTGGTGGGGCGCACGCGGTCGGCCAGGGGCGGCAGCTGGGCGCCGCTGGCCTGCTGGAACAGCGTCGGCTTGTCGGAATGTGGCGATATCATGGCTGTCCCGCGTTCAACTCACTTGTTCCGTAAAAGATCGAACCACCGTTCCG
>CAZJBG010000241.1:2308-3160 GCA_964543925.1 uncultured bacterium
ACGGTCCTCCGGGCAGGATGTCGTGGCTGCGGACGCTCCCGCCCGGCGCCATGACCCCCTCTTCCTCGGGCTGGAGCGGCGACTGAGTTTGGGTGAACCACACCAGGGCCACGGCCATGGCCAGAAACCGGCCGGCCTGGGTCCCCCGCCAGGGGACCTGTGCAACGGCCCCTCCTCCCGGTTCTCCGGGTTGCTGGGGAGACCGGTTTGAGGGGTGGGTATTCAAGGCGCGGACCGCCCCCCTGATGGCCATGTCAAAGCCCCCTAGCTGCCGCGCCTTGCGGGCCAGGATCAGCGCTTCCACTTCAAAGGTGGGGACCTTCTGAGCCGACAGCTCCGCCGGTCCGGCGGCAAAATTGCCACTGTCCAGCTGCATTTCCAGGAGAAAATTCACTGCCGCGTTCACCCCGCCCCGTAACCGCCGCTTGCCAGGGTGCTCATCCACCAAGGCCAGCTCCAACCTGATCAGGGCCCCGGTAACCACGGCGTGTTCGTCAGTCTGTAGCGGGCCGGGGTCGTTCCAGCTCCCGTTGGGCAGCTGGCGATCGAGGATGATCCGGCCTTCCTGCGCGGCCCGTTCCACCCATGCTTGCTCATGGACCGTCTCGTAGTGCTCCAGGACAGCGGCCAGGACCAGGCCATGGGCCAACGGTCCGCTCTCCTGGGGCCGCAGGGTCTGCCACTCCAGGGCATGGGTTGCCGCCGCCAGGTACCGGGGATTGCCCAGCAACCGATACCCCCGGCTGAGGACCATCGCCGCCAGGGCCGTGGGTAGGATGCTCAGCGGGGACACTACGCCCCGGTTGGTGGTGTAGACCGGCCAGGCCCCTTCCCCGGTCTGCCGCTCCAGGA
>CAZJBG010000242.1:0-899 GCA_964543925.1 uncultured bacterium
GGTCACTTTGCAACATGGCACCTGGTCATCGCCCGAATTGATCTGGCGTGATCCTCCCCCTGCAGAAGGCTTCCATATTCTCTCTTTCGCCGTTGGATCTAATGGTGCCCAGGCTCTACTCACCAATTCTTTTTTTCGCCATCGCATTCTCATGGCTGAAAAAAGTGCCATTGGCTGGGGGGAAATCTATCATCCCCTTCCAATGTGGAGCAGCGATAGTGAAGCCTGGCAAACGGATGCTGCACTGGAGTATGGGCCGGACAGCAATCTTCACCTGGCATTTGTCGGCGAATCTCCCACGGACAATCTTAACCTTAATGTAGACCCTCCTTATATTTATTATACTGAAAGAGGGATGGATGGTGCTTGGCGAGAGCCGGTGAAGGTTGATCCACTACCAACGCGAATCCCCGCGAAGCCCCAGTTGTTGGTCGGTACCAACGGTATACGGCACCTGTTATGGTTCGAGGTCGGTGAGCGGAGTGTCTTCCCTGAAGCGCTGGTTTATGCCTCATCTACCAATGGCCTCACTTGGAGCGAGCCGGTTAGTGTGATGGAAATTGACCCGGTCAGCGAAATGATGGTCGACGCATTCATGACCGTCGACCAGACGGGCACGGCCCACATCTTCTGGCGACGAATTGTGCAGAGTGCTGTTTATACTATACTTGAATATGCAACCATATCCTCCGCGAACCGAGGGCCGATACACACCGTTATGGAGCACACCACACTGGATACCATATTGGCTAATGGCCTTGATCTGGCGGTAGATTCCAGAGGACGGGTTCATTTTGTGTGGGTGGAGGTGATCAATCAA
Organism: uncultured bacterium; assembly: GCA_964543925.1. Taxonomy (GTDB): domain Bacteria; phylum Fidelibacterota; class Marinisomatia; order SCGC-AAA003-L08; family TS1B11; genus JADFNF01. The sequence continues at coordinate 821 of CAZJBG010000242.1, forward strand.
TTTAATGAACCGACACATCGGATCAGGTATCGCTACCTGGGGGAGCCGAAGCCCCGGCGGGAAATTTTGGAATCAATCG
>CAZJBG010000242.1:909-3157 GCA_964543925.1 uncultured bacterium
CCAGATACCCAACCACCTTATCGGCTCACATCTACAATGTGCGGGGACAGCTGGTCCGCACTCTGGTATATAGGGACCAGATTCAGGGAACGATTATGGTTGGCTGGGACGGCAGGGATGACGCGGGCAAATTGGTGGGATCCGGTGTCTATTTTTCGGTGGTGGCAGGCATCACCATCAGCGGCCAACAGGTTCGACAGTTGGGCAAGCTGGTGTATCTGCACTAGGCTCCGGCGTCAGGGGAAAGGGGAATTGTTTGAGCACTCACCTAAGCTTGTACGGTAACTGTCTCATCCTCCCGTAGCGAAAACAGCCCACCATATGATCATCCACCATACCGATACTCTGCATGTAGGCGTAGCAGATGGTGGACCCGACGAACTTGAAGCCCCGCCCTTTCAGGTCCGCGCTCATGGCATCGGACTCGGGGGTGGTAACCGGCATGGTCTCCAGGGTGACCCCGTTGGGATTGCGTAGCGTTTTGTGGCCAGTGAACTGCCAGATGTAGTGGTCGAATGAGCCGTGCTCAGTCTGGACCTTAAGGAAAGCCTGGGCGTTGGTGATGGCGGCCTTTACCTTGGCCCGGTTGCGGATGATGCCGGCGTCGGCCAGCAATCGCTGGCGGTCGGCGTCGGTGTAGGCGGCTATTTTTACCGGGTCGAAGCCGTCAAAAGCCCGGCGAAAGTTCTCCTGTTTGTTGAGGATGGTGCGCCAGGACAGGCCGGCCTGAAAATTGTCCAGGAGGAGGAACTCGAAGTGGGTGCGGTCGTCGTGGACCGGGACGCCCCATACGTTATCGTGGTAGGCGGCCATCAGGGGATCCTCATCGCCCCAGCAGCGGGTGAGGGTGGCAGTTTGGGCTGTCATCTCGTGTTCTCCTTGGGTTGCAATTTTTCCTGAACCTTTTCGCTACGCAGCTCTTTCAGGGCGTCGGTGGCGATCCACCGGGCGGCATGGTAGCCGGTAGCCAGCAGATCCTCGGCCACCTCCATGGCCCGGGCATTGAGCGCGAGGTTACGCTTGCCGATCTGCCGCAGGGCCCAGTTGACGGCTTTTTTCACCAGGTCCCGGTCATCAGCCCCGGCGCCCACGATGCGGTTGAAAAACCATTCGTACTCTTCGTCCTCAAGGCCGGAAGTCTTGAGTGCCAGGGCGGCCATAACGGCAAACCCGGCCCGCCTGGTGAACAGCCGGGTGTCAAGGGACCAGTCGAGGGCCTTGTCGTAGGCGTGAGGGGTATGGGCCAAGAGCTGCCCGCAGGTGGTGTCACACACGTCCCAGGAGTCAAAACCCTGAACCCAACTGTCCATGAGCTCCGGAGTCATTTGCTGGGGATCGGCGATGTAGGCCGCCAGGAGGCGCGCTTCCCGCCAGCCGGTGGCCCAGAGCTCCAGGGCCAGGGAGTGGTCCCCTTTGTGCGCCTTCACCAGGGCTTTCACGTCGCCCATCTTCACGCCGAAAGCCCGGTCGGTGAGGATGCCGTAGCGGGCCATGCCCGTGAGGTCCTCTTCGTTGCCCAGGGCCTTGAGCTGCGTCAGGATGTCCTTGGCGGTGGTCACGATTTTTTTCGTGCAATCAAGTCGTTAATCGGTTAAAGCCCGTTGGCCTGTTGGCAATGGAATGGTATTTATCCAGCTGCCACCCGGCGGGGTTGAAATGGATGTAGACCCGAATTCGATTCAGGTCTGTATCATTTCTAATCACGTGCTCGTAATAATTACGTTGCCAGACAGGCTGGCCGGGTGTGTGTCTACTTATGTTGATTCGCTTGGTGACAGCGGATTTGTATCCAGCGATTAACGATCCTAATGATCGCGCAGGACGTCGTAGGGGCGCACGGCCGTGCGCCCCTACATTATCTTGGATCATGATGATACCATGGATATGATTCGGCATGACGACGAATGCATCCAATTCAATTTCATGGCGAATTTCCCGCGTTCGATACCATTCCTGGGCCACGATTTCTCCAAATTCGTTCAGTTGCACTTCCCCATTGATAACCTCGCCAAACAGTGGCTCCCACCGGTGGGTGCAGATAGTCACGAAATAGGCGCCGGGTTGGCGGTAATCATAGCCCATCAGCCGGATGGAACGGCGGCGGTGTATCGCGGGGATGCGCCTATGTGCCAAGTTTATCCAGTACCCCCCGCACCAGACTTGCGAAGGTCTCCTTAACCCGTTGCCCCGTCGCCAGAACTTCATCGTGACTTAAAGGCCGGTCCTGGATGCCGGCGGCGTAGTTGGT
>CAZJBG010000243.1:0-3137 GCA_964543925.1 uncultured bacterium
CCGCAGTAAGGTTTATTTTGGGCATGCTCCAGCCTGGACATAATTAAATTCTTACCCGAAACCACCCCATTTTGGAGACATCTTGATGACAACCCATACCGGCGACACCGGCAATATGGTTCCTTCCGGCAGGCCCAAGGAGACCTATCGTCTCTACCAGAAGGAAACACGCAGTAGCGTAAAGGCGTTTTATCGGCTCAATCACATCAACCAAACCTTTGATTTCGTATTGCGAAAAAAACAGGAGTTCCTGAAGCTGAACCAACGAAAGATGGGGCTATGGGAGGCGATGGAATACCTCAATACCTACCTGGACGACAGCGATCCGGATATCGATCTCCCCCAGCTGGATCACTTGCTGCAGACGGCCGAAGCCATCCGCAAGGACGGGCATCCACGGTGGTTCATCTTGACGGGACTGATCCATGATCTGGGGAAAATTCTCGGCCTTTTTGGGGAGCCGTCCTGGGCGGTGGTCGGCGATACCTATCCGGTGGGCTGCGGGTTTTCAGACAAGATCGTCTTCAGTGAGTATTTTTCGCGGAACCCCGACTCAAAGAACCCGGCGTATCAGACCTTGACCGGGATTTACGAGGAAGGTTGCGGGCTGGATAACGTACAGTTTGCCTGGGGACATGACGAGTACCTCTACCAGGTGGTCAAAGACTATTTGCCGGACCCGGCGCCTTACATCATTCGCTACCACTCCTTTTATCCCGGACATCGCGAGAACGCGTACCCCCAACTGATGAATGACCATGACCGGGAGATGTTTAAGTGGCTGAAAACATTCAGTCAATACGACCTGTACTCGAAAAGTGACGACCCCGCCACGGTTGACGAGCTCAAACCGTTTTATATGGAATTGATCGCGGAATTCTTCCCCGCCACCGTGCGCTGGTAATGGTGACGGATATAGACGCGCCTGCAAAAGGGTTGGAACCCGGGAATGGGTAGGCGCATAGGTGCATGGGTCGTTTTGCCCCTGTTACTCCTGGCATGGTCGGCATGCAGGCCGATGGTGGCCGGGCGTGACCAGCTCGTCACTCCCAAACCGGTGCCCCTCCCACGCGCACATGCCCACAACGATTACCTGCACCCCCGGCCCTGCCCGTGAGGCGATCTGGCAGGCGCTGGTGACCGCCGATGTTGATATGATCAACACCGACGATCTTGAAGGACTGCGGCGATTCCTGCTTGAGTACACCCCCAACTTGCCCAAAGAGTCATTGGGAGCAGATTAAATAATTCCCAGCTAAACGATCAGCTGGAGAAATCGTCCATCCACCGGCAGGTTTTAAGGACTGTCCCCCTGGCTGGAGCTGAGCAGCAACAGGTAATCCACCAGATCTTCCACCTGGTACGGCGAGAGGGTGTTGCCCCAGGCAGGCATGGCTGTGGATTTGTTGATCCCCCGGCCCCCCTGAGTAACGACCTCGGCCAGCCTTTGCCGGGAATAGAGTCTCATATAGGCCGGGTCGGTCAGGTCCCTGGGGTGGGGCTCCAGGTTGTACGCGTTAAAACCATCGCCGAGGCCCTCATCGCCGTGACACACGGAGCAGTACTTGTTAAAGAGCACCCGCCCTTGCCGTTGACGATAGGTGAGGGTGTATCGGCTGGGTACCGCCCTGGATAGATCCTTATCGGGAAGACGCCCACCGTCGCAGTTCGCCAGCAGGAACGCTGTGAGCAGGGTGGCCACCCACCGCGAGCTCATGGCGAATCCTGCCCGAGACTCATGATGTAGGCGGCGATGTCCAGGGCCTGCTCATCGGTAAGACCCTGGTTGGGATCGATGGTGTCGGGGCGGTAACGCTGGGGGTCCTTGATCCAGGCGAATATCCATCCCGGTTTGGAGCGTTGGGCGGTGAGGTCCAGGGGCGGCCCTACGTAGCCTCCTTGACCCGCCACCTGGTGGCAGGCCTGGCAGCCGTAGACTTCATGGAGCAATTTTTTCCCCCGCTGGACACTGGCCTCATCGCCTATGGGGACCTGAACCTCATCCAGAGCATCATCGATAAAAACGAGCTGAATATAGTCGGCCAGTTGGTCGATTTCGTCAGCGCTCATGAACAGGTTGGGCATGCGTTCGGTGAGTGTCGGCCGCAGGGTATATGGCACGCGGAAATAGTCCTGCAGCCAGTCGGCGTCGACCCGGCTCCCCTCGCGATTTAGGCTGGACGCCAACAGATGACCCTCATCGCCAATCACATGACACGCGAGGCAGGCGTACTTCTCGATCAACCGGCCCACCTGCCCCCTAGGCGGCGCTACGGCGGACTCGCCCGTTGACGTCTTTACTGCCATTATGGGAACCTTCTTCCGCAACGCCAGCAGTGCCGTGGTGACGGCTTGGGCCTCGGCGGGAGAAAAATTGTAGGTGGGCATGCGGGAGTTATCGAGAAACTGCCCCGGATCCACCAGCTTATGATAGATAAAGGACAAACGGCTAGGCTCGATGTCGGCGTGACCGAATTCCAGTGCGACCAGCGGCTTCTCACCGAACCCGGTGAGATCGGGACCCATATTCCGGGAAGCCCCCGGTACCTGGAGCTCATGACACCCGAGGCAGTTGTACGTATTCAACACTTTCAGTCCCTGCTGATAATAATCGGGGGCCGGGGCGATTGGCGTCTCTTCGGCAGGCTCTTCCAGCTCCCAATCCACGAACTCGTTGAGGATATAGGCGGTGACGGCAAGGACATCCTCATCGGTGAACCCATAGCGCGGCATGGGAACCCCGGGTGCCATTCCCTGGGGATTGCGCAGGTAGCTATAAAGCCACTCCGGGGACACCTTGGATGCCACGGTGCCCAGATCGGCGGCGAGGGGACCCCCACGGCCGTTCACCTGGTGGCAGCTGATGCAGCGGGCTTCACGGAAGCGGCGGGTTCCCTGTCGAACGAGAGCATCGTCCCAGTCCGCATTCGCCAGGATTGTGGGAAGGGGTTCGAGAGTGATGTCACCGGTGGGACTCTTCAGATCCATAAGGAAATCGGTGAGATTGTTCAACTCGTCGTCCGTCAAGGGGAAGGCCGGCATGCGACGATGGCCCATGACCTCATGGGGCTGCTTCAACCACCGCACCAGCCAGTCGCGGTTGACCTTGCTCCCGATGCCGTCCAGAGGTGGGGCGA
>CAZJBG010000244.1:0-663 GCA_964543925.1 uncultured bacterium
CCATCCACGGCACCGGGGGGGAATCGTGCGGTCCCACCGGTTTCATGGACCTGTTCAGCGTCAACACCAATACCATTGCCCAGCACGGTCGCCGGGGGGCCAACATGCAGACCCTCCGGGTGGACCATCCCGATATCGAAAACTTCATCACCATCAAAAATAATCTCGATAAGGTGAAGTATTCCAATATCTCCGTGTTGCTGACTCACGAGTTCATGCACGCGGTGGAAGATGATAAGGATTTCAATCTTCGTTGGGGTGGCGAGATCTATAAAACCATGCCGGCCAAAGAGCTGTGGGACAAAATCATCGCCGCCGCCCACGCCAGTGCGGAACCGGGACTCCTCTTCTGGGATACCATGCGCGATTACCACAACGGTGAGTACTGCAGTCCCCTGGTCTCGACCAATCCCTGCGCCGAGCAGCCGCTGCCCGATGGCGGGTGCTGCAATCTGGGAAGCATCAACCTGGAGCGCTTTGTGGACGACGGCGGGCAATTCATGATGGAAGCGTTCCAGGAAACGGCAGCGGTGGCCACCCGCTTCCTCGATAACGTCATCGACTACAACATCGACCGCCACGCCCTCCCCATCCAGCGGGAAAACGCGATCAACGATCGGCGCATCGGCTTGGGCCTCCTCGGTCTGGGCGATATGTTGGTGC
>CAZJBG010000244.1:673-3129 GCA_964543925.1 uncultured bacterium
CCGAAGCTCTGGCCATCATCGAGGAAGTGATGCAGACCATGCGGGACACGGCCTATAGCACCTCCGTGGATCTGGCCACGGAAAAAAGCCCCTTCCCCAACTTTGATTGGCCCGGCTACCGGAAAAGCAAGTTCGTGAAGACCCTGCCGTCGCCCATCAGCAAGCGCATCCGGGAGAACGGTATCCGCAATGTCACCATCCTGACGGTGCCACCCACCGGGTCCGGGGCCATTGTGGCCCAAGTCACCTCCGGCATCGAGCCCGTCTTCGCCACCTCCTACAAGCGCCGCGTCAAGCTGAACGAAGGCTACGGTGACACCTTCAAGGAATACACCATCTACCATCCGGTGATCAAGAACCTGTTCGGCACCGACCAGGACTTGCCTGAGTATGTGGTGACCGCCCATCATATCGATCCCTACTTCCGGGTCAAGCTGCAGGGGATCATCCAGAAGTACGTGGACAGCTCCATCTCCTCAACGGTTAACCTGCCTGAGGACATTAAGGTGGAGACCGTGGGGGACATCTATCTGAAGGCCTATCACGAAGGGCTCAAGGGAATCACCGTTTACCGTGAAGGTTCGCGGGAAGGGATCCTCATTTCAGACCCGCCCCCGAATAAAGGTGCCGGGACGACTGACTCTGCCCCGGCGGACCGGGACGATGCCTCCGACGCCTTCGAGGCGGCCGACGCGGCTGAAGACCCGGCCCAGCTCCATGATCCGGTACAGGCCGCGCCCGAACAGGCCGAGGCCCAAGCCCACGCACATCCGGAGCCCCATAGGCAGGCCCTCCATCCCCGCCACCGGCAGGAGATCACCTACGGGGTGACCCGGCGCGTGCGGACGGGAGAGGGCAATCTGTATATCACGATCAACGAGGACGACGAGGGCTTGTGTGAAGTCTTTACGACCATCGGTAAAGCCGGGGGGATGGCCTCCACCCAGGCCGAGGCCATCAGCCGGCTGATCTCCCTCGCCCTCAGGTCGGGCGTCGACGCCGGGGAGGTTGTCAGGCAGCTCAAGGGTATCAGCGGCCCCAACCCGACGTGGGAAAACGGCCGCCTCATCCTCTCCACCCCCGATGCAATCGGGCAGGCCCTGGATGACTACCTGCAAAAAAGACCGATGAACCAATCGGGGTCGGGCCGCCCCGCCGCCGGGGGTACCCACCAGGGTGGCACGATTCTGTTGACCAGTGCCGAACCATCCGTGACCGCCACAGATGCCCCCGGGGAAGTCACCGAATCCAAATTCATGACCACTTGCCCCGATTGCGGCGGCAACGTGGTCCATGAGAGCGGCTGTGTCACCTGCCCCAGCTGCGGCTACTCCCGCTGCTGACCCCTTTTCCCATCAGCGACCGGCAGTCATAAAAAAAAGCGGGCCACTCAGCCCGCTTTTTTTGCGCTTGATTCTTTAAGTGAGCCGATAGGTCAATCGTTTAATATCTCGTTTTCTTTGGTGGCCAGCAGCTCATCCAAAATTTTGATGTGCTCATCGGTGAGCTCCTGGAAATTATCCATGGCCCGGTGGAGGTTATCGTCAGAAATTTCATGTTCCTTGGCATGGGCTTTCAATTCGTTATTGCCCTCCCGGCGTATATTCCGCACCGTCACCCGCCCTTCTTCAACGGCGTGATGGGCCACTTTCACCAGCTCCTTGCGACGTTCTTCGGTCAGCTCCGGTACGGGCAGCCGGAGGACATGGCCGTCATTGCTCACGGTGAATCCCAGGTTGGCCTGGGCAATGGCCTTCTCGACATTGTCCAATTGCGTCTTATCATAGGGCTCGATGACCAGCAGGCGGGGCTCCGGGGCGGAAACATTGGCCAGGGTTTTCAGCGGTTGGGCGCTGCCGTAGTAGTCCACCTTGACGTAATCCACCATCCTGGGGTTTGCCCGCCCGGTACGCAGCGTCGCCAGCTCCTGGCGAACATGCTCGATGGCCTGATCCATGCGGGTTTTGGATTCGGCGTGTAGTTCATTGATCATGGCTACCTCCCTCCGTCACAATAGTTCCAATGGAATCCCCGGTTGCAGCCTTTAACATGTTACCGTTTCGCTGGATATCAAAGACCATAATGGGCAGTTTATTTTCCATACACAAGGTCACAGCCGTAAGATCCATGACCTTCAATTTTTTCTGGAAGACTTCCTCATACGTGAGCCGCTCGAATCGTTTGGCCTGGGCGTTCGTCATCGGATCGGCATCGTAGATCCCATCCACCTTGGTGCCTTTCATGATTATGTCGGCGCCTATTTCGATGCCGCGCAGCACCGCAGCAGTATCGGTGGTAAAGTAAGGGTTGCCGGTGCCACCCGCACAGATAATGACGCGCCCTTTCTCCAGATGGCGGATCGCCCGCCGACGGATGTAAGGCTCGGCCAATTGGACCATGGTCAAGGCGGTGAGGACCCGGGTATCCAGGCCGATGTTTTCCAGGGCATTTTGAAA
>CAZJBG010000245.1:0-2644 GCA_964543925.1 uncultured bacterium
CCCGAACCTTGCCGTAGGCCTCATCTTCCAGGAGCAGGCGCAGGCAATGTCCGCCCACCAGACCACTGGCGCCGAGCAGTAAGGCTGTTCGCGTTTTCAGCGTGTTTTATTCCCCCTACATGGCTCGTAGTTCGTTCATCTACCGACGCCGGCCAGCGCATCCGCCCCTCATCCACTCATGAGGCTAACTCAGGCCCGAAAGGCGGGCTTGACGACTTTACTTTGACGACATACACCGGCTCGTGCGATCCCGATTCACTGTACGGCCCGCAAACCGATCCTTCGTTTTACGGCGCCTCCAGACGGAGGGGGACTACCGTAGAGCCCCAGTGGAGAACCAGTTCGGCCTCGCGACCTTCCACCACCGGGAAGTAGAAGGCCAGCGTTTCCATGTGCGCCCCCTCGCGTGGGGTCACAGTCAGGCGCAGAGCGTCCCGGCGCGCCCCCGGGTAACGGGTGTGCCAGACGGCGGCGACCGTGTTGAAAATAACGGTCCACTGGTCCCGGTTCGGCTGGGCCCAGAGCGAATAGCGTCCCGCCGGCAGCGTTTCCCCATTGACGCGGATGTCGGTGGAGGTGACGAAGGTCGTGGCCGAGTCGGCCCCGGGACACCAGGTTCGCCCCCACCGCACGAGAGCGCCAAACAGCTCCCGGCCCCGGGCCACTGGCCGGCCGTATCTCAGGGAAACCTCGGTCCGGGCGATCCGCTGGCTGACCGCGCCACGCTGGCTCTTGGCGATGGAGTCCGCCGGTGTCGGCGCTTGGGAGACCGCCCCGACTGAGGCCCGGTGCATTGCGTGTACCCCATCGCCGCCGTGAATGGGTAACCCGGCGACGGTCGCTGCCAGTCCCATCCAAACTGCCCTGCGAACGACGCGCTTCATCACGTACCTCTCATTGATAGCCATCATTTAATCGGGGTGATTACGAAAGCCACACCGCCATGCATCGCTGCCGCCACGCGGAACACCCTCCGGCGGCGGAGCTCGGCGATGAAGGCAGCGAATTTGGAGGTGGGTTCGGGCACTGGCTCGTTCCTGCAAACTCTCCCCGGTTACTTCGTAACTCCCCCTCCCTTTAAAGGGAGGGGGCTTGGCGCTAGCGCAAGGGGGCGAGTTTCTGATCGGCCCGAACACCCTGCGGCGGCGGAGCTCGGCGATGAAGACGGCGAATTTGGAGGTGGGTTCAGGCATTTATCCGGGGTGGTGAACCGATGGAATATGGGGGGATTCACTTAGTAATACAAGCGAAAGAAGGATAAAGCCCCCAGTCGAATCCTACCTCACCCCCGTCACTTCGTGAAGCCCCCTCTCCTGAAGGAGAGGGGGAGCGACGCCGGGCGGTGGATGGGGGCGCCTTGAACCGCGGCTTAAAAAATCATATAGTCATCTTCCCGTTCTGTCTAAATTGATGACCGATCATCACCGGGCGAGTCCCTTCACCCCCGGGAATATAGTCTACACCTAAAGGAGTGCTGATCCATGGAAGTTATCATCAAGAGCGATTACGACGGCATTAGCCAGGAAGCGGCCGCCACTATCGCCGACTTTTTATACCACAAGCCCAATGCGGTGGTGGGGCTGGCCACCGGGAGTACCCCCCTCGGGCTATATAAGGAACTGATCCGTCTGCACAAGGATGAAGGGCTGGACTTTTCCAAGGTCATCACCTTCAACCTGGACGAATATGTGGGCCTGCCGCCCAGCCACGACCAGAGCTATCACTACTTCATGTGGCAAAATCTGTTCAACCATGTCAATATCAATCCGGAGAACGTCCATATCCCCAACGGAATGGCGAAGAATGTGGAGGCATTTTGCAGCTGGTATGAGGACGAGATCGAGGCCTATGGCGACATCGATATCCAGGTGCTGGGGATCGGCACGGATGGGCATATCGCCTTCAACGAGCCCGGATCATCCCTCGGCTCCCGCACGCGGCTGAAGACCTTGACCCAGCAGACCATCGATGACAACGCCCGTTTCTTCAAAAATGAAAAAGAGGTCCCCAGGTATGCGATCACCATGGGGGTCGGTACGATCATGGAGGCCCGGACCTGTATCCTGTTGGCCAGCGGTGAGAGCAAGGCGGCCACGGTAGCCAAGGCGATTGAGGGACCGGTCACCTCGATGAATACTGCCTCGGCTCTGCAGCTCCATCAGAACGCCATCTTTGTTCTGGACGAACCGGCGGCCGGCGCATTGGAACTGTACGATTACTACCGGTGGGTCTACGATAACAAGCCCAGCAAATCATAGATCGCTATTGGGCGGGGAGGGCAAGATGGGACTGTTTATCCTGGAGGATAGTGGTTATGAGCAGCTATTGCCCCTGACCTGGCTGCGCCCGGTGTACGACTTGCGCTGCGGCATGTTGACCCTGCGGGAGAAAATCCTGAAGGCCTACGGGGTGGAAACCGGTGGCCTGGGCTGCCGGAGCTACCTGGCCCCCCTGGTCGCCGAGCAGAGTCCGGGATTCACGGTTAACCAGGCTGAAGGGGAGCGCCTGCTCATCGTGAACGGCCGCGTGATCTGGAACGGTGAGCTGGCCCGGCAAATCGGCCTGGCGGGGCCGGACCGGGTCTACAAGGCCGGGGACCAGGTGGTGGCGGCGCGCCTGAGCGGCGCGAACCTGGGGAAAATGG
>CAZJBG010000245.1:2654-3119 GCA_964543925.1 uncultured bacterium
AAATGGACTGGCAGACACCCATCACCCACGCGAGTTTTCCCAAACTGGCCGAGGAGCAGGTCGAGGCGACCTTCATCACCTGGTTCTGGGACCTGGTTCATCATAATGCCGCCCAGCTGGTGGCCGACTTCGAGCTGCTGGCCAAGCCGGGCCGGATCGAAGGGGAGGTTCACCGGGGCGCTCATCTCATGGGTGAGGAAAACATCTTCATTGCCTCGGGGGCCAAGGTCGGGCCGGGGGTGGTGCTCGACGCCGGGGAAGGCCCCATCTTCATTGATGAGCACGCCACCATCATGCCCCAGGCCGTGATCCAGGGGCCGGCCTACGTCGGCAAGCAGAGCACTATCAAGATTGGCGCGAAGATCTACGAAGGGACCTCCATCGGTGAAGTGTGCAAGGTGGGCGGCGAGGTGGACGAATGCATCATCCACAGCTATGCCAACAAGCAGCACGACGGCTTCCTGG
>CAZJBG010000246.1:0-3113 GCA_964543925.1 uncultured bacterium
TCCTTCGTGTCGACGGCCAGTGGCACTTCGACATTAAATCCGAGGGCGCTCCAGGCGACTGCGAAGAACTCGGCCTGATGCCGGCAACCTCGCCCTTCCAGTTCGAGGGGAACTACATAGACCCAACAGGAACACTCCAAGTCGAATAGGCAGGACAACCCGCAGCAAACCAACAACCCGTAAGAGACCAAATCCGATCCGCACGAAGGGGGCCGGCGCTCGCCGGCCCCCTCGGCGGTTTCGGCCCCCGAACAGGAGCCACGGGAGATGACGCAGACCAGGACCGCCCCGATCGTCCGGATCGACATCGAGGCCGCCTTCCTGCTCGTCACGCCCCTGGTCAGGCTCCCCGCGAGCGCCGGCGGCTCCTGCCAGCTCGAGGTCGACGTGGGGGAGGGGGCCGCGCAACACGCCGCCGGCGTCCACGTGACGGTGAAGCGCGGCAGGGTCGCCTCCTGCGTGACGCGGCTCGAGTCGCGGTCGCCCACCTGGGCGCTCGCCCCCACCGCCGCCTGGCTCGAAGCGATCATCGACGGCAACCCCGACGGGCTCCACATCGTCGGCGACCGCCGCCTCACGCTGGGCCTCGTCGACGGCCTCCACGAGGTCCTCTTCCGCTCGTAGCGGGCAAACGACCCGACTGTCCCGGCGCCACGATCTCGCGCCCCTCGGCGGTTTCGAAGCCGTTTGCGCCGATCCGCGCGCGCGCCGATCCGCGCGCGCGCAGATCCGCCCCATGCCGATTTGCAGGCGATAAGCGGGAACCGGGCCGCGCTAAACGCGCGCAAATGTTAAATTGTTCTGAATTACTTGACTACTTGCCCCGCTTCGGGTATGCATTGCGCCACCCCGAAGGACGGGGAGGCAGCCAAAGACGGAAGGGAGGCGCACTGGACCCACTCACGCAGCCGCCGGGAGCGGCAGCCCCCGCTCGGCGATCCGAGCGGCAACGGGGCACGTGGGAAGCAAAGGCGCCGAGACCCTTGGGCCAAGGCCCGGGCCCCGGCGCGGCAAACCGGTGGGCGGCAGAGCCCGCCAGATCGAAAGGAAGCACAGAGATGAAGCACAGCAAACTAGGCCTCGGCCTCCTCGTCGCGCTCGCGGCGATGGCGACGATGGCCTTCGCGGCCTCCAGCGTCTCGGCGACGATAGTCACGCCGGCGACCGGAACAGAAGCAGAAAGAACAGTCACGGTGACGAGCACGGACTCGAAGTTCACCGCGGACAACGCGTTCGCCGGAAACAGCCTCGCGTGTAACACCTCCGCGACGGACATCACGGTTCCTGCAGAAGGAGCCCAAAGTTTCAACCAGAACCAAACAGAAGTTGGGACCCAATCGACAGGCCCAGGGGCCGTAGCGGTGCAAATGACGCAACCGACGTTCGAAGAATGTTTCGTGCGGAACAAATTGCAAGAACCAGTCGGCACAGTCGTTGTCACACCACAAGACCCGCTGAACGTAGAAGACTGGTCGGGAGCGTTCTACGCCGTCGAACGGCCCGGAGTGGACCCCGTCGTCCTCGCGATCAGCGTCCCGCAAAAAGCGCTCGACGTCGAAATTAATGCGGGAGGATTTGAATGCACACTCCTGATCGCCTCGGCAGACCAACAACAAGTCGTGATGGGCGATTTCACAAAAGTAGATGAAACCTCGGTCCTTCGTGTCGACGGCCAGGTGCACTTCGACATTAAATCCGAAGGCGCTGCAGGAGACTGCGAAGAACTCGGCCTGATGCCGGCAACCTCGCCCGCCCAGTTCGAGGGGAACTACAAAGACCCAACAGGAACACTCCAAGTCGAATAGGCAGGGCAACCCGCAGCAAACCAACAACCCGTAAGAGACCAAATCCGATCCGCACGAAGGGGGCCGGCGCTCGCCGGCCCCCTCGGCGGTTTCGGCCCCCGAACAGGAGCCACGGGAGATGACGCAGACCAAGACCCTCCGGATCGCGCCCCTGCTGGCGCTCGCCGTCCTGGCGGCGGCGACCCTCGCCGGCTGCGGGGGCTCGGAGGCCGGCCCGGCGGGGCAGGGCGCCGAGGTGAGGTGGTTCGGGCCGCAGCGCCCGATCGCGGGGCTTCACCAGCGCACCGTCGGGGCGGGCGCCGGCGTCGCGGTCCTGCTCTGGAGCAGGGGCAAGCCCCCGCCGCGTCAGGCCGTCGTCTTCCTGCACGGCTGGCTGCCCGAACCGCCGTCGGCCTACGGCGAGTGGCTGGGCCACCTGGCCCGGCGCGGCAACACGATCGTCTACCCCGCCTACCGCCGCCTGCGCGCCAAGCCGAAGACCTTCCGCGCCGCGGCGCTGGCGGGGATTCGCGCCGGCCTTGAGGCCGCCGATGCCGACCCCGGCGCGGTGGTCGCGATCGGCTACGTCACCGGCGGCGCCCTCGCCTTCGACTACGCGGCGACGGCGGCGCAGGAGGGGCTGCCGAGCCCCGCCGCCGTGCTCGCCGTCTACCCCGCCCGCAACCCCCCGACCGGCGAGATCCCCGCCGCCGAGCTCTCCCGCATCCCCCCCCGGACCCGGCTGGCGGTGATCGCCGGCCCCGGTGACCCGATACCCGGAGGCGACGCCCAGGCCCGGGCGCTGCTGGGCGCCGCCAGGCGGGTGCCGCCGCCACACCGCCGCTACATCGAGGCGCCGGCGCCCAAGAGCCTTCTCATACGGCCCTCCTTCCACACCGCCGCCGACCGCCTGATCGCCGCGGCGCGCGGCGCCCCCACGCCTCCCTGACCCCGGGGGTTTGTGAGGAGGGCCTCTTCTGTGCCTTGACAGGACGACCGCGTACGCCTATCTTGCCCCTAGCCCCGGCCCGTCATGGGAACGGGCCCGGCGACAGCGACACAGGGACTGAGCGGGGACCACATAACCGAGCCCACGGGGCCGCCAGGGGAAGCGCGGCAGAGGGGCTTGAGGGACAAGGAGAGAGCGACGTGAGACACGTGAAGGCACCGCCGGCGGGATCGACTTCGGACAGGGGCAGCCGCCCCGGCCGCATCTTCGGCGGGCTGCTCGCCACGACCCTCGCCCTTGTTCTCGCGATCGCCCCCACCGCCCGGGCCGCCCCCTACGAAAACATCTGCGATTTCGGCGGCGAAGCCTCCTACACCGAG